>JAAYRK010000039.1 GCA_012518815.1 Candidatus Epulonipiscium sp. | reverse complement strand
TAATTATTTTAAATTTTACAATTGGGATCTTATACAGCATTGTGAACGAAAGAAACAATAGAATCTATGGGAATATCTGCGATTGAACCTACAGTAGAAACAGGATATCCGTTCCAACCTCCTGCATTAATTGCCCCAACGTTGTCAGCAGGATAGAAAGAACCATAAGCTCCGTAAGGATAATGTCCACCATATCCACAGCTAGGATTAAAGCCTGCACAAGAGTTGCCAAGAGAACAACCAGGAGGAGGACCAATACGAGTAAGAAGTCTTACGCAGCAGTCAGTTACTCCAAGAACAACTCCTGTAAATCCAGAACCAGATTGACCTCCGCTAGCAGTAAAGATTGTAACAGTTTCACCAATATACTTTGAAAGAAGAGCATGAAAATTTCCACTAGAAAAAACAGTAGCCTTTGACATATTATTACCCCCTTATTTTAAATTGTTATACTATAATATATGGGGAGTTTTATCAAAAGGTTACGAATAACGTCAAAAAACTTATTATTTTTTATAAAAATGCATATAAGATAAAAATTAAAAAAGATATGATGGATGAGTATAAAAAGATTGTAAAAAAATGATTAGATTATTAAATACTTTAGTTGAATTCTATGATACAATAAGGGTAAAATAAACAAGGAAGACTGACACAAAGGAAGAGAAATATGGAGACGATAATTAGAACTATTGATTATGATAATATGGATTTAGAAATAATTAAACAAGCTGCTAAAATAATAAAAGATGGTGGAATTGTTGCTTTTCCTACTGAAACTGTTTACGGTTTAGGGGCTAATGCATTAAATGAAAAAAGTGTCGAGAAAATATATAATGCAAAAGGAAGACCTTCTGATAATCCACTTATTGTGCATATATCTTCAAATAAAGAATTATATTCCCTTGTGGAATCTGTAAAACTAAAGGCTCAAATGTTAATGGATTTGTTTTGGCCAGGACCCCTTACTCTTATTTTTCCTAAGTCTAACTTAATTCCTGATACTATTACTGCTGGACTTTCTACTGTGGCTATAAGAATGCCCGATAATAAAATTGCAAGAGAACTAATAAAATATTCAGGAGTTCCTATAGCCGCCCCTTCTGCTAATATTTCTGGAAGACCAAGCCCGACAAATGCTTCTCATGTAATAAAAGATTTAAATGGAAAAGTTGATATGATTTTAGATGGAGGAGAGGTAAAAGTCGGACTAGAATCTACGGTTTTAGATGTTACTGGAGATATTCCTACCATTCTAAGACCAGGAGGCATTACAAGGGAAATGTTGGAAGAGGCTATAGGAGAAGTTTTAATTGATCCAGCAATTATTTCTGATAAAGAGCTTCTTTCTACTCCTATGTCACCAGGAATGAAATATAAGCATTATGCTCCAAAGGCACAAGTTATTATTGTAGAGGGAGAAATAAATAAAGTTATAAAAAAAATTAAGTCCTTAGCAGAAGAAAAGCAAAAACAAAATATAAGGGTAGGAATAATGGCTACAGAACAAACAAAAAACAATTATAAGACAGGCTTTATATTGTCTGTTGGTGACAGAAATAAGCCAGAAACTATTGCAGCTAAGTTGTTTGACTGCTTAAGAGCTTTTGATGAAGAGGGAGTGGAAATTATCCTTTCAGAAAGCTTTTCCTATGAGAAAATAGGCTTTGCAATTATGAACAGGCTAAAAAAGGCAGCAGGTCATAATATTTTAAAGGTTTAGAGGTGGATTATATGGCGAATTGTATAAAGAAAATAATATTTTTATGTACAGGTAATACTTGCAGAAGTCCTATGGCGGAAGTTTTAGCAAAAGATGAAGCAAAGAAAAACTCTCTGGAGTTAGATATTAGCTCAAGAGGGATTGCTGTATTTTTCCCTTCTAATGCCAGTCCTCATGCCATTGAAGCTATGAAGGAATATGGACTTGATTTAACTAATCATATTTCAAAAGCAATACTAGAAGATGATATTAAAAATGCGGATATTATTTTAACTATGACAAACAATCATAAAAGAGACTTAATTAACAGATTTTCAAACTATACTGATAAAATATTTACTTTAAAAGAATTTGTTGGTGAATCAGGTGATGTAGAAGATCCTTTTGGAGCTAGTCTAAAAGTATATAAAGATTGTGCAAATAGTATAGAAGATTTAATTAAAAAACTTATGCAAAAACTAAGCAAGATGTGTTAAATTATGGTTTGCTATGGCGTTATAGAAGTGTTATTATAAAAAGAAAAAATTAAATCAAAAATGGAGGGACTAGAATATGATAGCTATAGGAAGTGACCATGGTGGGTATACTTTAAAACAGGAAATAATAAAATATTTTAAGGAAAATAATATTGAATATAAAGATGTAGGATGTAATTCCGAAGAGTCTTGTGACTATGCACAATTTGGTAAGGCAGTAGCTAAACTTGTAATTGATGGAGAATGTGAAAAAGGTATAGTAATTTGCGGTACGGGAATAGGTATATCTATTGCTGCCAATAAGATTAAAGGTATCAGAGCAGCTCTTTGTCATGATTGTTTTTCAGCTCAGGCAACAAGGGAACATAATGATGCAAACATATTGGCATTAGGAGCAAGAGTAGTTGGTCCCGGACTTGCAATTAAAATAGTTGAGACATTTTTAGGAACTGAATTTTCTAATGATGAAAGACATGTAAGACGTATCTCACAAATTGAAGAATAATAGAAATAAGTAAGGAGGAATAACATGGGGCAAGTACATGTAATGGAACATCCCCTTATTCAGCATAAGGTTTCTATGCTAAGGGATAAAGCAACAGGATCAAAGGAGTTTAGAGAGTTAGTTGAGGAAATATCTATGCTTATGTGCTATGAGGCAACTAGAGATTTACCTTTAAAAGAAATTGAAGTGGAAACTCCCGTTGCAAAGGCACAAGCAAAAGCTTTGGCGGGTAAAAAATTAGGAATTGTTCCTATTTTACGGGCAGGCTTAGGAATGGTTGACGGTATGCTTAATTTAATACCTGCGGCAAAGGTTGGACATATAGGATTATATAGAGACCCAGAAACACTAGAACCTGTAGAGTACTATTGTAAATTGCCCTATGATTCCCCTACAAGAGATATATTTGTTTTAGATCCAATGCTAGCAACAGGTGGTTCGGCATCTGCAGCTATTAAATTTATTAAGGACAAGGGAGTACAAAGGATAAGATTTTTATGCCTTATTGCTGCTCCAGAAGGAGTAGAAAGGCTAAGAAATGATCATCCGGATGTAGACATTTATGTTGCTGCTTTGGATGAAAGATTAAATGAGCACGGATATATAGTTCCAGGTTTAGGAGATGCCGGAGACAGATTGTTTGGAACTAAGTAGTTGGGGGGATTATGTGAGACCTAGTTGGGACGAATATTTTATGGAAATAGTCGATTTGATTAAAGAAAGATCAACTTGTCTTAGAAGACAGGTTGGTGCACTTATTGTAAATGATAAAAGAATATTATCAACAGGATATAACGGGGCTCCTACTGGTTGTTCTCACTGTGAAGAAGTGGGATGTTTAAGAGAAAAATTACAAATTCCTTCAGGGCAAAGACATGAGCTTTGTCGTGCTCTTCACGCAGAACAAAATGCCATTGTGCAAGCTGCTATGTATGGTATATCGGTGCAAGGAGGAACTTTATATGTTACTCATCAACCTTGTGTGATGTGTGCAAAAATGGCAATTAATGCAGGAATAAAAAGAATAGTGTTTAAAGGAGATTATCCTGACGAACTTTCTAAAGAGCTTCTAGAGGAAGCAGGAATAGAAGTTATAAATTTTAAAGGATAAAAATATGGAGACCGGTACTTTTTAAGTATCGGTTTTTTAAAAAATATGATGTAATAAAAATTTAATTTGACAACTAATACATAAAAACATAGAATATACATGACTAATTATTTACAAATTACATAATGTGATATAATAAGTCTAACAAAATATTGTTATAATTTAACAAAAATTAAAATTAAGCTTTATTAAAGTACATAATTACGATTTAATATTATATGGAATTGACCGTTATTATGATATATAATTTTTCATGTAACAATATACATGATTTATTATATTAAGAATAGGGAAAAATATTAATAACGGATTTTTTAAGGAGACGATATCCGATGAAATTGCTTCAAGGAATTATAATTCAAGAAAAATTTTATATATATTTAATTGCTTTTGCTATGGCTTTTTTAATAAGTTTGCTTACTACTCCCTTAAGTAAGTTTATTGCTTTTAAAGTTGGAGCAGTAGACCAACCTAAAGATAGAGGGATGCATAAAAAGCCAATGCCTAGAATGGGTGGAATAGCAATTTTTTTAGGATTTATACTTACTGTTATATTGATTACTCCATCCATTGAAGCCTTTGAATGGAAACAAATTTCAGGACTCCTTATTGGAGGAATGATTATATTTTTATTAGGATTTTTTGATGATATTTATAATCTTAATGCTAAATTAAAATTGTTGGTACAGATTATTGCAGCTTTAGTAGTTATTTATTCTGATATTAGAATTGAGTTTGTTACTTGGCCTTTTGCAGAAAGTAATATTTTGCTATTACAAAATATAAGTGTACCTATTACATTGCTCTGGATTGTGGGAATTACTAATGCCGTTAACTTAATTGACGGTTTAGATGGATTAGCTGCAGGTGTATCTTCTATTGCAGCCATATGTCTTATGATTTTATCTATGTTTTCTCCAAATCCTATAGGACCTGTTGCAGCTTTATTAACTGCGGCACTGGCAGGCTCTTGTTTAGGATTTTTACCTTATAATTTTAATCCTGCAAAGATATTTATGGGAGATACAGGATCTACTTTTTTAGGTTATGTATTGGCAGTTACTTCAATACAAGGACTTATTAAAGGATATACGGCTGTTACAATAATTATTGCAGTATTAGTTTTAGCTCTTCCGATTTTTGATACAACTTTTGCGATATTTAGAAGGATTCTTACTAGAAGACCTATCATGGAAGCGGATAGGGGACATCTTCATCATCGCTTAGTGGACAAGGGATATAGTCAAAAGAGAGCTGTAATTACTCTTTATGGTATAAGCGGAGGATTTGGAATAATTGGAATACTGTTAGCTAATAAGGATACACAAATGGCCTTTGGAGTCTTTATAGCTATGGGAATAGTGCTATATATGATTACAAAGAATAAATAATTATAAAAAAGACATACTTTTAGTATGTCTTTTTAAAATGCTTAATTTTATTAAACTTTCAAAGTATTTTAAATTTAAACCCTATTATAAATAGTCATTAATCCCTATATATAGCTAATCTATGTTGCAGAAATAAAGAGTATATGATTAAATATTATTAATTATATATAATGAAATAATGAAAGGTTGGAAAATTAATGTCAATTAAAGTAATGAGCATTTTTGGGACAAGACCTGAAGCTATTAAAATGGGACCTGTAGTAAAAGAATTAGAAAAAACTGATGGCATAGAAAGTATTGTGTGTGTTACTGCACAACATCGGGAAATGTTAGACCAAGTTCTTGAGGTTTTTGATATAGTACC
This sequence comes from Candidatus Epulonipiscium sp., assembly GCA_012518815.1. Classification (GTDB taxonomy): domain Bacteria; phylum Bacillota; class Clostridia; order Lachnospirales; family Defluviitaleaceae; genus JAAYML01. The sequence goes on along the minus strand of JAAYRK010000039.1, from coordinate 28,402 downwards.
AGATTATGATTTGGATATTATGAAAGAAAGACAAACTCTAAAGGATATTACTATTCATGCCTTAGAAGGTCTTGATAGAGTAATAAAAGAAGTGCTTCCTGATATTGTTTTAGTTCATGGGGATACTAGTACTACCTTTGTTGGAGCCTTGGCGGCATTTTATAATCAAGTAAAAGTAGGCCATGTAGAAGCAGGTCTTAGAACTTATGATAAATATCAGCCTTTCCCTGAGGAAATGAACAGAAAACTTACAGGTTCACTTACAGACCTCCATTTTTCACCAACTCCTTTAGCAAAAGAACATTTATTAAAAGAAGCTATAGACGAAGAACAAATTTTTATTACTGGAAATACAGTTATTGATGCCCTAAAGACAACTATTGAAGATAATTATACTTTTACTTTACCTATTTTAAATGAAATTGATTATAAAAATAAAAGAGTAATAACAATGACGGCCCATAGAAGAGAAAATCTTGGAGAACCTCTAAAAAATATTTGTAGAGGGGTATATAGATTAGTAGAAGAATTTGACGATGTAGAAGTGGTTTATGCAGTCCATAAAAATCCTGCTGTACGAGAGACTGTTTATCCTATCTTGGGAAATCATTCAAGAATTCATTTAATTGATCCTTTGGACTTAAAAGATATGCATAATTTAATGAATTTGTCCTATCTTGTGCTTACAGATTCAGGAGGACTACAAGAAGAAGTTCCATCTATGAAAAAACCAGTATTGGTTCTTAGGAATGTAACTGAAAGACCAGAAGGAATAAAAGCTGGTACATTAAAGCTAGCAGGAACTGATGAAAATAAAATTTTTACCTTGGCATCAGAACTTTTACAAGATGAAAAAGAATATAAAAGAATGACAGAAGCCAAAAATCCTTTTGGTGACGGATTTGCTTCAAAAAGAATCGTAGATGCAATATTATACAGCTTTGGAAAGATTGATAAAAGACCTAAAGATTTTATCATAATTTGAAAATAGTATTGTAGACACTAAAAGGATAAACGTGTATAATTTATAATATCTGAAAAATTAACCTTGCATAAGGTGGAATATATGAAGAAAAAAACCAATATTCTTGCAGCGTTTTCTTTGATTTCACAAATCGGTATTATGATGGCACTTCCAATAATATTTTGTATTATAATTGGTCACTTTATTGATAGTAAATTTAATACTGGTGCATTATTTCTTATAATATTTTCCATATTAGGAATAGGAGCAGCTTTTCGTAATTTGTTTGTTTTAACTACAAAAACTTTTAAGAATGGAGATAAAAGAAAGGATTAAAAACAATGAAACGGCTCATTCTTCAGATATTAGCTATTAGTTTTTTAATAGGAGTAATAGGACTTTTTTTTGTGAATGAACCGTTAGTTTGGGTAAAGGGTCTTTTATTTGGTACTATCTTTTCAATTTTGCGATTACTTCTAATAAATGCTACTATAAAAAAAGCTATAAAAATGACTTTTATAAAAGCAAAGAATTATACAATATCTCAATATTATATCAGATATTTCATAACAGCTCTTTTACTTTTTATTGCAGCAATTGAGCCAAGTATTAGTTTGGCTGGTACTATAATAGGATTATTTACAATAAAAGCTTCTGTTTACTTAACGCTGATTACAGATAAAAAGAAGCCTAATAACTCAAAATAGTATATTTTTATTGGAAATATACACTAATTATTTGGCAATAATCTAGGAAGGGAGTGTAGGCCTTGGAAGGTTTAGATTTTTCCAACAAATATGTCTTACCAGTTCATATTGGAGGAGAAGAGTTTTATATTACTCAAAGTATTATAAGCACATGGATAGTAATGCTTGTTCTTATCATACTTGCTTTAGTTGTTAGATTTTATATTTCCCGTTTTAAGGCAATTCCAAAAGGCTTTCAAAATGTAATAGAGCTAATTGTCGAAGTTGTTAATTCATTTACTATAAGTACTATGGGTGAAAGGAATAAAAGATTTGCTTCATTTTATGGAAGTGTGTTTTTATTTATTCTTTTTTCAAATCTATGGGGTCTTCTTGGCATGAGGCCGCCTACATCAGATTTGTCTACAACTTTTGCAATGGCTTTAATGACTTTTTTAATGGTTCAGTATTATGGAATTAAAACTGGCGGTATTAAAAATTATTTAAAAGGTTTTTTAGATCCACTGCCATTTCTGCTCCCTTTAAATGTAATTGGAGAATTAGCTAATCCTGTATCTCTTAGTTTTCGTCTTTTTGGTAATATTGTTGGAGGCGTTATAATTATGGGACTTATTTATGCTGCTTTACCAGGACTACTTCAAATAGGGATTCCGGCAGTGTTGCATGTATATTTTGATGTATTTTCAGGGGTATTGCAGGCATTTATTTTTGTTATGTTAAGCATGATATTTGTCTCTGGTGCAATTCAAGAGTAATTATTTATTAGTAACAAGCTATTTTCTTAAAGAAAGTAGTTTTATGATAAAAATTAAGAAATTATTATTTATATGAATTAAGGAGGAATTTATAATGGAAGGTATCGATGGAAGAGCTTTAATTTTAGCATGTTCAGCAATAGGGGCGGGACTTGCAATGATCGCAGGTATAGGACCTGGAATTGGTCAAGGATATGCAGCAGGTAAAGCTACTGAGGCTGTGGCACGTCAACCTGAAGCACAAAGTGATATTACAAGAACTCTTTTATTAGGTGATGCAGTTGCAGAAACAACAGGTATCTATGGTTTAGTTGTTGCTATGATTTTATTATTTGCTAATCCTTTAATAACAAGATATCTTTCTTTATTAGGCCAATAATTATGAAGGGGTCAATCCCCTTCATTTCATATGGTAAAACTAGTTTTATAATAAATCTTTTTGTAGAAGGTTAGACAGAGAAAGGAGGATTTTTCTCTTGGGCGGAAGTCTTCTTAGTTTTGATAAGCAATTTTTATTTAGTTTAATAATTCAACTTATAAATACACTTATTCTCTTTTTTGTACTTGGGAAGCTTCTTTTTAAACCATTAACTAATTTCATGGAAAAGCGTTCTGAAAGAATAAAGGAACAAATTGATTTTGCTAAATCAGAAGAAGAAAAAGCATTAAAATTAAAAGAAGAATATGAAGCAAAATTGCAAAAGATTCAAGAAGAAGCAGATGCTATTTTAAAAGAAGCAAGAGAAAAGGCATTAAGAAAAGAAGATAGCATTATTGAAGAAGCAAGAAAAGAGTCAGAAATTATAAGAAACAGGGCATTAGCTGATATTGAAAGAGAAAAGGCAAAAGTACAAGATGAAATGAAAAAAGAAATAATAGAAATAGCTTCTTTAATAGCCGAGAAGTTTGTTGCGGAATCTATAGATGAGCAAAAGCAAAAAGCTTTAATTGATGAAGCCATTTCTAAAATGGGGGATGTATCATGGAACAACTAATTTCCAGCCGATATGCAAAAGCCTTGTTTGATTTAGCTGTTGAAAGTAATAAGATTAATGAATTTGAAAATCAAGTACACAACCTTTATGAAATTTTAAATTCTGAAAAGGATTTTATGCAGATTTTGCAACATCCTCAAATTGTAGCTGACGAAAAAATTGAGCTTTTAAAAAAGGTATTTGAATCAAAGGTATCGGATGAAATCATGGGACTTTTGGTATTAATTATCCGTAAAAATAGAGAAGAATACATCTTGGATATTTTAAATTCCTTTTTAAATCGGATAAAAGAATATAAAGGTATTGTTACTGCAACGGTGATAACTGCAGTAGCGTTGTCTAATGAGCAAATTAATCTAATTAAGGCTAAGCTTACTAATAGTTTAAAAAAGCAAGTTCAAATTGAAACACAAATAGATCAATCAATTATTGGAGGACTTATAATCCGAGTTGGCGATAGCATATTAGATGCAAGTATAGGAGGCAAGCTTCAATCTTTGAAGGCAAGCCTTTATGATTCGCAACTGGTATAAAGGGGTGTAAGAAAATATGAATCTCAAACCGGAAGAAATCAGTGCTGTAATTAAGAAACAAATAATGAATTATCAATCAAAATTAGAAATATCAAATGTTGGTACTGTTTTGCAAGTTGGAGATGGAATCGTAAGAATTCATGGTTTAGAAAAGGCTATTGCTGGGGAACTTCTTGAATTCCCTGGTGGAGTATATGGAATGGCCTTAAACTTAGAAGAGGATAATATTGGGGCGGTTCTTCTTGGATCTGATGAAGGGATAAAAGAAGGAGACATAGTAAAATCTACAGGTAGAGTAGTTGAAGTTCCAGTAGGTGATTCTCTTATTGGACGTGTTGTTAATGCACTAGGACAGCCTATTGATGGAAAAGGACCTATTAATTCTATAAAGTATAGACCTATAGAAAGAATAGCTCCTGGAGTTATTGAAAGACAATCTGTAGATACTCCTCTTCAAACAGGTATTAAAGCAATTGATTCAATGGTACCTATAGGAAGAGGTCAAAGGGAATTAATTATAGGAGACCGTCAAACAGGTAAAACTGCTATAGCTATAGATACGATTATAAATCAAAAAGGACAAAATGTTTTATGTATTTATGTTGCAATAGGACAAAAAGCATCTACTGTAGCACAGATAGTAAGGGTTCTTGAAGAAAACGGAGCAATGGATTATACAACGGTAGTATCTTCTACTGCCAGTGAACTTGCTCCACTTCAATATATTGCTCCTTATGCAGGATGTGCTATGGGAGAAGAATGGATGGAAGAAGGCAAGGATGTATTGATAATATATGACGATCTTTCTAAGCATGCTGTAGCTTATCGTGCTATGTCTTTATTGCTTAGAAGACCACCAGGAAGAGAAGCTTATCCTGGGGACGTTTTTTATCTACATTCAAGACTTCTTGAAAGAGCTGCAAAGCTTTCCGATGAAAGGGGAGGTGGCTCTTTAACAGCACTTCCAATTATCGAAACTCAAGATGGAGACGTATCTGCATATATTCCAACTAATGTGATTTCTATTACTGATGGGCAGATATATCTTGAAACAGAATTATTTAATGCAGGAATTCGTCCTGCTATAAACCCTGGGCTTTCTGTATCAAGGGTAGGGGGAGCTGCACAAGTAGAAGCTATGAAAAAGATTGCAGGACCTATCCGTGTAGAATTAGCTCAGTATCGGGATTTAGCTGCTTTTGCACAGTTTGGTTCCGAACTGGATAAATCTACAAGAGATGCACTCGCTCAAGGAGAACGGATAGTTGAAGTTTTAAAACAAGCTCAATACAAGACTATGTCTGTTGAACATCAAATATTAATTTTATTTGCTGTAACTAAAAAATATTTGATGGATATTGATGTTGCAGACATTATAAGATTTGAAGAAGAATTCTTAGAGTTTGTTGACACTAAGTATTCAGATATCGTTGATACTTTAAAAGCCCAAAGAAAAATAGATAGTGAATTAGAAAATAAAATTGATAGTGCAATAAATGAATTTAAAAAAATTTTTAAAAACGAAATGTAAGGGGGTGTTATAATGGCCTCCATGCGTGATATTAAACGACGGATTAAAAGTGTAAATAGTACAAGCCAGATTACAAAAGCTATGAAATTGGTTTCAACTGTTAAAATGCAAAAAGCAAGAAGAGATTTAGAAACAACGAGACCTTTTTTTAACATAGTGCAAAATACAATCTCTTCTATTATGAGTAGTACTAAGGGCATAAGCCATCCATATCTAGAACAAAGAGAAATTAAGAAAACAATCTATATTGTAATTGCTTCAGACAGAGGATTGGCAGGAGGATATAATAATAATGTATGTAAATTAGCCCTTGAACATATGGAAAAAGGCAATAAAAATGATATAGAAGTCCTTACAATAGGCAGAAAGGCAAGAGACTTCTTTGATAGAAGAGGATACAAGATTTACAATTCGTATTTGGGGCTTTCAGAAAATCCTCAGTATTCGAATGCTAGAGAAATTGAAGAGTCAATAATGCAATTGTACTTAGAAGGAAAGGTAGATTCAGTATATTTGGTCTATACAACTTTTAAGTCCACAATTGAACAAAAACCAGTTTTAAAGAGACTACTGCCTGTTGATAATTCAGATTTTAAGGATGAAAGTAAAGAACAAAAACGCACTTTAATGATATATGAACCTTCCCCTGAAGGAGTGTTGGATTATATTATTCCTAGATATATAGCAAGTGTTATTTATGGAGCTATGATTGAAGCTGCCGCCAGCGAGCAAGGGGCAAGGATGACTGCGATGGATTCGGCTACGGAAAATGCTAAAGAAATTATTGATGATTTAACTTTACATTACAATAGAGCAAGGCAAGCTGCAATTACGCAGGAGATAACTGAAATAGTAGGTGGAGCTGAAGCTTTAAAATAAAGTCATTAATTCAGTGAAGGAGTGAAAACCATGGCGGATGCAAATATAGGGAAAATTGTACAGGTAATAGGCCCTGTATTAGATATAAAGTTTTCCCCTGAACATCTTCCTGCTCTTAATAATGCCATAATTATTGAGAATCAGAATGGAGAAGTATTAACTGCAGAAGTTGCTCAACATCTTGGGGACGATATTGTAAGATGTGTAGCTATGACTTCTACTGATGGTCTGATGAGAGGAATGGAAGCAAGGGATACTGGAGATTTTATTAGGGTTCCTGTTGGTGAAAAGACCCTTGGTAGAATTTTTAATGTTGTTGGAGAGCCAATTGATAATAAACCAGCACCAGAAGTTGAGGAAAGGTGGTCTATTCACAGGCCAGCACCTGAATTTTCGGAGCAATCAACAGATATTGAAATATTCGAAACAGGTATTAAGGTAGTAGACCTATTGTGTCCTTATTCCAAAGGTGGTAAGATTGGTCTTTTTGGTGGTGCTGGAGTAGGTAAAACAGTACTTATCCAAGAACTTATTAGAAATATTGCTACTGAGCACGGTGGCTATTCTGTTTTTACAGGTGTTGGTGAAAGAACGAGAGAAGGAAACGACCTTTATTATGAAATGATGAATTCAGGGGTATTGGATAAGACTACAATGGTGTTTGGTCAGATGAATGAACCTCCAGGAGCAAGAATGAGGGTAGGGCTTACAGGTTTAACTATGGCGGAATATTTTAGAGATAAAACTGGAAAAGATGTTTTGTTATTTATTGATAATATATTCCGTTTTATCCAAGCTGGTTCTGAAGTATCAGCTCTACTTGGACGTATGCCTAGTGCTGTGGGCTATCAGCCTACTCTTGCAACTGAGGTAGGTGTTCTTCAAGAGCGTATTACTTCAACCAAAAGAGGTTCAATTACATCAGTTCAAGCTATTTATGTGCCTGCAGATGACTTAACAGACCCAGCTCCTGCAACTACTTTTGCTCACCTTGATGCAACTACGGTACTTTCCCGTGATATTGTTGAGCTTGGAATTTATCCTGCAGTAGACCCACTTGATTCTACATCAAGAATATTGGATCCTGCTATTGTGGGAGAAGAGCATTATAGGGTTGCAAGAGGTGTTCAAGAAGTTCTTCAAAGATATAAGGAACTTCAAGATATTATTGCTATGTTGGGTATGGATGAATTGTCTGAAGAAGATAAGCTAATTGTAAATCGTGCAAGAAAGGTACAGCGTTTCTTGTCACAACCCTTCTTTGTGGCTGAAACCTTTACCGGAATGCCCGGAAAATATGTACCTACATCTGAAACTATAAGAGGATTTAAAGAAATTTTAGAAGGAAAACACGACAATCTTCCAGAAGCAGCATTTCATATGGTTGGTACCATTGATGATGCAGTTGAAAAGGCGAAAGCTCTGTAGAGAGCACTAGGTGGTGATTGTATGGCGAATAAGAAAACTTTGCTTAAAATTATTACACCAGAAAAGAATTTTTTTGATGAAGAGGTAGATATGGCTATTTTTAGAACGATTGAAGGGGATATGGGTGTACTTCCCGGCCATACACCTTTAACTACTATTCTTTCTATTGGGATTATTAAAATAAAGCAAGGTGAACAGGAAAAAAAAGCAACATTAATTGGTGGTTTTGCTGAGATTCAACCTGATAGGATTACTATTTTGGCTGATGCTGCAGAATGGCCCGATGAAATTGATAAAGAAAGAGCTGAGGCTGCAAAAAGAAGAGCCGAGGAAAGGTTAGCTATAAAGACAGCAGACATTAATATTGCTAGAGCTGAGGCTGCACTAAAGAGGGCTTTAGTGAGGTTGGAATTAAGTCAGTATACTGATTAAAAACAGTTAGACCATATTTGTAAAGAATATTCCTCTAGAATTCAAGATAAGTTGGAAATTTTCTTTAGCAAATATGGTTTTTATGTTAGTGTAATATTTAAATGTAAAAAAAAAATATATATAGCAAAGCTTTAATAATTTTAGTTGTAGGGTAAAGCCCTACTTTTTTGTTTTATGAGAAGTTTATAAGACAAATTAGAATTGTAATAATTAAGAATATATTAAATAATTGATAGTTATGAAATCCTCTCCCTATATCAATATAATAGAAAATATTACCATAAAAGTCAATAAAATTTTGAAATTTATTGGAAAAATATTTGTTTCTAAAAAATTCTACCAAATGAATAAATGATTATTAGTTGTCCATAATTTAATTAAGTGACTTTTAATTTAGGTGGAGGATAATATGAAGAGAAAATATAGTATTTTTTTAGTTGTTTTACTAATTCTTTATAGTGTATCTTTTTTAGAAAAAGGAAATAATAAGATTGAGGAAGAAACTTTAGTTACTACTTTTAATGATTCTAACTTTCAGCCTATTCAAGTTAACGTTAATACTTGGGGGACCGTAAGCAATTCTTTTTCAAGTCTAGAGGATATGAGGAATTTATCCCAAAAAATCACTGATGCTTTAGAGATTTATCATTTTGATAATATTGAAGAAAAGGATAGTGAAAGTCTTAAAGAAATAACTGTTGTTAGGGTTTCGAAAAATGCTAAAACTACAGTAAAAGTACAATCTATTAAGTATGATACAGCTAGCACTTATTTAATTATTGATATTATTTTATATGACAAGTACAAAGGACTAGTTTATCTTAAAGAAAAACTTGATGAGATTTATGCCCAAAATGGTATTATATCTAATACTAATATTACTATCATGGGCAATATGGATGGAAATTTAACCAGAGAAGAAAAGGAAAAGGTATGCCAAAGAATTATGAGAAATATTAATGCTAAAGTAGAAGATGTTTATGATACAGGAAAGATTTATAGTGCATATGGATATACTAGATTAATCGATGATTATATTGTTTCTAACAATAAAAAAATTAATGTTAATTGTGCATTTCGTTATAATGAATATGAGGATAAAACATATCTTTATTTTGCAACTCCTTTAATTACCGTAGAATACTAGAAAGGAAAGAGTAAATCTATGAGGCTAATAGTACGGAAAAGTCCGCCGTTAAGAGGTACTGTTAGAATAAGTGGTTCTAAAAATTCTGTTCTTCCTGTCCTTGCAGCTTCTTTGCTTGCAGAAGGCAAAAGCAGGATTGGAGATATTCCTAATCTAAAAGATGTTGTTATTATGCAGGATTTATTAAAGCATTTTGGAGCAGATATTAAATGGGATAAAACAAAAGGTATAATAGATATTTGTGCAGATAATATTACTGAATATGAGGCACTTTATGATTTGGCCAGCCAAATGAGGGCTTCTTTTTTGGTGATGGGTCCTCTTCTTGCAAGAATAGGAAAAGCAAAAGTTCCTCTTCCTGGAGGTTGTGCTATTGGAAGCAGGCCAGTTGATCTTCATCTTAAAGGTTTTGCTGCTTTAGGTGCAGAAATAATACAACAAAATGGATATGTAGAAGCATATGCAGCTAAGCTAAAGGGAGCTAAGATTTATTTAGACTTTCCCAGTGTCGGAGCTACGGAAAATATTATTATGGCAGCTGTTTATGCAGAAGGCACTACTATTATTGAAAATGCAGCTGTTGAGCCTGAGATTGTTGATCTTGCCAATTACCTAAATGCAATGGGTGCGGATATAAGGGGAGCAGGCACGGATTCTGTTAAAATAAATGGTGTTAATTGTCTTAAAGGTACTAATCATAATGTAATTCCTGATAGGATTGAAGCAGGTACATTTATGGTTGCCGGAGCTATTACAAGGGGAGAAATTTTTCTTGAAAACGTCGTTAGTGATCATTTAAAGCCTGTTATCGCAAAACTTAAGGAATGTAATGTAGATGTAGTTGAAAGCGAAAAAGGAATAAGGGTTTGCGGAAGGGATATCATAAAATCTGTAGATATTAAGACTTTACCTTATCCTGGATTTCCTACGGATATGCAAGCTCCTTTTATGAGTCTTTTAAGTATTGCAGAAGGAACAAGTATGGTAATTGAAACTGTTTTTGAAAATAGATTTATGCATGTTGGAGAATTAAAAAGGATGGGAGCACAGATTAAAATAGAAAGTAGAAGTGCCATTATAGAAGGAGTTAAGAAACTTACAGGTACTCAGGTTAGGGCAACGGATTTAAGAGCTGGTGCTTCTTTGATTCTATCAGCTTTAATAGCAGATGAAACAACTGAAATTAGTGATATTTATCATATTGAAAGAGGATATTCTGAAATTGATAAAAAGTTAATAGCTCTAGGTGCTAATTTGGAAAAGGTAAAATAACCTTCAGATTTTTTCTGGAGGTTTTTATTTATAAAAAAAGAATGCTCTAGGACTGCTTGTAATTTTTTAAGAATGATATTTATAAATATTTCATATAAATGTACAAGTAGATTGTCGCAGGAGGGATAGCTTGAAAAAACTAAGCATTCTTTTTTTAATGATTTTTTTTGCAATTATAGGACTACCTGCTTTAATTACTTTGTTTTTTGAAGGGAATAAGACTGATGAAATAGTAAAAAATGATGAAAAAACTAATGTTGGGACTAGTATACGGCTTATTAAGGTCTTAGATGAAGAAAGTCAAGAAATTATGGAAATTGAGTTTGAAGAATATATTAAAGGTGTAGTAGCTGCGGAAATGCCGGCTTCTTTTGAATTGGAAGCTTTAAAGGCTCAAGGGGTAGCGGCTAGGACTTATGCAATTAGAAAAATGAGGCAAAATAATAATAAAGATAAGGCAGATATTTCAACGGATTCTGTTAAGGGACAGGCATATTTATCTCAAGAGAAATTAAAGCAAAAATGGGGAGATAATTTTTATACATACTATAATAAAATTTCTCAGGCTGTTGATGATACAAAAGGGGAAATTTTGGTTTATGAAGAAGAACCTATTGAGGCTGTTTTTCATTCTACTAGTGCAGGAATTACCCAAAGTGCTAAGGATATATGGCAAGTAGATGTTCCTTATTTACAAAGTGTAGAAAGTATAGGGGAAGAAGATTCTCCTGCTTTTATGGAAGAAAAGAAATTATCAAAGGAAGAAATAGTTGAAGCTTTAAAGAACAAATATCCAGACATTATTATTCAGGATTTGGTTGGACAAATTCAAATTATAGAAAGAAGCAGTGGAGGGTACATAAAAAAGATTCAAATAGGTAACAAAATTTTTTCTGGAGAAGAGGTAAGGAATTTATTTAATCTCAAATCAAGCTGTTTTTCAATCAAAGAAGAAGGGGATTATCTTATTTTTATTACAAAGGGGTATGGGCATGGTGCCGGTATGAGTCAATACGGGGCTAATTATATGGCTAAAGAAGGTAAGACTTATATTGAAATATTAAAACATTATTATAAAGACGTTGAGATTAAATCATTAGAGGACATTGAGGGAAATATTTTTAAAGATGAATAGCTTGTTTTAGCTTAGGTTATACTATACACGGAGGTGTATAGTATGAAAAATAATAAATTTTGGACGTATTTTAATAAGAAAGGTTATTATGTTATTTTATCATTATGTATATTAACTATCTTAGTTACAACATTTATTACTAGAAATAATTTAAATACTTTGGACAAAGTAAATGAAGAAAACTATATCGACTTAGATGAAGAATACGGAACTTTTGATTTAGAAGATGTAGGCACTATTAATGCTTACCAAAATGATTTAGACATTACAAATGAAGATATAGCAGGTTCAGGAACTGCTACTGCAGAAGATTTAATATTAACGGAGGAAGAAACAGCAAAAGAAGAAAGCAAAGATTTAGCTGCTGAAGAAGAGGTTATTATTGCCTCAAATAATGAAACAAATAATAATATAATTCCTTTACCTGTCGCTGAAGAAACTAAAGAAGATGAAAAAGTTGTTTCTTTAATTGATGAAGAGCCAGATAAAGAAACAGTAGAGACTTTTTCATTTAGTGAAGATACCATTATTCAATGGCCTTCTTATGGTGAAATAGTAATGGATTTTAGCTCGGATAAACTAGTATATGATAAGACTTTAGAAGAATATAGGGTGCATCCTGCAGTTTGTATTGCTGCTGCAGAAAATGAAGAAGTAAAAGCTGCAGCTAAGGGACGAGTTGAAACAGTAAAAAAAGAAGCCGACACAGGAATAACTGTAGTGATTAATCATGGAGACGGTTGGAAGACCATTTACGGTCAATTAAAAGAAGATCTAGCGATTAAAGAAAACGATGTTGTTGAAAAAGGACAAGTAATCGGTAAAATAGCTGAACCTACAAAATACTCGGCTCTATTAGGAAAACATGTGTATTTTAAAGTTGAAAAAGACGGAAAACCAGTCGATCCAAAACAATTTCAACACGAATAGTACTAAAAACTAAATACTAAATCATAAACTATCCCCCCTTAACATATATATTAATCAAGAGTTGTATTAAGGGGGGCCATCTTTTGAAGGGTTATATTGAAGAGAGAGCTATAGAAGTAGCAAAATTCATTATTGGTTCTAATGCTACCGTAAGAGAAACTGCTAAAAAGTTTGGAATTAGTAAATCTACCGTTCACAAAGATGTTACGGAACGATTAGAAAAAATAAACCCTAAACTAGCCTTAGAAGCAAGGAAGGTTTTAGAATTTAATAAAGCAGAAAGACATCTTCGAGGTGGTATGGCAACAAAAGAAAAGTATTTGAATATGTCTTTAAAAAATAAAGGTAAAAAATAACGATAAGCGTGCTTTATGCACGTTTTTGTTGTTAGACAAAAAATTTACAATTTTTTTATACTAAAATCCTTTAAATTTTTATATAGATTCGATATAATAGGGATAATGGACATATAGAGGCGTAAAATAGGAAGAGATATCTATTAATAAAATATAATTATATGTCGATATATAAGAAAGATTAACAAAGGAGAATGGTTTGATGGATATAGGAATTGATTTAGGAACAGCTAGTGTGCTTGTTTACATAAAAGGACAAGGGATTGCACTACAAGAACCTTCCGTTGTAGCCATTGATAATAATACTAATAAAATTTTAGCAGTTGGAGAAGAAGCAAGAAAAATGCTAGGACGTACTCCAGGCAATATTGTTGCTACCAGGCCTCTAAAACAAGGGGTTATTTCTGATTATGAAGTTACAGAAATGATGTTAAAATATTTTATTCGTAAGGCAGTAGGAAGAAAATTAATTCGTAGACCCCGTATAGCAGTATGTGTTCCAAGTGGGGTTACTGAAGTAGAAAGAAAAGCAGTTGACGATGCAACTAAGCAAGCTGGTGCAAGACAAGTATTTATTATTGAAGAACCTATTGCTGCTGCTATTGGAGCAGGAATAGATATTGGACGAGCTTGTGGAAGCATGGTTGTAGATATTGGCGGAGGAACAACTGATATTGCTGTTATCTCCTTAGGGGAACCAGTAGTTAGTTCTTCATTAAAGATTGCAGGAGATAATTTTGATGAAGCAATTATTAGATATATGAGAAAGAAGCATAATGTACTAATTGGGGAAAGAACTGCTGAAGATCTTAAAGTAAATGTAGGGACAGCTTTTAAAAGACCGAAGCCAGTTTCTATGGAAGTTAGGGGAAGAAACTTAATTACAGGACTTCCTAAGACTATTTCTGTTTCTTCAGATGAAATGTTAGAAGCTTTACAAGAACCAGTTTCTAATATCGTAGAAGCAGTTCATGCTGTATTAGAAAAAACCCCACCAGAATTAGCAGCAGATATTTCAGATAGAGGAATTGTAATGACTGGAGGAGGCTGTCTGCTTTATGGTCTTGATAAATTAATTAAAGAAAAGACTGGAATTAATGTAATTATTGCAGAGGATGCCATTTCTAGTGTAGCAATTGGAACAGGTAAGTATGTAGAATTTATCTCCAGTTCAAAGAAATTTTAAGTTGAGATAAGGGGGTATTCAATTGATAAGAGGGTTGTATACTTCGGCAATTGGAATGACAACACAGTTTAAAAGAATGGACGTAATATCAAACAACCTAGCAAATGCGGATAATACCGGATTTAAAAAAGATATTGTAGTATCCCGTTCCTTTCCCGAAGAGTTGACAAAAAGAATAAACGATCAAAAAAATGGATTTTCTAATAATCAAAATATAGGGAGAATGAGCTTGGGACTTTATGTTGATGAAGTATACACCAATTTCAGACAAGGTTCTCTTGCTCAAACCAGCGATCCTTTTAACCTTGCTTTAGAAGGCAGAGGATTTTTTGCTATTCAAGGCGAAGATGGAGTTGAAAGATATACCAGAGATGGTTCTTTTGTATTAAATTCTGATGGCAGACTTATGACTAAAGAAGGAAATTTAGTATTAGGTGAAAATGGAGTTATAAGCTTAGAGCAAGGGGATGTACGAATTGATGAGGAAGGTAATATATTCCTTGATAATGAGTTAGTGGACAGGCTTAGAATAGTTAATTTTGACAACCCCGAAACTCTTAGAAAAGTAGGAGATAATTTGCTTGAAAGAAGCAATCAAACACAAGAAATTGCTTTTGAAGGTAGAGTTACACAAGGATTTTTGGAGACCTCAAATGTAAACGTAGTTGACGAAATGATTGATATGATTACAGCAACTAGAATTTATGAGGCAAATCAAAAAGCTATTCAAACCCATGATGAAACATTAGGAAAAGCAGTTAATGAAGTAGGAAGATTATAAGGGGGAATCTAATATGATGCGTTCTTTGTGGACAGCAGCTTCAGGAATGAAATCCCAACAGTTGAATGTCGATAATATTTCTAATAATTTAGCTAACGTTAATACAGTAGGTTATAAGAAAAGCAGAATGGAATTTAAGTCTCTTTTATATGAAACTATGGCAAGAGCAGGAATAGACGAAGAAGGAGTAGGCACCCCTGTGAATCTTCAAGTAGGTCATGGAGTTAGGCCTATTGCATCGACTAAAGATTTTAGCATGGGAAATATTGAAATGACAAATAATCCTTTGGATATTGCTATTAATGGGGAAGGTTTTTTCTCAGTATTAGCTACTAATGATGAAGTGCTTTATACTAGGGATGGAAGTTTTAAATTAAGTGTTGTAGATGATGAAATGATGCTTGTTACTTCTGATGGATATCCCGTATTAGATATTAATGATGAGCCTATTTATTTACCACCAGAAGTTAATGTTTCTAGCTTGACTATTGCAGAAGATGGAACATTATCTTATGTGGATAATGAGTCTAATACAATTGATTTAGATCTTCAAATACAACTTGTTCAATTTAGAAACAGGGCAGGCCTTGAAGCAGTTGGACAAAATTTATTTAGAGAAACTTCTGCATCAGGAGAACCTCTTTATGAAGTAGATGGAGAAGTTAATCAAGCTAGTAAGTTAATACAAGGAAGCTTGGAATCTTCTAATGTGCAAGTAGTTGAAGAGATGGTTAAGCTTATCATTGCTCAAAGAGCTTATGAAATAAGCTCAAAGGCGATTCAAACCTCTGATGATATGCTTGCTCAAGCAAATCAATTAAAACGATAAGGGGTTGGATTAATCTATGAAAACTAGTCCAATTAATATAAATACATCTTTTCCTTTAGATAATGCTGTAGAGATTCAAAAGCAAAATCAAAAAGCTGAAAATTTTGAAGAAGTATTAAAAAAGGCTTCTGAAAAAAAAGATGATGGAGAATTAAGAAAAGCTTGTAAAGAATTTGAAGCATATTTTATTAATCAGCTTTTTAAAGAAATGAGAAGAACTATACAGCCAGGGGGGCTTATTGAAAAAAGTAGAGGAGAAGAGATATTTGAAGAAATGTTGGATGAAGAATATTCCAAACTTGCTTCAAATGGAAATGGTATAGGTTTAGCAGATATGCTTTATAAGCAACTGTCAAAGGACATAAAATAAATAAGCTAATAATATATTTATTTCTTATCAAGAAAGGTGGAGGGAAAGGGCCCAATGAAACCCGGCAACCAGCATAACTTATTTATGTAATGGTGCCAATTCCCCCGGAGCATTTCCGGAAGATGAGGAAAATAGAAAAACCTCATTTTGAGGTTTTTTTTAATATTTTTTTATATATTTAATTAGAATATATTTTATAGAAAAAATTAAGGAGTTGCCATATATGCCAAGAAGATTATTTACTTCGGAATCTGTTACAGAAGGACATCCTGATAAGCTTTGCGACCAAATTTCAGATTCCATTTTAGATGCAATACTATCCCAAGACCCTTATGGCAGGGTTGCTTGTGAAACAGTAGCAACAACTGGCATGGTTTTAGTAATGGGAGAGATAACAACAAATTGCTATGTAGATATTCCAAGAATAGTAAGGGAGAAAATAAAAGAAATAGGCTATAATCATGCAAAGTATGGCTTTGATGGAGATAGCTGTGCTATTATTACATCTTTGGACGAGCAGTCGCCGGATATAGCTATGGGAGTTAATAAATCTTATGAAGCAAGAATCAAGGCAGAAGAAGACATTGAATCTATTGGAGCTGGAGACCAAGGAATGATGTTTGGCTATGCTTGTGATGAAACCCCAGAGCTTATGCCAATGCCAATTGCTTTAGCACATAAATTATCCCGAAGATTGGCAGAAGTACGCAAAAACAATACCTTGTCGTATCTAGGGCCTGATGGAAAAACACAAGTTACTATAGAATATGAAGATGATAAGCCAATCAGGGTTCATACGGTTGTTGTTTCAACACAGCACGATGAGACAATAGATCAAGATACAATAAAAAAGGATATCATAGAATATGTTATTAAACCTGTTATACCTAAAGAGCTTTTAGACAATGAAACTAAATATTTCATTAATCCAACAGGACGTTTTGTCATAGGAGGGCCTCAAGGGGACTCTGGTCTTACAGGTAGAAAGATAATTGTAGATACTTATGGCGGATATGTAGGGCACGGTGGAGGAGCTTTTTCTGGAAAGGACCCTACTAAGGTAGACCGATCTGCAGCTTATGCTGCCCGTTATGTAGCAAAAAATATAGTAGCTGCTGGTATAGCTTCAAGATGTGAAGTAAATCTTGCTTATGCTATAGGTGTTGCACGACCAATATCTATCTTAGTAAATACTTATGGTACGAGTAAAATATCTGACGAAGAAATTATTAGATTAATTGAAAAACATTTTGACCTTCGTCCAGCAGCAATAATTAGAGATTTAGATCTTAGGAGACCTATTTATGCCAAAACAGCAGCATATGGCCACTTTGGCAGGACAGACGTAGAATTTCCTTGGGAAAAAACAGATAAAGCAGAAATTTTAAAAAAGGAAGTTTTAAAGGCTTAAGCCTTTGAAACTTCTTTTTTTGCCTTTTCTTTTTTTGGGATATAACTTATGATAAAATAGCTATAATATCATTGAGAATGGTGTGAAATTATGGATGAACAAATTATTATCGAAGGAATTGTTGAAGATATTATTTTCCATAATGAAATAAACGGATATACGGTATGTTCAATAAATGCCGATGAAGATGAAATAGTATGTGTAGGTATTTTGTTAGAAGGTCTGCATCCTGGAGAAAATATAAAAATAATAGGCAGTTGGGTAAATCATCCTATCTATGGGAAACAGCTTCAAATTGACAGCTATGAAAAAATAGTTCCAACAACAGAAGCTGGGATTGAAAAATACCTAAGTTCAGGAATCATTAAAGGGATAGGTCCAACCCTTGCTAAGCGAATTGTGAAAAGGTTTGGTTTGGATACTTTTAGGATTATAGAAGAAGAATGGGAACTTTTAGCAGAAGTAAAGGGAATTAGCAGACAAAAAGCTTTACAAATAGGGGAGCTTTTCCATGAGCAAAGAGAATTAAGGAGGGTTGCCCTATTTCTACAAGAGTATGGGATATCAACTTCTTATGCCTTAAAAATTTATAAACAATATGGAGAAGCTACTATAGATATAATAAAAACTAATCCTTACCGTTTAGCTGAGGATATTTTTGGTATAGGATTTAAAATGGCGGATAAAATAGGTATGACTATAGGTGTAGATGAGGCCTCTCCCCATAGGATAAAGGCAGGAATTAAATATATACTCAATCAATATTCAAACAATGGTCATGTATATGTCCCCAGGGATAAATTATTGGCAGCTGCATATAAATTGTTAGAGATACCAGAAGAATTAATTGAAAACGCACTTATAGAGCTTCAAGTTTTTAAAGATATTTATCAGGAAAAGCTAGAGGGGGTTGATGTTGTTTATTTGTCTTCGTTTTATTATAAGGAGATAAATGTAGCTAGGAGACTATTGGATTTATCAAGTATGAAACAAGAAATAAATAGCAAAGAAATTGAAGAAAGAATAGAAAGGCTAGAAAAACAAAAGGATATTAAACTGGCAGATGAGCAAAAGGAAGCCATAAAACAGGCCATGGGGGAAGGAGTTCTTATAATTACAGGCGGCCCAGGAACAGGTAAAACTACTACTATAAATATTATTATAAGCCTATTAGAAGAAGAGGGTTTGGATGTCATTTTGGCAGCACCTACGGGAAGAGCAGCTAAGCGGATGACAGAGGCTACAGGCAAAGAATCAGGAACAATTCATAGGCTTTTAGAAATTAGTTTTATTGAAGAAGATAATAGAAAACAGATTTTTGAAAGAAACGAAGAAAGACCTCTTGAAGCAGATGTTGTTATTATTGACGAAATGTCCATGGTAGATATATTACTTATGGATAGTCTATTAAAGGCTATTGCTCCCGGGACAAGATTAATATGTGTAGGAGACGTGGATCAGCTTCCTTCTGTAGGTCCTGGCAATGTTTTAAAGGATATGATTCGAAGTCAAACTATAAAAGTAGTACGTTTGACAGAAATCTTTAGACAGGCAGGAGAAAGTGCCATAGTAATGAATGCCCACAAAATTAATAATGGTGAATATCCCTTACTAAATGAAAAAGAAAAAGATTTCTTTTTTATAAAAAGGAGTATTCAAGAAGAACTAATAGATACTATAAAGGAGTTAATTCTTCACAGGCTTCCTTCTTATATAAAATGTAATCCTCTAAAGGATATACAAGTATTAACTCCTATGAGAAAGAGTACTCTTGGAGCTTCAAACCTTAACACAATACTTCAAAAGGCATTAAATCCTCCTTCAAAAAAGAAAAAGGAAAAAAGCTATGGTATAGTTACTTATCGTGAAGGGGATAAGGTAATGCAAATTAAGAATAATTATAATATACCATGGAAAATATATAGTAAATCAGGAATAAAAATTGATGAAGGAGTAGGTGTGTTTAACGGGGATAGTGGTATTATTGCAGAGATTGATGAAACAGGACAAAGCTTAACGGTAATTTTTGATGATATGAAAACTGTAGAATATGATTTTAGTCAATTAGATGAATTAGAACTAGCTTATGCAGTTACTATTCATAAATCACAAGGTTCAGAGTACCCCATAGTAATCATACCCATTCATAGTGGTCCTCCTATGCTTATGAATAGAAACTTATTATATACTGCAGTTACAAGGGCAAAGGAATTGGTTGTAATAGTGGGAGTAACAAGTACGCTTTACCGTATGATAGATAATAATAGGGAGATTGACAGATATTCTACATTATCTTATAGATTAAAAGAATCAGCAAATCATCTATGTGAAGGTGAAAAATGTGATTGATTTTTTACTGGATTTAATTTACCCTCCCAGATGTATTTTTTGTGAAGATATTATCCCTATCGAAGAGGAAAGAGCTATTTGTAAAAACTGCAAAAATATTATTTCCTTTGTAAAGGGAAAGGTTTGTCAAAAGTGTGGTAAGCTATTAGAAGATGATATGAGTAAAGATGTGTGTATAGACTGCATTAAAAACACTCAGTATTATGATAAAGGTCTAGCACTTTTTGTTTATGAGGGCTTGGTAAGGGATATGATATATAGATTTAAGTATGGGGGACATAAAGAATATGCAAAATATCTAGGAGAATTTTTGTCAGAAAAAATAAGAAAAGAAAGACTAGAAGAAAAAATAGATTTGATTATACCTATTCCTATTCATTCTAATAGAAGAAAGAAAAGAGGCTATAATCAATGCGAAGAATTAGCAAAAGTGATTTCTAAAAAATTAAATATTCCTATGAATGCCTCTGTATTGATTAGAAAGAAGGAAACAAAACCGCAAAGTGGCTTATCATTTACACAAAGGAAAAACAATATGAAGGATGCCTTTGAATTAAAAAATACTTTTGATATTTACCATAAAAATATATTATTAATTGACGATATATATACTACAGGGGCTACTATAAATTCTTGCTCAAAATTATTAAAAAAGAAAAACGCAAATGAAGTATATTTTTTGACACTTTCAATAGGACGTGATTTTGATTAGGGGGAGTAAGATGTCATACGATATTTGCAAAATTTGCGGACGGTTTTTTTATAAAAGTGGTAGAATTTATTGTGACGAGTGTTATGAAAAAGATAAAGCTGAATATAAAGTTGTGCGGGATTATGTTATTAAACATAGGGGATGCAGTGTTATGGAAGTGTCAAATGCAACGGGAATACCCGTAAAAACAATTTATCGTTTTGTTGAAGAAGGAAGAATTGACATTGATGAAAAGAGAAAAAATGAACAAATAGATTAGAGATATTACAAGAAATGGGGGATACAAATGGAAGTAATCAATTGTAAAAAATGCAATAGACTTTTTCAATATATTGCAGGAAGAATGATTTGTCCTATTTGTCAAGAGGAAGAAGAAAAGGAATTTAAGTTATTAAAGGAATATTTATATGAGCATCCAAGGGCAACTATGATAGAAGTATCTGAGGCAACAGGCATATCTATTCAAGCTATTAAGCATTATCTTAGAGAAGGAAGATTAATTATTACAAATGATTCTCCTATAGGAATAGAATGTGAAAAATGCGGTGCAGAAATAAAAACAGGAAGATTTTGCGAAAGATGTGCTTATGAATTAGAAATGGGGATGAGATTGATTACTAATGAATTAAAAGAAAAAACAAAAGCTCCCTATCCAAATAGCTCAAAATCAAAAATGCATTATCTTAAAAGAAATAAAGATAACTAAATAATGTATATAGGTCTAAATTCTTAGTCCTCTAATGACGATATATTTAGTAGAGGATTAAGGATTTATTTTTGAGTGTAATTAATTTTTAGAAAGAAGGTGAGTTTATGAAGGTATCAAGAGTAGATAAAATTATGGAAATATATAACACTTCAAAAATGAAGAAGACAGAAAAAGCAAAGAAGACTGAAGGTAAAGATACTGTTGCATTGTCTAATCAAGGCAAGGATTATCAAAAAGCTCTTAAAGCCGTATCCAAAGTACCAGATATTAGAGAAGAAAAAGTTGAAGAAATAAAACAAAGGATTCAATCAGGAAATTATGATATTAGTGCCGAAGAACTTGCCGAAAAGATAGTCGATAGTATATTTGATATGAAGATATAGGAATGGTTGGAGGTTTCTATGGCGGGTTTAATAAATGAGCTAATAGATGTTTTAACTGAAGAAATATCCTGTTATGAAGAGCTATTGAAAATTTCCAAGGGAAAAACTGATATTATCGTAGAGGGAGATGTTGTTTCTCTTCAAAACTTAACAAGTCACGAACAAGAAATAGTAGGAAAGACTATAAAGCTTGAGAAAAAAAGAGAAGAGATTATAGAAGACATAGCATTGGTTTTAAATGAAAACAAAGATACCCTTACTATAAGTAAACTACTTGATAAACTAAAAGACACTGTACAAGAATCCAAAAAGTTAAGAGAAATACAACAAAAAATACAAGCTTTGATATCAGAATTAAAAAGGGTAAACGATCAAAATAGAATCCTACTTAATCAATCTATTGAGATGATTGATTATACAATTAATGCTATACAAAGCAAATATTCTTATACTACTAATGATTATAGTCAAAGAGGACAAGTGCAAGACCTTGAAGGTAAGAGCTTCTTTGATGCAAAGCAATAGGGGGGGATTATTTTGAGTTCCATGGCTAGCTTAAGTAGAGCTATATCCGGATTAAATGCAAGTCAGGCAGGACTTAATGTAACCGGACATAATTTAACGAATATAAACACCCCGGGATATGTAAGGCAACAGGCCTTACAAAATGACAGTTTTTATTCAGATATAGGGATAAAAGGGAATACAATCCTTTCTGTAGGTTCCGGAGTAGATGTTACAGAAATTAGACAAATTAGAGATTTCTTTTTAGATAGAAATTATCGTACTGAAATCAGCTCTTATCAGTTTTATAATGTAATGAGGTCAAGTATAGATGAAGTAGAATCTATTTTGGGAGAAATTAACGGGGAAAGTCTTAGTGATGTAATGATGGATTTTTGGAGACAAGTCAATCGTTTAGCTACTGCTCCCGATGGAATAGATGAAAGAAAGGCCTTTATTCAAAGTGCAGCAGTTTTTGTAGATAAAGTTAATCATATTGCAAATCAATTGACTGCTTATCAGTATGATTTAAATAATCAAGTTAAGGAAACCGTTGATAGAATTAATTCCTTAGCAGTTCAAATTATAGATTTAAATGAAAAAATAATGAAATATGAAATAAACGGAGATAATGCCAATGATTATAGAGATGCAAGAAATAAGGCATTAGACGAGTTAGCAGAATTGATTGATATACAATATTATGAAGATGCTACTGGACGGGTTCAGGTTAAAGCAGAAGGACATTTATTAATTCACGATAAATTTATTAATAAATTGAAATTAGTACAGGCAGAATCTATGAGTCCTTTCCAAAAAGCAGTTTGGGAGGATACTGGAGAAGATGTAATTAAAACTAATAAAGATGTTACCTCTGAATTTGGAAACGATTTAGGAAAGTTAAAAGCGTTAATTTTATCTAGAGGAAATGTAGTGGCCAATCATACAACTGATTGGACGGAAATTACCTTAAATGACAAAAAAACCATGGAAGATGAAGGGAATTGTTTCTTGATTCCTAAGATCCAAAAGGAATTTGATACTTTAGTAAATAGTATAGTTACTACAATAAATAATATTTTATCTCCATATGATCCAGTGACTTTAGAAAAAGAAGCTAATGCACCTATGGGACAGGATAAAGATAAGACTATGCATATAGAGCTTTTTTCTAGAATTAGTGTTGCTAGATTTGATGCAGCAGGAAATTATATAGAAGAAGATCCTAATGATGTAAGTACCTTGTACTCTGCTGGAAATATTAGAATAAATCCTGCCCTTTTAAATGAAGGAGGGTATAATTTTTTACCTTTATCCAGATCAGGTTATGTTGGAGATGATTCAATTATTCAAGACATTTTATTAGCATGGAATGATGAAAATGTACAGATAGCTAATAATCAAAAATTAAATTTCCAAAATTATTATGCTGAATTTGTTACTAGAATTGGAACAGAAGGAAATGAGTTTATTAGAAGATTTGAAGACAAGCAGATAGTGGTTAATCATGTAGATAATTTAAGAAATGCAATGTCAAGTGTATCTGTAGATGAAGAAATGACCAATATGATGAAATATCAACACGCATATAATGCTTCTGCAAGAGTTGTTAATATCGTAGATTCTATGATTGATACCATTGTTAACCGAATGGGACTTGTAGGAAGATAATTTGGCACTAAAGGGGTGATTAGGTGGGTTTTTTAGGATTTAATACTGCAACTAGCGGTTTATTTACTGCACGGACAGCCCTGGATGTAACATCACACAATATATCCAATGCTAATACAAAGGGATATAGTAGACAAATAGCAGAACAAAGAGCTACAAATCCTCTTCCTACGGCTACTGGAAAAGGTATGATAGGAACAGGATCTGAAGTATATGGAATAAACCAAATAAGAAGTTTTTATCTGGATACTAAATATTGGTCGGAAAACTCTATATTAGGTCAATATAGTGTTAAAAAGACTCAGCTTTCATTAATAGAGAGTCTTTTTAATGAGCCTTCAGATTCAGGATTTAATGTTATTTTTAACAATCTTTTTGAAGCAATAAATGGAGTAGTAAATAATGCAGATAGTGGAGAACACAGAAGTGCTCTAAAGGAAGCAGGAGTTACTTTA
Organism: Candidatus Epulonipiscium sp.; assembly: GCA_012518815.1. Lineage (GTDB taxonomy): Bacteria > Bacillota > Clostridia > Lachnospirales > Defluviitaleaceae > JAAYML01. The sequence goes on along the minus strand of JAAYRK010000039.1, from coordinate 3,978 downwards.
ACAGAATATTTTAATTCAACAGCCCAACATTTAAAAAAGTATCAAAGAGATTTAAACTTTGAAATAAAAACCAAGGTTGAAGAAATAAATGTTATTGCAAGAAAAATACAAAGTTTAAACAAACAAATTTTTAAATATGAAATGGATGGAAGTAAAGCAAATGACCTTAGGGATGAAAGGGCTAAATTAGTTGATCAGCTTTCTAAGATTGTTAATGTTGAAGTTGAAGAAATAGAAACAAATCCAGATGTAATAAGCGGAAAATATAGTGGAGTTGAGTATAGGGACAAGAGTGAAAAGCATTTTAGAGTTAAAATTAATGGACAGATTTTAGTAGATCATTTTTATGCTACAGAATTAAGATTGGTCCCAAGAGAAAATTCTGCTGGAGATGATATTAAATACAATCCTGAAGATATAGAGGGCTTATATGATATAAAATGGGCAAATGGTCTTGATTTTAATATAGCTGATCCTAATTTAGGGGGAGAATTAAAAGGCTATATAGATATGAGAGATGGTAATAACAATCAGAATTTTAAAGGTAGTTTAGATTCCCAGTTAGCTACTGGAACAGGAACAGTTATATTAACAATTTCTAATCCTAGTAGAATAGACCTTGATAGTAAAGGTATCATTACAGCAAACGGATATAAAATTGAATATAGTAATTTAAATTATGATTATGCAACTAATACCATAACTCTTGAGATAGATGAAGGTAGATGGAATGAAGTAAAAAAACCTGTTACTGATGTTGAAATTGGAAATGCCATTGAGTATAAAGGTATACCTTACTATCTTAACAGATTAAACGAATTTGTAAGGACTTTTGCAAGAGCAGTCAATGAAGGTAAAGACAGAATGGGCCAAGACATAGAAAATATGTACGGAGGACATCTAAATGGTATTAATTTAGAAGGAGAAAAAGGATATTACTTCTTTGCTTATAAGGAAAACGGAGAAGCAAAAGGAAGAGATGATTTTGCATCAGAACTTTTAAGATATGAAAAGATAACAGCAGAAAATTTTTCTCTTGCAAAAGATATATTAGAAAATGTTAGCAATATAGCCGCTGCTTTGGATGGACAAGGCTTACCAAGTGGGAATGGTTTTATTGAAGCCTTTAAAGCATTAAGAAATAATACCCATTTATTTAGAGAAGGTACTGCCGATTCATATATGAATTCTATAGTAAGTGAATTAGGAATTAATGCAAAACAAGCTAATATGTTTGAAAAAACTCAAACAAATATTACCATGGCAGTAGAAAACCAAAGAACGGCTGTAAGCGGAGTAGATATTAACGAAGAAATGGTAAATATGATACAATTCCAGCAGATGTATAATGCTGCTGCAAAGATGATTTCGGTTATGGATCAAATATATGATGTAACCATTAACCGTATGGGAGTAAGTTAGGGGTGAATATATGCGGATTACTAATCGAATGATGGTTAACAATATGCTTTTAGGCTTAAATAGGAACACCCAAAGACTTAATGATATTTATATGCAAATGAATACTTTAAAAAAGATTCAAAAACCATCGGATGATCCTATTATAGCTGGAAGAGCTTTAAAATTTAGAACAAATGTTGCAGAGCTTAAACAATATCAAGATAACGTAAAACAGGCAAGATCATGGATGGAAACAACAGAGCAGGCTCTAAAGAATATGAGATCTATACTTGATTCTATGAGAGACCGCTGTGTTCAAGCAACATCAGATACCTTAACTACTGAAGAAAGAGAAAAAATTGTACACGAACTTAGGCAATTAAAAAACCAATTAGTTCTTGAGGGAAATGTAAATTATGCAGGTAGATATGCATTTACTGGTTTTAAGACAGATACAAAACTTATTTACGATGAAAAAGATTCTTCAAGAACGTTTCAGTTAGATCTAAATTATGCAAAGGAAGATATAGAAAATATAAAGATGTCGGAGCTTGAATTTACAAGAATCCGCTTACCTTATGGAAATATCGATGTAGGAACAACTGTCCAAGTAGAAGATGGAGGAGTTTTAACTGCTCTTACCGTAGTAGAAAAAGAATCTACAGATCTTCCTACAGCTATAGATTCTGGAGATGGGCCTTATGATTTGCCCCCTGCAGGAACTGTGTATGTGTTAAGAGATTCAGGTGAGGTTATTTTTAATCCTTTGGATCTACCAGATACTCTTACAAATATTGAAATTAGCTTTCAAAAAACTAATTTTATAGAAGGGGACCTTAGACCTGAACACTATTATGCATGTACGGATATAACAGATCCGACTAATCCTATAGACTATGTTCCTTCTTATGATGAAATGAAATATGAAGTAAGTACTAATAGCAAAATTACTGTAAACACACTAGGAAATTCTATAATTACTCCAGAATTAATGCAAGATATTGATGAATTAATTAGATATGTTGAAACTTACGATAAAAGAATGGAAGAAATCGAAGCAGGATTAAGGCCAAAGACTGATGAAATTTCTCTTGGAAGAATATTTGATTCAATGATTGGGAAATTTGATAATCACATGGCTACCTTATCTACCCAACATGCAGACTTGGGAAGCCGTATGAAAAGACTTGAATTTATTGAAAACAGACTAAGCTCCGATGAAGTAAACTTTACTGAATTGATGTCTGCAAATGAAGATGCAGATTTAGAAGAAGTATATACTCAATTTAGTATTCAACAATCAGTATACTTATCTTCTTTAATGGCAACTTCAAGAATCATTCAACCTACTTTAGTAGACTTTATAAGATGAATTATATAAAAATAGGAACGGAAACACCGTTCCCTTTTTATAACTTTTGATATAAAATTATAAATACCTTAACAGATAATGGAGGGAAAACAATGATTCTAAATACCAAGCACTTTGGCCAAATACAAATACAAGAAGATAAGATTCTTATTTTTGAAGAAGGCATTCCAGGCTTTCCTAATAATAAAAAATACGTATTAATATGTGATGAAGAAAATGAAGATTCTCCTTTTTGCTGGCTTCAATCCGTTGAGGATGAAAATATTGCTTTTGCCCTTTTAAACCCAACAAAGATTTATAGTAATTATTCACCTAAAGTGGATGATGACCTGATTAAAAGCTTAGGAGATTTTAGTGCTAATGACTTAGCACTTTATTGTATAGTTGTTATTCCAGAAAATTATAAAAAGATGACTGTTAATTTAAAGGCACCTATTGTGATTAACACAATAACAAAAAAGGGAATGCAAATAATAGCTGAAAATGAAGAATATGAAATAAGGCACAACATTTTTAATGATTTGACAGAATATACTTCCACGAAGGAAGGTGTATAATATGTTGGCATTAACTAGGAAAAAAGAAGAATCTATAATCATTGGTGACAAAATAGAAATAAAAATATTAGAAATTCAAGGAGATAAAGTAAAACTAGGAATTGAAGCACCAAAAAATGTGCCAATACATAGAAAAGAAATATATCTGGAAATTCAAGAAGAAAATAGGATAGCATCACAAATAAATGTCAATAATTTCAATTCAATTAAAGATATTTTTAAAAAATAAGTCGAAAAAGATATTTTTTTTAAAAAAACTATAAAGTTTATTAAAATATAAGACGATATAAAAAGTGAAAAGAAGAGTTGGCCAACTCATCTAATTATAGGCAAGGATGCCTAAATAAAAATTCAAGGAGGAATATGTATGATTATTAATAACAATATGCAAGCTATTAATGCTCACAGACAACTTGGTATCAATGCAACTGGACAATCAAAATCAATCGAAAAATTAAGCTCTGGTTTAAGAATTAACCGTGCAGGAGACGACGCAGCTGGTCTTTCTATTTCTGAAAAAATGCGTGCTCAAATCAGAGGATTAAATCAAGCTTCAAGAAATGCTCAAGACGGTATTTCTCTTATTCAAACTGCAGAAGGTGCTTTAAATGAAACTCACGCAATCCTTCAAAGAATGAGAGAATTAGC
>JAAYRK010000038.1 GCA_012518815.1 Candidatus Epulonipiscium sp. | reverse complement strand
TGTTCAATACTTAGATTCAAAACATAATATCTTTATACATAGTCTTAAAATTACTAGGATTGAACAAATAACTGCGAAATATTTGCTTGTTATAATTGTTGGATTAATCAATACTATATTGGTTGGCTTAATAGGTGGTTTATTAAAATTAATTGGCATCTCAATTATGTCCTTTATATCCATTATGGATCTAATATCAACAATAAGTGTTTTAATGTGCATTACAACTCTGACATTACCAGTAAACTTCTTATTAAAAGCCAACTGGGGATTAATAGCTCATATATGGGCTTTGATTACAAGTATACTTATTATCTTTTTTTATCCAACAATAGATGATATTGCTCAAGCTAATATTTTTTATATGTTGATTAAGGAAATTAAAGATTTTTACACAAATTACCTAAATTGCTTTTCATTTTTCATGATTTCATTAACTTTATTTTTTATATCCTATTTGTTTACCACAATATTTTATATAAAAAAAGACTTTTAGAAAGAAGGTTATATATGTTAGTCCTTATAAAAAGATTTTTTTTGCTCCCTAAAAGAATTTATCTTATTTGGATTGCAGGTAGTATATTTATCTTGCTATTAAAACTCTCAGAAAATACAAATTTATTAGTTCTTGCAATCTTAATAAATTTTATATTAACTACTATGATAAGGAATCTTGATCAAAATAATCCTGATGCCAGACTAATTAATAGTCTTCCTGTTAAACGCACTGAAATTGTAACAAGCACATATTTGTCAGTTTTTATTACTCTTCCTATTATCATTGCTATTACTTACATATTGTCTCTACTCTTTTCTTGTTTAGGCATAAAGTACCATATGTCTGGCTATAAAGAAAATCTTATACTTGCTATAGTAGCGTTAATAATCCATGCCCTTTGGCTATTTATTAGCTTTTGTGTTGAAAGAAAAGTTCTTTTTTACTTATCAATTGGATTTTTTACCATATTATTTATATTTACCGCGGAATGGGGAATGGTTTTGGAGGCCTTAGACTCCTTTGAACCTTCATATATAAAATTAGGAATTGTATTTTTTTTATCCTTAACAATATCATATTTACTCTCTCTTTATAAATATGCGAAAAAAGAGTATTAATCTAAAAAATTATTAAATTAATATATATAAATAAATATATATAAATAAAAAATTTGAAAGAAGGGATTATATGAAAAAACAATTTACAAAAAAATTTGTTAGTCTTTTATTAGCATTAGTTATCATACCACAGTTGTGGTGGATGCCTGTATATGCAAATGAATCACAAGCACAAACAACAGCAACTTATAGCCCTTGGGCAGCCAGAACTATATTTGAAGGAGAACGCATGGGGCTTATACCTATTGAATGGCACACCAATATGCAGGCTCCACTAAGCTTTGAGGCACAATCAAAATTGCATAAAAATCTTATAAAGAAGCTGCATAAATTAGAATTAGAACCAAATAAAGACATATCTGCATTATCTTTTATACTGACTGAATCTAGAACAAGAAAAGATTTCCTAGAGTCTTTATATAATTGGGTTTCCTTCTTCGAGTTGCCCGAATCGATGACAGTAGCAGCAAGCGAAAAAGACAAAGCTATCAGTTTTATGATTAAAAACTCTGTACTTAGAGGAGACGGTAATAATTATAATTTAGATGCTATATGTACTTTAGAAGATGCCGCTATTTTTGCTACAAGAATTGTAGAAAAAATTGTTACTGAAACTGATAAAGGTTCTTCGGGCTTCTTTTGGAAAGTATCAAAAGACAATAATACAGTTTACCTCCTCGCTTCTATTCATCTTGCAAAACACGATGTTTATCCAATGAATAGTAAAATAAAAGAAGCTTTTGAGGATTCTGATGCCCTAGTAGTAGAAGCAGACATTATATCTGATATAGAAGGTTTGCAATATTTACAATCAAAAATGACATATACAGACGGAAGTACTATAAAAGATCATATATCAGAAGAAACATATGCTAAATTAAAAGAGATAATGACACAACTTGGAGTACCAGAATCACATTATAATACTTATAAAGCCTGGGCACTATCACAACAGCTATCTTCACTTGTAATGCAAAAAGAAGATGGAATTGGTAGCTCAGCTTACTCAGCAAATTTAGGTATAGATTATTATTTCCTTATTAATTCAGCATTTATGGGTAAAACTGTTAAAGAATTAGAAGGAATAAAATTTCAAGCAGATTTATTTGATAACCTTTCATCAGAATTTCAAGAAAATCAATTAATAGAAACATTAAAATCTCTTGAAGATCCTTCCTTAAAAGAAGAAGCTGCTAACTTGGCTGACGCATGGCTTAATCAATGGATTGAAGGAGATGTAGAAGCTTTTACAGAATCTTATTTAGCATCAATTGGAGAAGGAGAATATAAAGAATTAATTTTCGGTAGAGATGAGAATATGACTAACAAGATAACTCAATACTTAAATTCAGAAAATGGAATCACATACTTTGTAGTTGCTGGAGCTGGTCATATGGTGAGTGATTCGAGTATAGTAGCACGATTACAAGAATTAGGATATGAAGTTGAACAAATCAAATAAGTTTGATAAAAATACCGTGGTTAACCACGGTATTTTTAAACTTCCCTTGTCTTTAAATTTTTAGCTATTCCATAAAAACTTCTTTTGAATGCTTATTGGATTTTCCCAACTCTTTTCTTTCCTCAATATTAAGTACACGAAAAATTATAGGAGATATCACTGTCATCCAAAATCCCATTAATGCATATCTTAAAAAATCACTGTAGATATTTAATGGGAGAAGCTGTTTTACAAATACTTTAATAAAGACAAGACCAAAAAATCCAATTCCAGCTTTAATAACTTGCTTCCACCATACTGCTTTTGTTTCATATTTAATATATTTATCTTCAACTATATAGCCAATCCAAAGGGTAGTCAGTGTACCAATAGCCTTAAAATAAGTTGATGTCTTAAAAAATAATATACATACAAACATAGGTATAACTAGAACGCCTAGTAGTATAGGATTTTCCTTGTTTTTAGCCCAATCAAATAATTTAATTGAGAAAATAGTCCACAATACTCCAATAATCAAGCCTCCAAGAACATCTGTTGGCCAATGAACTCCTAAATACATCCTTGAAAAAGCAACTAAAAGCATGGATATTATGCCTACAAAATAAAGCCATTTCTTTTTAAAAACTATCATTAAAGTTGTAAATAAAGAAGTTGTTTGCTGGGTATGGCCACTGGGAAAAGAATAACCCCCTGCAGTTTCTACCCTAATTGATCTAATTCCTTCATATCCAATAGGCCTTGGAAACTTAATAATTTCCTTAATCATAGTATTAATGGTTCCACTTGTTAGATAAATAAATGCTAGTTTATATCCTAAATTTTTATTAAAACACCAATAAAAAAGTGCAGTGACAATAATAAAGAAATAATCCTCTCCTAACATAGTAATCAATTCAAAAAGAAAATCAAAAGTATCATTTGAAAACGATTGGATAAACTTAAGTATTTCTAACATTATATCCATAAGCTTCCCCCCTATGTCAACTTTCTATGATTTAAAAAAATTTCAAATGACTATACACTTAAGCTTAAACCCTGACCCAAGCAAAAATATTTCATGAAGCTTTCTCATAACTTTATCCTATAGGCCTTTACTTCATTTCTTATTTACAGCAAAATAGTCTTTAAACATTTTATAAACAGATTAATTCCAACCACAATATGTTATATGATATCATATCTTGACATAAGATGCTATATATGGAATAAAACATTCTGCTTTTGGAATCATATTTTTGACACTGCTTTTTATTTATTATATATTTTTTATAGTCCATATGTATTAATTATAAAATAATTTTATTAATAAAAATCCCTAAGGAGGAATCTTTTATGTCATTTCTTGAACTTGCTAAAAAAAGATATTCTGTAAGAAGCTATTTAGATAGACCTGTGGAGAAAGAAAAGCTCCTTCAAGTTCTTGAAGCAGCTAGAATAGCACCCTCGGCTGTTAATAAGCAACCCTGGAACTTTATTGTGGTTACTAATGAAAATACAAAAAACAAAATAGCAGAAACATATCCAAGAGAATGGTTTAAAACAGCTCCTGCTGTTATTGTTGTATGCGGAGATCATTCAAAATCATGGAAAAGAAAAGATGGCAAGGATCACTGCAACATAGATGTAGCTATTGCTATTGATCATATGACCCTTGCAGCAACAGATTTAGGTCTGGGCACCTGTTGGGTATGTGCCTTTGATGCAAAGCAGTGTCATAAGATATTAGGGCTTCCTGAAAACTTAGAAGTAATAGCACTTATACCTATAGGCTATCCTGCAGATACGGCACCAGAAAACAAAAATAGAATGGATATATCAGAGATTGTTAGTTGGGAAAAGTATCGTTAAACTTTGTTCCAAAAATATCGTAATATAAAAATATCCATCAAACACCCAAAATATAAGCTTTAACCAATACATTAGGCTCCTTACCCCTGAAATATCGGGTATAGGAGCCTAATTTTATAAGACCATAACCAAAGTACCTGCTGTAATCATAATACAGCCAATAATCGTTTTGGCATCCACTTTTTCATGAAGAAAAATAAATGCAAGAACAACCGTTATCACCACACTCAATTTATCAATCGGCACGACCTTTGAAGCTTCCCCAGTCTGCAGAGCTTTATAATAACACATCCAGGATGCACCCGTCGCTAGTCCAGATAGAATCAGGAATATCCAGCTCTTTTTGCTGATTGCAGATAAACCACCCTGTGCATCCGTAATAAAAACCATTAACCATGCCATAATCACAACAACAATGGTTCTTACCGCTGTCGCCAGATTAGAGTTTACGCCTTCAATACCGATTTTCGCCAGTATGGAAGTCAGTGCCGCAAAAATTGCCGATAGTATTGCAAATAATATCCACATACAATATTCCCTCTTTTTCTTTTTTATTTCTCATTTTATCATTTATCTTTGTTGCAAGCAAATGATTCATCATCCATCGCTAATGAAGCAAAAACCTACTCTACGGTTTAGATGAATAGCCTACACTAAACAGTACAATATCTTATATAATCTTTTCTATGATTAGCTATCAAGTACAAATTTCTTTTAATTTGTTTTTATAAGCCCTTTTATTCTCATACATTAACATATCTATCTGATGTAGAAATTCTTCTACACACTTATGAGTTTTATAATCATATACTGCATAACCCATACTAAACTCAAGTTTGTAAAGATGGGCACCGCACTTATTATATTCTTCAAGGCATTTATTTATTCTGCAAACCAAGGCTTCTAAGTCTTTTTTATTTGATACATCCAAAACAACACAAAATTCATCTCCGCCATATCTTGCTATAAAATCGCTTTCACGGATACAGCTCTTAAGCAATTTTGCTGCTGTCTCTAATGCATCATCCCCCATTTTATGCCCATAATTATCATTAATTTCTTTAAAATTATTGATATCTATTAAAATAGCAGAAAAACTCTTTTCTTTATTGCACAAATTAATTCTTTCTTTTAAATAGCTATCAAGCTTTTTTCGGTTATTAACCCCTGTCAAGTAGTCAGTGTAGATATTGTGGTTTTGAATGGTTAGTAATAATGCCAATAGTGGAAGTACAACACTATTTAGTATTAGGGATACTCCGTGGAATCTAACTTGAAATATTATGCTAATAAATGTAGGTAGGGTACATAGAATAAGTGAAAGCCAACAGTTTTTATTCATTTTTTTGTAGTTTGATAAAATTATTGCAAGTGATGCAAATATCAAAATAACCGTAATAAATATAGGAATTAAAAAGTATGGACCTCTATGATAGACATTTTCCGAATCTATATAATAAAACCATCCAAAAAATTGAGATAATATTAAAGTAATAGCATTAATTATATTAATACCACAAAGAGGATAAAATAATTTTTTGGTTCTCTTTTCATCACGAAATACCAGATAGTGAACATATACTACCCATAATGAAGGTAAAACAGGGCTCATTAGAAAAAGCATGAAATTACCAATATGATTAAATACAACATAAATGATAGAACTATTCCCATCAAATTTGCTTAAGATATCAATAAGAAGCATCACTATCGTAGTATTTAATATCAACATATAAAATTTATCTGATAGAGAATTTTTTCTTAAATATTTAAATGCAAAAAAATAAATGATTAGTATTATTACAATAGAATATATATTAAAGATTATATTATTAATTAAACCCATGATGTCCACCTCCGATGAAAATTTTTAAAAGTAAATAATTTTGTCATCATTGGATATAATCAGTTAATTTGATACCCATATTAAACACATTTTATATGTTTACTATTTAATAATAGTTCTATCAACTATTTATGTCAACTAATTATTCATGGTAAGCCTTTCAATATTTCCCATACTCTTTTAATTATTTTTATAAAAAAACTACCATCTTACTTTATGATGGTAGCTAAATAATCTAATTTATTTTTTTAAGTTTTATTTTACTGAATCAAGCCTCCGTGAAAATAGCACTCATATACCTTTATGCCATTACAATAAATTTCTTCATAGCCTTGAAACCATGTAAAATCACCTACAACTTTGCTCTTATATAAGTATTCTCCAGACTGATAATATTCTGGTCCTCTATAAGGCATGTTTTTATCTGCCTTTCTAAGAGCCTCTTTTAAGAAATTTCCACTAAATTGTTCTGCCAAAACCCGTCCTACATAATTCATTGCATAAACAGCTTTTCCATCTTCCCAAATCGCCTCTTGACCTGCAAATTTTTCTCCGCCAACATATGTATCATGATATGTAAAAGGTCCTTTTGTGTACCTAAAGTCGTGAGAATCAAGCCTTGTTGAACTTGTCTCATTCTTAAATGCTGCATATGTGTTTATATTTGCTTCGAGCCTAAAATCAATCAGTTTATCCAGATCTGTTTTGTTATTAGATGAAATATTTAGCATGCACTCCTGATCTCTAACAAGATAATCAATAGACACATTAAATAAATCACTAATTTGAATTAAATTTGAAATATCCGGATAAACCTGCCCTGACTCCCATTTAGCAACTGCCTGTCTCGATACATCAAGCCTTTCAGCCATTTCCTCTTGTGTAAGCCCTTTGTTTTTCCTTAGTAATTGTAGTTTTTCACAAAAAATCATTTTCATCACCTCAAGATAATAATACAATAGCAAAATTGTTGTAAACATAACTTAATGGTTGCAATTTTGCTACCTTTGTTATACAGGGAAGCACGGGGACGGTTCTTTTGCTTCAATACTTCTATCATATAATATCGACATAATGTGTCATTATTTTTTAAATCTATTGAATTTATTCTAAAAAAACTATACAATATAATTAAAATAATTATGAGGGGTGGATTTATATGGCAATAAAGTGGACTCCTGATTTATCTGTTGGTGTTGAAAATATTGATGAGCAGCACAAAATATGGTTTGAAAAAGCTAATGAACTATTTGAAGCTGGAAAACAACAAAGAGCAAAAGAATATATCAATCAAATGATTGACTTCTTAGATGAATATACAAAACTACATTTTAGAGATGAAGAAGCTTACATGACAAAAATCGGATACCCCGAACTTGATGCCCAAAAGAAAGCCCATGCAAAATTCATTAGTGATCTTGCAAAACTAAAAAGTGATTATAATGAAGGCGGCGGCAATATTTTAGTAATAATTAATGCTAATAAAATGGTTATTAACTGGCTTACTAATCATATAAAAACCATGGATAAGAAAATTGGAGATTATGTGAAAACTCTTTAATTAATAGTGAAAAGTAAGGTCTGAAACAAAAAGACAGTGCTTTGAAGCAGGGGGACGGTTCTTTGCTTCATTCTTTAAAAAGAATGAAGCAAAGAACCGTCCCCCTGTTTTACTTCTCTCACAATTCAAAAAATTATATTGCATTTATAAATAAAATATGTAATAATCTTCTTGCTTAAGACATATCCTAGTTCTTAGTATTTTTATAATCGATTAGAAAGGTAGTGGTGTTAGGGTTGGAAAAGAAGTTAACCTTGTATGGTTTTAATAATCTTACAAAGTCCCTTAGTTTTAATATTTATGATGTCTGTTATGCAGCAAGTGAAAGAGAAAAAAATGATTATATTGAGTATATAGATGAACAGTATAATTCAGAAAGACTTACAAATATTCTATGCAAGGTTGCTGATATTATTGGAGCCAATATACTTAATATCTCAAAGCAAGATTATGAACCACAAGGGGCTTCTGTAAACATTTTGATAGCAGAGGGACAATTGCTTCCTCATGAAATAAATGAGTCTTGCAACCAAGGTATGATTGATGGCAGGGCTATACAAAAAGAAACTGTGCATGCTCATTTGGATAAAAGCCATGTTACTGTACATACCTTCCCAGAGCATCACCCTGATAATGATATTTCCACTTTCCGTGTAGACATTGATGTCTCTACCTGTGGGAAGATTTCTCCTTTAAATGCACTGGATTTTTTAATAAACAGCTTTGACTCGGACATAATAACCATAGACTACAGGGTAAGAGGCTTCACCCGAGATATATACGGAAAAAAATACTATATCGATCATGACATAAAATCAATACAAGATTATATAAATAAAAGCATTCTAAGAAAATATGATGCGGTTGATGTAAATGTGTATCAGTCCAATACATTCCATACAAAGATGCTTATAAAGGATATAGAATTACAAAACTATCTCTTTAATCAAGATGTATATGAACTGCCTCCTATGAAAAGGCTTGAAATAACGGATAGATTAAGAAAAGAAATGATTGAAATTTTTAGTGGCATGAATATTTTTGATTCTTAGGAGGTGTTAAGGTTGAATCAAAGTAATGCTCCTCTTTATGAGGCTTTAGAAAAACACAGGGCTGAACGAATTGTACATTTTGATGTTCCAGGACACAAAGGTGGCCGGGGCAATAAGGAGCTTACTGATTTTCTTGGAGAAAAATGCCTTAAGGCTGATGTTAATTCAATGAAATCAGTGGACAACCTAAATCATCCCGTATCAGTTATTAAAGATGCACAGCAATTGGCTGCTGAAGCATTCGGAGCCCATAGCTGCTTTTTTATTGTTAATGGAACAACTTCTGCTGTTCAAGCTATGGTGATGTCAGCCTGCAAAGCAGGTGAAAAAATACTTATGCCCCGCAATGTACACATAAGTGCTATAAATGCTCTTATTTTAAGTGGAGCTATCCCAGTTTATATAGATCCTGGCATAAACAACAGGCTAGGGATTGCCTTGGGTATGTCGATTGCTGATATAAAAAAAGGGATTGAAGAACACCCTGATGCCAAGGCTATATTGGTAAACAATCCAACTTACTATGGAATATGTTCTAATTTAAAAGAAATCGTTGAGCTAGCTCATAGTCACAATATGTTGGTACTGGTGGATGAAGCTCATGGTACCCATTTTTATTTTGGAGAAAATATGCCTGTTTCTGCTATGAAGGCTGGTGCAGACATGGCAGCCGTAAGTATGCACAAAACAGGAGGCTCTTTAACTCAAAGCTCTTTATTGTTGTGTGGTGAAAATGTAAATTGTGACTATGTAAGGCAAATTATTGGCCTTACCCAAACAACCAGTGCTTCTTATTTACTGCTAACATCCTTAGACTTGGCAAGAAAAAACCTAAGTTTAAACGGAAAAGAAATAATAAAAAAAACTGTTGAACTTGCAGAGTATGCCAGAAAGGAAATTAATAGCCTGGGAGGATATTATGCCTTCTCTTCTGAGCTTGTCAATAATGAGAACGTGTGCAACTTCGATGTGACAAAGCTTTCAATAAATACAAGGGATATAGGTCTAGCAGGAATCGAAGTTTATGATATTTTAAGTGAGGATTATGGAATACAGGTTGAGTTTGGAGATTTAGGCAATATTTTAGCCGTTGTAACTGCTGGTGACAGAGCTATGGAAATAGAAAGACTTATTTCAGCCCTTTATGAAATTAAAAGACTTTATGCGAAAGATCCTTCAAATATGTATGATCATAATTATATTAAGCCCGATTTGGTATGTACGCCTCAAAAAGCATTTTTTTGCGACAAAAAAATTATGTCCTTAAAAGATAGTAAAGGTAAAGTCAGTGGGGAATTTGTTATGGCTTATCCGCCTGGCATACCAATTTTAGCTCCCGGTGAAAGAATAACCGGTGAAATTATTGATTATATAGCTTATGCAAAGGACAAGGGCAGCCTGCTTATGGGGCCTCAAGATATGAAAGTAGAAAATATCTTGGTTGTGGAGGGATAATATGGATTTATGGTTTACTGAGTACTATACAAAAAACGCCCGTTTTTCTATTAAGATTGATAAACATGTAATAAGTGTAGAAAGTGATTTTCAACGCATAGATGTCTTTGATTCTTATATCTTTGGAAGAATCTTGGTACTAGACGGCTTCTTAATGCTTACCGAAAAGGATGAATTTATATACCATGAAATGATGACACACATACCTATGGCGGTGAATCCAAAAATTCGTGATGTTTTAGTTATTGGAGCTGGCGATGGTGGAGTTATAAGAGAACTTACAAAGTATGATTTTATAGAGCGAATTGATATGGCAGAAATAGATAAGCTCGTAGTAGATATTTGTAAAAAATATCTTCCCCAAACCGCATGTAAATTAGATGATAAGCGAGTAAATATATATTATGAAGACGGTCTTAAATTTGTTAGAAATAAACATAATGAATATGATTTAATTATCGTAGATTCAACCGATCCCTTTGGACCAGGCGAAGATCTTTTTACCAAAGAATTCTACGGCAATTGCTACAAGGCACTAAAAGAATCAGGTATCTTAGTAAATCAACACGAAAGCCCTTACTATCCAAATGATGCCTTAGCAATGCAAAGAACTCATAAACGGATAAAATCGGTATTTCCAACAGCCCTAGTTTATCAAGCACATATTCCAACCTATCCGTCAGGTCATTGGATTTTTGGCTTTGCTTCCAAAGGTCTTGATCCCATAGGCGACTTAGATACAAACTGGAATTCCCTTGACATAAAGACTAGATACTACAATACTGACCTTCATAAAGGTTGTTTTGCTTTACCAAACTATGTAAAGGAGCTTTTGAAAAATGCCTGAAAAAAACATCCATAGTATCTTAGGCTGTGATAAAAACTATCAAGAAAGTAAAATAGTAATCTTTGGAGCACCCTTTGATGGGACAACTTCCTATCGTCCTGGAGCAAGATTTGCTAGTTCAGCTATCCGAAATGAAAGCTACTCAATAGAAACTTATAGCCCCTACCAGGATAAAGATCTGGAAGATATAAATGTATTTGATGCTGGGGATCTGGAGCTTCCCTTAGGAAATACAGCAAAAGTTCTTGAGGAAATTGAAAATTTTGTACTCAAAATATTAAAGGATAAAAAGATTCCCTTAATGATAGGCGGAGAGCATCTTGTTAGTTTGGGGGCGATACGAGCTGTAGTAAATAATTATAAGGATCTTCACATCATTCATTTTGATGCTCATTCAGATTTAAGGGATGAATACTTGGGCGAAAGCTTATCTCATGCAACAGTTATAAGACGCTGTTGGGATTTAGTTGGAGACAATAAAATTTTTCAATTTGGTATAAGAAGTGGCTCTAGAGAAGAAATTAGCTGGGGCAAAAAGCATGTCCACACCAGTTTCTTTAATTTTGACCAATTAGATAATCTAGTAAACAGCTTAAAAGAGCAACCTGTTTACTTAACGATAGATTTAGATGTCCTAGATAGTTCCGTATTTCCTGGTACAGGAACTCCTGAGGCAGGTGGGGTCAGCTTTTGTCAACTGTTAGATGCAATAAAAAAAGTATCAAATTTAAATATAGTTGCTCTTGATATTACAGAGCTTGCCCCACCCCTTGACCCTACAGGGGCATCAACAGCTTTGGCTTGCAAGCTATTAAGAGAAATACTCTTATATGTATATAAATAAATTATTTTTATTTGTAATTAATATTAAATCTTGAAATGGAGGTTTTGATATGGGAAAAGCATTAATTATTGGAGCCGGTGGAGTCGGCAGAGTTGTAGCACACAAATGTGTTCAAAATCCTGAAGTATTTGAGGAAATTATTATAGCAAGTAAAACAAAATCTAAATGTGATGAGCTAAAAAAAGAATTGGATGGCGGCAAATGCATTGTACATACTGCCCAAGTTGATGCAGACAACACAGAAGAACTCATCAATTTAATTAATAATTATAAACCTGACATAGTTATCAATGTAGCTTTGCCTTACCAAGACTTAACCATTATGGATGCTTGCCTTGCAACAAAAACAGATTATGTGGATACTGCAAATTACGAGCCCCCTGATGTGCCTAAGTTCGAATACAAATGGCAGTGGGCATACAAAGAAAAGTTTGAACAAGCAGGTATTACAGCACTTTTAGGTAGCGGTTTTGACCCTGGAGTTACTGGTGTTTTTACTGCCTATGCACAAAAACATTATTTTGATGAAATTCACTATATAGATATTTTAGATGCTAATGCCGGTGACCACGGTTACCCCTTTGCAACAAATTTTAATCCAGAAATAAATATACGGGAAATAACAGCACCTGGCAGCTACTGGGAAAACGGAAAATGGGTTGAAACTAAGCCCCTTGAAATCAAAAGAAGCTTTAACTTCCCTGAAATAGGCGATATGGATATTTATCTACTTCACCATGAAGAAATAGAATCTTTGGCTAAAAACATTGAAAACGTAAAGAGAATTAGATTTTGGATGACTTTTTCTCAAAAATATCTGACTCATCTTCAAGTACTTGAAAATGTCGGCATGACATCCATTGAGCCTATAGAATTCGAAGGTAAGCTTATTCAACCCTTACAGTTTTTAAAAGCCGTTCTACCCGATCCAGCTTCTTTAGGCCCAAGAACCAAGGGTAAAACAAATATTGGATGTATCTTCCAAGGAATCAAAGACGGCAAACCAAGACAATATTATGTTTATAATGTTTGTGACCATCAAGAGTGCTACAAAGAAGTGGGATCCCAAGCTATCTCCTATACTGCAGGAGTGCCAGCCATGATTGGTGCTATGATGGTACTAACAGGCAAATGGAAAAAACCTGGTGTGTTTAATGTAGAAGAATTTGATCCCGATCCATTTATGGATGCTCTAAATAAAAACGGATTACCCTGGCAAGAGAGTTTTTCACCAGAAATATTGGATTAAGGTGAGCCTATGGATAAAAATATTCAAAATTTCAGGACTATAGATTTAAATATTGATATATCCAAACTTCCAACACCCATCTACATCGTGGATGAAAGATTAATCGAAAAAAACCTCAAAATATTAAAAGAGGTCATGGATAAGACAGGCTGCAAGATTCTTCTTGCCCAAAAAGCCTTTTCCATGTTCTCTTTATACCCTCTTATTGGCCAGTACCTAAGTGGTACAACAGCCAGCTCACTTTTTGAGGCAAAATTAGGTTATGAGGAAATGAAAGAAAAAGAAGTCCACATCTATGCTCCAGCCTACAGGGAAGATGAATTTGATGAAATCATCAGTATATGCGACCATATTGTTTTTAATTCATTTTCCCAATGGAATAAATACAAGAATAAAATTAAAGCTTCTGCTAAAAAAATAGAATGCGGCCTTAGGATAAATCCTGAATACTCAGAAATTGAAACCGATATATATAATCCTTGTTTTACAGGCTCAAGACTTGGAATTACATTAGAAAACTTTCAGGGTAATGATCTAGAAGGCATAGACGGTCTTCATTTTCATACCATGTGTGAGCAAAACTCCGATGTCTTAAAACGTACAATCGAAGTTGTAGATAAGAAGTTTGGAAAATATATTAAAAAAATGAAATGGATCAACTTTGGCGGCGGACATCATATTACTAGACCTGATTATAATATAGACACCCTAATAGAATGCATTATGTATATCAAAAACAAGTACAATGTAGAAGTTTACTTAGAACCTGGGGAAGCCATCGCATTAAATGCAGGATACTTGGCAACAAGAGTATTAGATTTTGTGAAAAATAATATAGATATAGCCATTTTGGATACTTCTGCGGCATGCCATATGCCCGATGTAATCGAAATGCCCTATAGACCAAAAGTAATAGGAGCCAGAGAAGCTGGGCAATATCCTTATACCTACAGGTTTGGTGGACTAACCTGTCTGGCTGGAGACATCATAGGAGACTACTCCTTTAGCAAGGCTCTGCAAATAGGAGACATTTTAATATTTACCGATATGGCTATCTACACCATGGTAAAAAACAATACCTTTAATGGCGTAAATCTTCCCACTATAGCAAGTTATAATGAAAAGGATGGCTTAAAAATAATCAAAAAATTTGGCTATAAAGATTTCAAAGAACGCCTTTCATAAACTGAAGTGAAGCAGAGGGACGGTTCTTTTGAAGCAGAGGGACGGTTCTTGTGCTTCATTCTTCAAAAAGAATGAAGCACAAGAACCGTCCCTCTGCTTCAAAAAACGTCCCCTTGCTTCACAAAAACCGTCCCCTGTTTCCCCCTAATTTACCTTGCCTCTAGCTATATATAATACTATTTATAGTCTCAATATTTGCACTGGTCTTAAGCAGTGACTGAAGTTTATTGAACGCTTTTGCTGGTTCACCAACAAGTATATATCCAACAAATAAGCCATCACTAAATACAAGTCTGGAATAGTTAAATTTTTCTTTGCCTTTCTTTTGCTCTATCAGATAAGTTGTTTCAATATTATCTGATTGGGTAATAGCTATGTCACCTGAACAAACTACTCTTGTTCCCATGGTAGCAAGTATATAAGGAACTTCGTCTATTTTGTAAATAGCATCTCCTCCCGCGGCATTTATTCCTGAAACTTGTCCTTGTTTTCCAGCTACTGACCATTGTCCAAACCATTTACCATTTATACAGGCTATATCTCCTACTGCATATATATCCTTAATACTTGTCTCCATTCTCTCATTAACATTCAAAAACCGGTCCATACTTATACCACTATTTTGGACTAATGAAATGTTAGGTGCAACACCAACTGTTACGATAACAACATCAGCTTCGAGCAGCGTGTTATCAGCCATGTGCACTTGTCTAACATGTCCTTTATCATCCCCTCCAAATCCTGTTACATATTTTCCACACAACACTGATATACCCAAACTCTGTACTTTTTCTCTAAATATTTCTGAGCCTTCTTCATCAAGTTGTTTTGGTAGCAGTCTTGGCATACTTTCTATCAATGATACATCAATACCCATTTCAGATATTTTATATGCGGCCTCTAATCCAAGTAGCCCACCACCTATAACAACCGCTCTTTTTGTATCCAAAAGACTCTTATTAATTTTAACAATATCCTCCCATGTCCATATAGTATGGATACCTAAGAGATCCTTACCCTTAAAGTTAGGCATAATTGGAGTACTACCAGTAGCCAATATTAAGCTATCATAACTATATTCTTTATCATCTGTACTGATTTTTTTGTCCTTAACATCTATTGATGTAACTTTTGATGATAGCTCAAGCTGAATTTTGTTTTTCTCAAACCATTCTTCGTTGCTAATTACAAGTTTATCACAGCTTTCATTATTGCCAATGTAATCACATAGCCTAAGCCTATAATACGGTAATCGTTCATCCTCGCCAAACATAATTATTTTAGCTTCTGGATCCTGTGTTCTAGCTGCCTTTGCTGCTGAAAGCCCAGCAGTCCCGTTCCCGACAATTAGAATATTTCTTGAACTTGCTAAATAATCGTTACTCATGCATTTATCCTCCGTAAAAAGCAATTTAAATCTTCATTTCTTTACATTATTATATCATATTATGCTCCTCTTGCTTCATTAATAAATTATACAATGCTTGGACCATTTTTAGTCGGACTGCTATATCTTTTGGAAAAATCTTATCATCTTTATCATCTATAATACTAGCTTCTACTATAGTTTTACCATTACTATTAAAATTACCACAAAAGTATGTAATTGGTGTAACAAGCGGTTTTCATTAAATAAAAAATAGCAAGATGGCTTAAAACCATCTTGCTATTAAAGCCTTTCAAATACTTAATTAAAGCTCAATCAATTATTGAAACTATTAATAAGCAACAAAAAGCATATATTCTAAGTCATACTCTAGTCAACAACAAGTTCCACAAATCTCCTTAGAATAGCAGCTGATTCTGCTTTTGTAACGTTAGCTTTCGGATCGAAATTTCCACCTGTTTTACCTATCATTATACCAGCTTGGGCAATCCCTTTTACTGCATCTTTTGCCCATGGACCGATTTTATTCTCGTCTGTAAATGAAGGATACTGATTAGAAGCTGGTATAGTATGGCCTAAAACTTTTGCATAGTTTTGCATCATCACTGCCATTTGTTCTCTTGTAATTGCTGCATAAGGGCTAAACTGATTGTTGCCTGTGCCATTGACAATGCCATATTGTCTTCAAAAATCCATTCGCCACTCCATTTTAAGCTCTCCCAGAAATTTTTGTCATAAACCTGGTCTAAGCTTACTCCTTTACCATTTTCATCATCATGATTACCACTAGAAACAAGGCTGCCATTAACCTTCATTTCTTCTAAAGCAATGTTGCCAGCGTTAAATCCACGCGTGGAAGAGTTTTCTCCTATTATACGTCCAACCTTCACCACTGCTATAAGCTGAAAGATCAATATCATTTGTTAATTCATAATATGCACTACGATAATGTTCATCGTCTTGATTTACTAACTCCGCTAGGTTGGCAAGATCTTCAGCACTTTGGATAAGATAGGGATTCGTTTCTACTCCCTCTCCTATAAAATAAGCATCACTGCTTTGTAAAGATATATTATTAATTTCTAAGTTACTATCTTCTATATCCTTTTCTATATCCTTTTCTATATTGTCTTCTTTCTTATCTTCTATATCTTCTTCTATATTTTCTATGTTTTCTTCTTTCTTATCTTCTAAACTTGCTTGTGAACTCTCTTGCGTATCATCACTCATTACATCTGATTTTGAAATAACTACAGTGATACACGGAACTACTACACCCTCGGCTACTTTATAATCTTCACTCACAACAGCCGTAAAGACATATGAACCTTCTTCAGGCTCATTGGCGTCATAAGCCTTATCAGTTTCCCAAGTCACTGGAATTTGGACTACTTCTCCCTCTACAGTACTCTCTAGAGTATCGGGAAATTGAGGTGTGTTTGTATTCTGCCAGCGAACTTCCTCAGCTAATTCGGCAAAAGCAGTAATCTCTTTGACCTGAGCAACAAAATCTTCATCGTCTAATTGAGATATTCCCACATCTTTTGCCATTGCTGACATTGGTAGCTGAGCAAATGTAAAAACTACAATAAGTGCAAATACCAAAACATTTCTTACTTTTTTCATAGCTTTTCCTCCTAATCTTCATAATTTATTACCATCATCTTGCTTATTCTTCATTATCCCTCGGTGTTACATCTATGCTGATGTAAAGTTATTCCTTTATACAATTCCCTTCCATAAGATTTAACTTTAAGCAAGATATATCCCATTTTTCAGTCAATTATACTGTTGTTATTTAATTCACATAAGTAAAAAAAGGTCATAAAGTTACAATTTTTATTATATTTTAACTAGGGGGGATATTTCAAGACAAAAAACAGGGAAAAAGCACAGGGACGGTTCTTCTGCTTCATTCTTTTTGAAGAATGAAGCAGAAGAACCGTCCCCGTGCTTCGCCGTGCTTTACATATTAATTAATCCAAGACCAAGCAAGCAAACAATAATTCCTACTATCTTGTTCCATGTCAAAGATTCCTTATATAAAAAGTAGCCCACGAATATCAAAATAATAGCTAATACCGCTGCTTGCACAATCTGAGCCACACTAACCGGCCATCCTGCTTTGTACGCATAGATATAACCAACTTCCAAACCTACAACTACAAATCCAAGAACAAATGGTGCCCAATTAACCTTACTATATTCATAAAAAATATTAGTATCCTTATTTAGCAGATAGTATAAGATAAGTGATGATACAGCACCAATCGCGTATGTAATTGTAAGTGAGACAAATGGATTCATTTCTTTGGGTACTGACTTGGCAGAAATTTGATAAAACACGTTGGATAACACGACTAAAGCTAATGGCCAAACATAACTAAGCATATTGTGCCCCCTTAAAAAATGTCTTTCGTGATAATTAAGTTTTTAAATATTTCATTTATTATTTTGTTCTAATATGTACTTATCTGTGATTTACTCTATAAATATACTTATATCCGTTAGAAATAGTAATCGTAGTTATACTTCCTTCATCTATTTTAAATCTATAAAAATATAATGGGTTATCAAACACCCAACATAAGGCTAAACGAATCACAGAATCATGAGTTACTAAGAGTAAATTTTTATCAAGCTTACATACCTCTTCTAAAAATTCACTAACTCTTTTATAAACATCTTGCAAAGATTCACCTTTTGGAATACGGTAGTTATAAATATCCTTTGTCCAAAGCTTAGTTTCTTCTGGATATATTTTTGATATTTCTTCAAAGCTTTTTCCTGTAAATATTCCAAAATTAATCTCCCTTAGTCTAATATCTTCTTTGCCTTTTAAACCCAAACACCCTAAAGTATCTACTGCCCTCTTTAAAGGACTATAATATACCTTTTCATAATCATACTCTTTTAATAATAGCTTAATATTTGACAGTTCAGCTATACCTTCTTTAGTTAAAGGAGTAGAATCACAGCTATATACTTTCCTTAGATTATCTTGGCTTTTTCCATGCCTAATCATAATTATATCCATGTCATCACACTCCAAAATGAGAACAAAGAAACAGCCACTCCTAATTCTATTATAGCTCCATATACATCTCCAGTTAAACCATCTATTTTTTTGTATGATATCAGGCTAATGACTTCTGCCAAAGCATAATTTATAGCAAAGGGAATTATATATTTTATGTCAACTAAAATTAAAATTATTAAATAACTAATCATAGTTGTTAATATCATTTTACCCGGATTGCTTTTATGAAATAAAATCCCTAATCCATCAGACTTTGCTGATTTTTTATAAGATATGATTATGCTTGATACTAATCTGCTATTAAAGAAAGAGAGGATTAGTATTAAAGGTAGATTTTCAATGCTCATCATTAAAACATAGATAAATATTACATGCAAAACTATACTAAGTACACCAAAAGTTCCTATTCTACTATCTTTCATAATCTCCAAAGTTTTTTGCCTGTCTTTGTTTGCAAAAAAGCCATCAAAGGTATCTGCCAGACCATCAATATGAAGTCCACCCGTTAAAATTATGGTTAATAATAAGGTAAGAAATGAAGCAATAAGCTTATTATAAGGTTCAATTAAATAATATATTATAGAAGCTAAAGCAGCTATAATAGCCCCAACTAATGGCATAAAAAATATACAATATCGAATATTTTTTTCATTAAAATCGACCTTAATATTTATAGGTATTCTCGAAAAAAATTGTATGGATAATATAAAACCTTTTATCATTTTATCTTCACCGGAATTCCACAACATACTAAATATACTTGATCAGCTACTGCTGCAAGACGTTGATTTACACGTCCTTGAATATCTCTAAAAATCCTAGATATGGGATGGCTTGGAACAATTGAATATCCAACTTCGTTGGTCACTATAACAAGATTATAGTCATTTTTTTTAATTTCATCTATTAATTTTTTTACTTCATAAAAAACCTTATCTTCAATTATCTTTTGCATTTTAATGTCTATGACTTCTTTATCTTTAGATATATCATACATTATATTAGATGTAAGTAGTGTAATGCAATCAAGTAAATAATTTCTCTCACTGGCTATTCCATGACTTAAGTTATAGTTTGCTTCATATGTACGCCAATATTTTGGTCTAGAGTTTTGATGATGTTCTATCCTTTCTTTCATTTCGCTATCAGTTAGTTTAGCAGTTGCTATATATACTACATCCTTATCATTTTTATATAAACTTTCTGCAAATCTACTCTTACCTGATCTGGCACCACCAGTAACTAATGTAATCATCATTTACACTCCCTATCATTTCTTATATCTATCAGACATGAGGATTGCATCGAAACATCATCAAAAGTTCCCATGTTCTCTAAAAGATATTCTGCTGCTTCAATTATTTGGAATGCTAAAGGACAACCAGAGCCTTCTCCTAATCTCATTTCTAAAGTTAATAATGGTTTTAATCCTAGTTCATCTAATACATACCCTGCACCAGGCTCCGCAGATAAATGAGATGGAATAATATATTCCTTTACATGGGGATTTAGGTAACTTGCACATAGTGCTGCTGCCGAAGAAATAAAACCATCGATGACAATAGGTTTTTTATTCTTAGCTGCAGATAAACATAAACCACACATGCCAGCTATATCAAAACCTCCAAGCTTTGATATAACTTCTATAGGATCATCTGTATTTACTTTATTGATAGATATTGCCTTTTTTATAATTTCTTTTTTATGAGCATATTGCTCGTCTGTAAGGCCTGCTCCTTTACCACAAATAATATCGACATCTAATCCTAATATGCTTGATACCACCGCAACTGCAGTAGAAGTATTTCCAATTCCTACTTCACCAGTTCCTAGTATATCATATCCTTTAGAATATAATTGATCTGCAACTTCAATACCTTTTTCAATACTTTTAACTGCTTCCTCATAGGTCATAGCAGGTCCTTTTGTAAAGTTATTAGTTCCATCTGCAAGCTTCATATCAAGTATGTGAGGATCATCAATATGACCTTTTATCCCCAAATTAACTGTAATAATATCTGTATTCGTAAATTTACCTAATGTCGCAACTCCAGTTAGTCCTTTTGACATACTTTGTGCTAAAATTTTTGTAAAAACTTGTGGTGCCGCACTAATACCCTCTTCAACTGCTCCATTATCACTACACATTACAACGACTGCTTTTTTATCAAATTTATTAATCACTTTACCTGTCATGGCTGATATCTTTATTGTAATCTCTTCTAATGCTCCTAAACTACCAATGGGTTTAAGTAGCCCATCCCACTTTTTAATAGCCTCTTCTTTAGCTTTTTCATCAGGCTTAGTGATTTTACTTATAGTTTCTTTTAATAGTTCCAAACTTTACACCACCTTTAGCGAAGCAGGGGGACGGTTCTTCTGCTTCAATAGAAATAAAAGCATTTTGCGTAACATCAAAAAGTCCTTTGTCCGTAAGCTTGATTTCAGGTATCACTGCCAATGACATAAAGCATAATGTCATTACTGGTTCTACCTCCTTATTAATTCCAAGTTCCTCATATGCATCTTTATGAATTTGTGCCAGCTTTTCACTTACCCATTCACCCGATTGGTCACTCATAATTCCCCCGACAACCATCGGCATAGAATTGATGATTTCTCCATTTTTTATAAGGATAATCCCTCCACCTTGCTTTACAAGTTCTTCTACTGCCAACGCCATATCTTCGTCATTAGTTCCAACAGTAATAATGTTATGAGAGTCATGAGCGATGGACAAAGCCACAGCACCAGATTTGATTCCATATCCTCGAAGCAAAGCTAAACCAATATTTCCTGTTCCACGGTGTCGTTCTACAACTGCTATTTTTGCAATATCCTGTCCTGGCTGCCACATAAACTCCCCTTCTTCATTAAGAACAATTTCTGCTGTACCTTTTGCTGTCACAACACCACCTGGAAGAAGATCAATAACATGGACATTCTTTAAACGGCTCTTTAATTTTAATTTATTAATAGAAAAGTTTTTTACATTAAAACGTCCTTGTACTGACGAAATATCACTCCGCTGTATTTGTGGCAGGTATTTGCCTTCCCTAGCAACTTCCTCTCCTTTAATAAATACCTGATTCACTTTAAAGTCATGTAAATTATCCAGCAAAACAATATCTGCACGAAGTCCTGGTGCTATAGCACCCCTGTCAAGCAGCCCGTAACATTCCGCTGCGTTTAGGCTAGCCATTTGAATTGCGATAATGGGAGAAATACCTTCTTCTACACAAATACGAAGATGATTGTCTAGATGGCCCAAGCTAAAAATTGTTTCAGGCTGCCGGTCATCAGAACACAGCAAGCAGCGACGACTGTTATCTGGTGTAACAGCCTTCAACAATGTACGAAGATCATGACAGGCTGAACCTTCTCTTAGAAGAATATACATACCTCGGGAAATACGATCAAGCATTTCTTCTTCTGTAGAACATTCGTGATCTGTACGGATTCCACATGCTACATAAGCATTTAAGGGATTCCCTACTAAAGCTGGACTATGACCGTCAATGATTTTTCCTTCATTTATGGCAAGCAGCAACTTATCTAAGACATCATCATCTGCCTCTACAACTCCTGTGTAATTCATAAATTCACCCAAACCAAGAATACGCTCATCCTTAAGAGGTTCTTTGAGCCTTTCTGCATCCAATACTGCTCCGGCATTTTCAAAAGGTGTTGCTGGCACACAAGATGGAAGCATATAACGAATATCGAGTTTTGTTCCCCTTGCAGCATCAAGCATATAATTTAAGCCCCTTAGACCACATATGTTCACAATTTCGTGAGGATCGGCAATAATAGTTGTAGTGCCATGGGGAACCAAAAGCCTTCCAATTTCCTCCGGCGTAACATAAGAAGATTCAATATGGATATGACCATCAATAAATCCTGGTGCAGCATAGCAACCTTTTGCGTCAATCGTATGCTTGCCTTTATAATCACCAATTCCTACAATATAACCATCTGTGATAGCAATACTTTGCCCTTCTATAATAGAAGAATTATAGACATCAATGATTTTGCAATTTTTAATAACCATATCTGCTGGTATTCTTCCAGCTGCTGCATCGATTCTTTTTTTCAAGAACTGTTTTTCCATATTATGGCTCCTTCTTTTTAACTTTTTACATGGTGTTTCAAAAGATTGAAGCAGGAGAACCGTCCCCCTGCTTCACTTCATCTTTTCTATAAGTTCTAATACTCTAGCTTCAATCTTTTTAAAGTCTTCTTCCTTTGGTGCTCCTTCAAACTCTACGGATTCAATGAAGTCCCAGTTCATCCTATTTCTTTCTATTATTTCACTTAGTTCTTTTTCCGCACCTCCGGACCATCCATAAGAGCCGAGTCTAAATGCTGTCTTGCCTGTAATCTTTTTTCTGCCAAGCTCACTTAGGGCTGCTGCAACAGGTGGGAAAAGCTTGTACTCATATGTAGGTGCTGCAATTATTATCCCTGCAGACCTAAAAACAGCTGCCACCATTTCACTTTCACTTTCTAAAGGCATTTCCAACTTGTTGTACTTAATACCCTCTCTTTGAAGTATGCTTTCAACAAAGTCAACAGCCTTTGCTGTCATACCATACATAGAACCCCACAATATCGTAACTTCATTTTTACCTGCCCCTTCAGCATAAAGAGCATACCTAGAATAATCATCTATGATTTTTTGAGGATTCTTTCTATAAACCGGACCATGACCAGGTGCTATTGTATTGATTTCTAGTGTTTTTGCTTTCTCAATTGCCTTTTTTAAACTAGTTGTAAAAGTTGCCATTACATTAGAATAATATCTTAATCCTTCAAGTTCAAAGAACTCTATTTCTTCAGAAGTAAGCTCATCGTCAAAACAATGGTCTCCCATCCTACCAAAGGCTCCAAACATATCACATGAGAAAAGAGTTTTTGTATCCTTTTCATAAGTGTACATGGTGTCTGGCCAGTGAACGTTTGCTACTGGGTGAAAACTCAATACTTTACCCTTTCCAAGTTCTAAAGTATCTCCTTCCTTTACAATCCTTATCTTATCTTCACCATAAAAGGAAGATACCATCTTTGCAGCTTTATCAGTACATATTATCTTAAAATCATCCTTAATTTTTCTAAAGTTTGAAATCCAACCAGAATGATCTGGTTCCATATGATTAACAATCAAATAATCAATATCTTGAGGATTAACATCTATTTCTTCTAAGCTTTTGTAAAGGGTTTCTGGGATCCCATCCCAACCAATTACACCGTCAATTATTGCAGTCTTTTCTCCCTGAACTATATAGGAATTAAGAGTTACACCATTAGCAAGCTCCCAAATTCCCTCAAATAAAATATCCTCAACATTCATAGTAAGCATATGTATTCCATCTGCTATTTTTAATTTCTTCATAGTTTATCCTCCTTTAATTTATTGTATAAACTGATTATTTTTAATATCAGTAGCTACGCTAATTACTTTGGCTATGGCTTTAACAAACACCAGCAAGCTAGCAAAATTTCTTTTGCTATGGCTTTAACAAAGACGGTAGACTCATGACGCCCTCGCTAAAACCGTCTGACTGTTATTAACAAATTGATTGAATTAATTTGTCATTTATCAATAAATACATTTTAATTCATTTGAAAATTATTATCAATAAAAAACACAGTAAAGTCTATAACTTCTAAACATAAATAAAATGCAAATCGTAAAAAAAGAACTAGTTTCCCAGTTCCTTAAAGAATTTTTTCTTTTTATATTACATGCATATATAAATCCTTATCCCACTCACTGTACATAAGACGAAGAATTGTAACTCTCTTTTTATCATGAGCTGAATATAAAAATTATTGTTCCTCTTTTTAACTATATTATACACAAATGTGCTTACAACATCAATACATCTGTATAGTTTATTAAATTCGCACCCTACTAAAAGCTATTTAATCTAAATCAAAATTTCATAAAACATGGAAAATAAGACTATATTCCATATCCTTCGACTTTTTATAATAAAAATATGCTTACCTCCCACAGGAAGTAAGCATATTCTTATTATTTATGCTTTATTTTATGATAAACATTTTTCATATTATTTAACGCTTCTTCAAGCAACTTTCTAGGTGCTGCTATATTCATACGAATATAGCCATAACCATCTTTGCCAAAATTAGTGGCCATATAGAGTTCAACCTTTGCTTCATTAATAAACCAATCCCTAAGTTCATCTTCACTAACACCTAAGGCAGTATAATCTATCCAAAGCAAATATGTTCCCTCTCTTGGCATTACAACAAATTCTTTCATATTTTCTTCTAAAAAGCTTCTAACAAACTTTTCATTTTCATTCACATAATCTTTAACTGACATAAGCCAATCATCACAATGGTTGTAAGCTGCTTCTACTGCAACAACAGAGAATATATTTGGATTATGCATTCCAATTCTATCGATTGATTTTTTGACCTTGTCACGAAGTTCTTCATTTGGGATAATCATGTAAGATATAATTACTCCAGGTATATTAAAGGTCTTTGTAGGTGAATTTGCATAAATTAATCTATCGTATAGTTCTTCAAAATGAAGAGCACTGTTATGCTTAACTCCTTCTGCTAATAAATCAGAATGTATTTCGTCAGAGAACAAAATTAAGTCTTTCTCTTTACAAAATTGTACTAGTTGCTCTAGCTCTTTTCTTGACCAAACCCGGCCGCTAGGATTATCAGGATTACATAGTATAAACATCTCGGTGTCATCATCCACTATTGACTCTAGATGATCAAAATCCATTGTAAATTTTCCATTCTTAATTACTAATGAATTTTCTATTAATCTACGATTATTTTTTACAATAGCTTCTTTTAAAGGTGAATATGCTGGAGAATTAAGAATAACTGAAGAACTTGGACTTGTTAAAGTATCTACACATATACTAGAAGCTATATTAATCCTAGGACAAAAAACAATCCACTCTCTAGGTATATTTACTCCCAATTGTTTATTTATCCATCGCTGAATACTTGAATAAAAGCCATCATTTAAATCGGTATAGCCAAATATTTTGTGGTCAACTACTTTACTAAATGCGTCCAAAATAGGCTTTGGAGACTCAAAATCCATATCAGCCACACCTAAATGAATAAGATCATTTCGTCCATACATTGCAGCAAGAGTGTCCCACTTAGCACAATTTGTATTCCTACGATTAATTATTTTATCAAAGTTATACACGGATTTTCACTTCCTCCTTCCAAGAAGCGGATATATCGTAAATATCCGCTCCCCTAGTTAGATCTTTATAATAAATTTTTTATTTATTCAACAGCTACTCCATCTGCCTTATTTAAGCTAATATACTCTTCGTAGTGTTCGTCACCTTTTTTGATTTTAGTTATACCAATTCCGGTAGCCGCCCAAATCAATGCAAAAATAACTCCTGTATAACAAAGGATTGCCCAAGGTAGATATTCTAAGGTTGGTACACCTAAAGTTGTAGCCATATATACACCTGCTGCTGTCCATGGAACTATAGGTTCCGTTACAGTTGCAGAGTCTTCTAATGTTCTTGAAAGGTTTTTAGGATGTAATCCTTTTTTAATATAAGTTTTGCTAAACATCTCACCTGGTAATAATATTGATAATTGTCCATTAGAAGTTACAAATACAGCTGTTAGACATGATATAACTGTAGCAAGTACAAGTCCAAAAGTAGATTTTACTACTTTTGTTAGTCTATCAAGAACAATATCAAGAGAACCTGTTACCGCTAATGTCCCTGCAAATCCATAGGCACAAAATGCAATTAGCACTGTGCTTAGCATAGATTTCATACCGCCTCTTTCAAGAAGTCTTGCTACATCAGGTATTAAAGTGGAAGGATCAAAGCCAGGTATATTAACCATTGATAAGTTAAATCCATCTATTGCAGCAGTAAACCCTTGTTGTAAAGTAAAGCCTTGGAATACAACTGAATTAAAAATTGCAACTGCACTTGATAATAACATTACAGGAATAGTTGGCTTCTTCATAACTGAACCAGCTAATACTATAATTACTGGAATTACTAATAGTATATTAAAATCAAAGATACCTTCTATAGAAGTCATAACCTGAGTAACTCTTTCAGGTGCAACTGCTGAGCCAACATCTAATCTCAAACCTACTATAGTGTAAACAATAGATGCAATTAGAAAACCAGGAAGGGTTGTCCAAAACATATGTCCAATATGTTCATATAATTTTGATCCCGCAGCTATAGGGGCTAAGTTAGTTGTATCGGATAATGGTGACATTTTATCGCCAAAGTAAGCACCTGACACTACTGCTCCTGCTACAATAGGAAGCGGAGCTCCCATTCCAGCTGCCACACCCATTATTGCAACACCTACTGTACCTGCTGAACCCCATGAAGTTCCTGTACATATTGAAACAAAAGCTGTAACTAAAAAGGAAGTTATAATTAAGAAACTTGGGCTAATGATTTTTAGTCCATAATAAACCATCATAGGTATGGTTCCACCTATCATCCAAGTACCGATAAGTAGACCAACAATAATTAAAATAAAAATTGCTGGCATTGTTTTAGATAACTTTGACACAATTGTATCCATAATGTCATCCCAAGAATGACCTAAATATAATGCAATAATTCCAGCTACCACTGCAGACACAAGCATTAATAATTCAGGACTTAGTCCCATTACTGCATAACCAATACCTAATAATAATATCATTACAATTATAGGTAATAATGCTAAAAAGAACGTTGGTTGTTTCTTTATTCTTTCTTGTTTGTTTTTATTATCCTTTTTACTCATAATTGTACTCCTCTCTTATTTTACCCTCTTATTTTACTTTTTGTTTTCCCTCTAAATTATTCTTTGTGTTTTGATAAATTTTTTATTCAATTACTGCTATCACCTCAACTTCACAAAGAACGTCTTTAGGTAAACTTTTTACTGCCACGCATGATCGTGCTGGTTTACTAGTAAAATATTTTGCATAAACTTCATTGAATTTAGCAAAGTCGTTCATGTCTTTTAAAAAGCAAGTAGCTTTTACTACCTTCTCAAAAGAACTACCTGCTTCTTTTAATACTGCAGCTAAGTTCTCCATTACTTGCTTTGCCTGAGTTTCAATGTCATCTCCAACTATTTCGCCAGTTTTCGGGTCTACTGGAATTTGTCCAGATGTAAATAACATGTTTCCATATAGGGTTGCCTGAGAATATGGGCCAATTGCTTCTGGTGCTTGGTTAGTATTTATTTTCTTAATCATTTTTTTAACCTCCATTACTTTATATTTATATTTTACATGATAAACTTTATTTCAGTCAATGAAATTTTTTTTATTATTTCTATAAACTTTTATCATATATTTTGTGCATTTTTACTGAAAAATATTTCATTTGGTAAAATTTATTCTTGCGTTTTTTTATAAATAATGTAAACTAAAATATAACTACAAATATAAAAACCAAGTAGTATACCTTAATAACTAAAACTAGAATTAAGGGAGGTGAAAAAAGTGGATCATTATCATATTGTTCTCACAGAAAAAGAGAACTTAATACTAAATTCATATAAGACATTGGTAGATGGTCTTGCTGACTATCTTGGTAGCGGTTATGAGATAATACTACATAGTCTTGAAGACTTAGATAAATCTGTCATTAAAATTGTAAATGGACACTATTCAGGCAGAAGCGAAGGGGCCCCAATTACAGATTTTGCTCTATCTATGCTTGAAACACTGAAAAAAAATAATGATAAAAAATCTATAAGCTATTTTAATAGGGATAAGAATGGCACCATGATGAAATCTACTACTATTCCAATAATCGGAGAATATGATAGAATTATTGGTATGCTCTGCATAAACTTCTATACAAATCTCCCTTTATCAGAAGTACTTGCTAAATTCATACCTAATGATTCTAATTTAAATGTTGCTGAAACTTTCTCAGATAATGTGGATGAATTAATTATATCTGCATTAGAAGAAGCAAAGTCAAAGGTACTGTCAAATCCTAACATACCTGTTTCTAATAAAAATAAAGAAATAATTAGCTTATTAAGCGAAAAAGGTATCTTCAATCTAAAAGATGCTGTTGTTAAGGTAGCATCATATATGGGAATTTCTAAGAACACTGTTTATATGCATTTGCGTAATATTTCATGATGTGTTTTGAGGATGGATAATTATTTTATTATGTGTTTTAAGAATTTTAATTATTAAGTGATATGTTTGCAGTATAATTTCTTAATAATTACTGTACAAAATGTAATTTAATGTTAAACATTGTAAAATAAGATATTTATTATATCGGCTTACAAATTATTTATATTTAGACCTAAAAATCTAGGGGACGACTTTTTGCTTCTAATTTTGCGAGGAAGCAAAAAATCGTCCCCTATTTCTAAAATTTATTGTTTGCCAGTAATACGCTTTTTCGCAGCTGCTAGCTTTAAAAGATATCCGCTTGTGTATAATAAACCATAAACCATTACGATTAATATTAATCCAAAAGATGCACCTTCTGCAAAACCGACCCAGAATGTCTCAGGAAGTTCACTACGACTCAATATTGCATTGATTATACTTGCTATTATTCCAGCAATAAATAACATACGCATAAATTTTGTTATCTTCTCTTTTTCACTATTGCTATAATCAGCTACCTTCAATACAGTATCTTTTAATTCTTCATTCATTTTTTCACTTCTCCTTTCTCCATCCAACAGTTCACGAAGATCTACATTGAAGTAGTCTGACATCTCTACCAAAATATCAAGATCAGGCATATTAGTTCCTGTTTCCCATCGTGAAACAGTTCTTCTAGATACACCAAACTGTTCTGCAAATTGCTCCTGAGTTAGTTTCTTTTCATTTCTAAGCTTTTTAATAAAAGCACCCGTTTTTATTAAATCCAAATGTTTTACAGCCTCCTTTCAAAAAATAAGATACTATCATATCATCAAATATTACAGGACACAAAACGAGCAATTGCTGGTTTTTTCTTGCTGAGACATTCTATGTCTACAGTATTAGGATAGTTGTTCAGTACATTCTTTCAGTTCCGTTTTTTAGTAGAAAAAATCACGTCATTAAAGACGTGTTATTAGTATTTAGATTATTGATAGAATAACTTAATATGTTTATTTTATAATGCAATCTTAGCATATACTTCAAAAAAAAGAAAGAGACTACTATAGTCCAATATTTCTTAATCAATGCCTTAAGGAGAATTTGACTGATAATAACGAAACTATCTAAATATCAAAAGAAATCATCTTTAGTCGATTTCCTTTTTCCACCATAGCAATATGTTTTTTACCACTTGGAATAAAAACAATATCTCCTGTATTAAATATTTCTGTATGATTTTCAAATTTAACTGTAAATTTACCTTCTAATATATATGATATATGACCACGTGTGCACCAATCTTTATAACAGTACGTATCACTTAATTCAATCAACTTTATTGTTTTTCCATCCTTTTTAAAACTTTTATGCCTTATCCCAATTGCTGATTCAACCCATGCTATTTTATCAAAGTCTACTAGATGATTTTCCATTATTTTAATCCTCCAAATTAATTAATAAGCTATACCTGTTATGTTATTATGCACCTTCATTAATTATTGTATGACTTAGCGGGTAATTACTTATATAATTATCAAACGATCTATATAATCCTATTTTGCATACTTTAATATAATCACTCTATAAAACACTTAAATTCTAAATATTTCCTTTGGTTTTAATCTATCTTTTATTCTAACAAAAACATAAACAAATCAGCATTTAAATCTTCGAACGTTGCAAATTTAAGATTTTTTCTACTCGTTTTAATCATATTAGATATTTCATTAACAGCTTTAGAATTTAATACAGTAATAAAAATACTTTTGTTATCTATTACATCGTCAAAAGAAATTACTTCTATTCCTTCTACTTTAGTCCCACGTAATTCTTCTTTACTATCTATTATGCCTAAGATGTTTATATTGTTATCTTTCATATACTTGGTAATAATCAAACCAAGTTTTGCGGCACCCCAAATATAAAGTCCATCATACAAATCCAGACATTTTTCTAGAATCTTTATTCCTATTTTTGACCCATTTTCAATCTCATGCAGCAATATTTTAAATGTTTTACCCGTATCATTAAATACTTTATTTCTATATTCAATATTATTTGCAAAAACTTCATCAGATAAAAGAGTCTTACATCTACCCAATAATTGCATTGAATTCCTAAACATATAAAGCATACCAAAATAATCGTTCCTATAGCAGTCAATATTAAGGTAATAGTAATTACCTTTAAAACTGCTATCAAAATGCATTCCATTAAGAAGCAAATATATAATTGTACTATTAGGATTATGTTTTTTAATTACAGAATTTATATATTCCTGATTGTTTTCTATATACAAAATTTCTTCATTATTTTTCACAGCTCTTAAATAACATATTCGCTTTTTTGATTTTTCAATAAATCTTTTTACTCTCTTGCAATATTTATCTTTAATCATATCCCATTCATCTTCTAAGTTTTCTTTTATTTCATGAGGAATAGAAAACCATATTTTTCATCAATAAATCGTCTAGTCTTGTTCGGATCAAACGGAAGTTCAAAGATATTGTCTTTATTCATAAAATCATCAAAATCTGATTCTATCATTTTAAGAACAGATTGAAAATCTGAAACAATCCAATCAAATGGTCCTGAAAAACTTCTTAAACCACTAAGACTCATGGCACTTGCTGTGAATCACAGGGACTTATGGTGTCAACTACTTCACCGACATTGAGTAAATCAAAGTTATAGTTGCTTATTCCATTTTGAGCTATACTTTCTGAAGCATCCATAACTACTTTTAGTTCGATATCCTCATTCCTTTCGGTATAAGGAATTCTTATTTTTACCCAGTATCCATTTGGATCTCTTTCAACTACTTTAGGATCGTTAACAGTTAAATCTAAGTCGGCATAGATTCCTTTACTTAGGTCTATTTCGCCAATTGTCACTCTTGCTTCCGCTTCAGCAGTATTCCCTTTTTCATCATAGACTCTTACTTTTCCGTACCATGTAGAATTAGGTTGAACTCCTGTCCTAGTTGTAGATGTTACACTACTCGAAGTTGCACCTAAATAATTACTGTCATTGAAACTTCTTGTGCCATCAAACCAAAATTCATATTTTGTAATAGGATAGTGTGTACTTCTTGAACCGCTTGCATCAAGAGTAAAGGTTACATTCGCTGTTGTACCTTTTTCAATAGCTTTTATATTAGGAATTATAACTAGGTCAGCTATTAAATCTCCCTCTGGTGGAACTTCTATTTCCCATTCTACTAAGAAGGTAACATAAATACGATAACCTTTGGAAGTTCCGACAGGTGCAGTAGCTAATCTAGTTATGTCTTTACAACCATTACCAGGGGCTACGATGTGAGGTTTTGCTTTTATTGAAATACTGGGGGTACTAGAGTCAAAGTAGGTTCATCAGCAAAAATAATTGCATTATTTTGACTAAGGCTGGCCGCCAGCTTAAAGCGGGTTTTTTCTCCTCCGCTCATACTCTCCAAATAGGTGTGGGAAACTTTAAATTTTGAAGCCATTTCTTGTCGAATTGTTTCTTCCTCAGGGGGCTCTAGTTGGGAGATGAAGGAACATTTCCCATAAAGTTTTACCCATCCTTCATCAGGTTCTATTTTTTGGCTTAAAAGATTCAATAAAGTTGTTTTCCCTGCCCCATTTACTCCTACAATACCAATACGATCTTGATCGTATATGCAAAGATTTTCAATATTTAAAATAAGGCGATCTCCATATGATTTTTTTAGATTTCTACATTCTACTAACAAAATAAAAAACCCCTCCTAAATTTACCGGAGAGGATAGTATCCTTGCAGGTCTTAACCATACCAAAAAAACTATATCTTCTATTGCCCATGGCTTTAGACCAAAAAGAGTATAGTAGTCCCTTAGGCAACAGAATCTACAGCAAAGTATAGTTATCAAAAGCTATCTACAGAAGTCAATACTATCCACTCACAGGTAAAAATGCATAATAACTAAGCCGTTTACCAACGACTTGCTCAAAACTACATTTTC
>JAAYRK010000037.1 GCA_012518815.1 Candidatus Epulonipiscium sp. | reverse complement strand
TTGTCATTCTGGAAAAACTTGGTGCAAGAATAGCGCTAATAATAGCAATGATTGCAATAACGATAATTAATTCAATAAGTGTAAAACCTTTTTCATTTCTTAAATTTTTCTTTAACATTTTACATTCTCCCCTTCATAATTATAATTTTTAATAATTCCTGTTTTTTCTTTTAAATATTCCTATAAGCTAATTTTTTTCCCCACCTCCCTTAATTTATTTTAAATATATATTTAATATATATTTAGCTTAACTAAGTGTGCAATATTAGTAACAATTTTTATGATTATTTCAATCTTCTTTTATAGTATAGCTTCAAGTAAATTAAAGGCAGGAAGCATTACCGCTAATACAACAAAGGCAACTATAACACCAACAAAGATAGTAATTGCAGGATTAATAAAAGTTGTTGCATTTTCTATAGCTAGATCTGCTTCTGCTTCATAAAAATCTGCTGTCTTTTCCATAGTAAAATCTAGAGCACCCGTCTCTTCCCCTATTCTAATCATACTAGTAAGCATATCAGGAAATAGTTTTGTTTCATGAAGAGAAATTGCAAGTCCAGTACCCTGTTTGACTTCTTCAATTGAACTTCCTACTACTTCCATAGCAATAGAATTTCCAACCACTCTTTTTACAATTTCCATACTTTTAATTATAGGCGTTCCAGCCTTTAGTAAGGTGCTTAAGGTTCTACAGAAATTAGCTGTAATAACCATTTTGTTTACATTTTCTACTATGGGAATTTTAAGTGCTAATTTATCAAAAAAGTATTTACCCTTTTCTGTTTTGTTAATACTAATAAATCCTCCTACCAAAGCTGCTATAGAAGCCATAATAATCAAAAAGTATTCCCTAGTAAACTCAGTTACAACCATAAGTACTCTAGTAGGCCAAGGTAAGGCCAAATTAACAGATGCATACATGTTTAAGAAGTTTGGAATAACAAATGCTATAAGCACTATAAGCAGTACCATTATAAGAGATACTGTTATAGCAGGATATGTAAGAGCAGATTTTACTTTTCTTTGAACATCCAGATTTTTTTCATAATGTTCAGCCATTTGTGTCATAACATTGTCAAGGCTTCCTGATACTTCCCCTGATTCCATCATACTTATAAGTAAAGGAGGAAATTCTGGATGATCTCCCATTGCTTCAGATAAACTTCTTCCTTTTTGAACATCTTCATATACCTTTTGTACAATTTCTTTTAATGTGGGATTTTCTACTTGTCTTCTAATAATATCAAGGGTCCCACCAATCGTAATACCTGATTCTAACATGATAGCAAACTGCCTACAAAATAATGCAATATCTCTTGTTTTTACCTTTGCCTTAAAAATTGGTAATGTTGCAAGGTCTGTATCCCATGCACTTTTGGTCTTAACTTCTACTGGAATTAATTTTCTTGCCGATAAATAACTTCTTATTTCCTCATCAGACTCAAAAGTAACTTCTCCTTTTATCATTTCACCTTTAGCATTTCTAGCTTGATATACATAAACAGGCATCATACCCCTCCTTTAGCGCCATGAAGTGCTTATTTTTGCTTGGTTAATTAGATATATAATATGTATAATTCCTAAATATTAAATTTGTAAAAATAAATATTAATCTTTATTCCATTCCTAGAAGTTTTCTTATAACTTCTTGGTCTTGGGCATAACTTACAGCCTGATGTTTGTCAATTAAACCTCTTCTATACAATTCTGCTAAGTTCATATCCATAGAATGCATACCATGTTTACTTCCTGTTTGAATCATAGAATGAATCTGATGGCTTTTTCCTTCACGAATTAAGTTGGAAATAGCTGGTGTTGTAACCATAACTTCTGTTGCAGCAATTCTACCCCTACCAGTTTGTAATTTAAGAAGTTGCTGGGATACTACTCCCTTTAATACGTTTGCTAACTGAATGCGTATTTGCTCTTGTTGATGAGGTGGGAATACGTCAATTACCCTGTCTATAGTCTCAGCAGCACCAACGGTATGTAAAGTAGATAAAACTAAATGCCCTGTTTCTGCGGCTGTTATTGCAATGGAAATTGTTTCCAAATCACGCATCTCCCCAACCAAGATAACATCAGGGTCTTCACGGAGTGCAGCCCTTAATGCATTAGCAAAAGACTTGGTATCGGGGCCTATTTCTCTTTGGTTAACAATACTCTTTTTATGTCTGTGCAAATACTCTATAGGATCTTCTAAAGTAAGAATATGACAAGCCCTTTGATTATTTATTAAATCAATCATAGCTGCTAATGTGGTTGATTTACCACTACCCGTAGGACCTGTAATAAGAATCAAACCTCTTACATGTTGTGCTAAACTTTTTAATACTCCTGGTAATTTTAATTCATCAAGGGTAGGAATACCTACTGTAACTGTACGGATAGCTGCAGCATATGTTCCTCTTTGCCTGAAAACATTTACCCTAAAACGGCCTACGGATGGAATTCCATAGGAAAAGTCCACTTCTCCATCTCTAAATAAAACATCCTTTTTTCCTCTAAATCTTAATAAATGCATGGCCATTTTTTCAGTGTCATCAGCAGTTAATTTTGGTAAATCCATAGGTTCTAACCTACCGTCAATACGAAGGGTTGGTGGAAATCCAACAGTAATATGAGTATCTGAAGCTTTTGACTCTACTGCATACGCCAGTAATTTATCTATATCCATCTATATCCTCCTAATCTTGACCATAAGCAACTCTTAGTAATTCTTCTACAGTTGTATTACCTTCAAGTACATTTCTTTTGGTGTTTTCCCAAAGGGTAATCATACCATTTTTAATAGCAAAATGCTTAATTTCATCAGCATTGGCACCTTTTACAATCATTTGTCTGGTTTCAGGATCTAACGTAAGAACTTCATGAACTGCCAAACGTCCCTTATATCCAGTATTATTACATGTCTGACAGCCTCTTCCTTTATATATAACAGTATCCCTGGCTACTTTTAAAATCTCTGCTTCATCACTTGTAGGATGAACAGCGCTTTTACAATTTTTGCATATTCTTCTTACCAACCTTTGAGCAATGATACCTTCAACAGCAGTTGCTACCATATAAGGTTCAATTCCCATATCAATCAAACGGGTTATAGAACTAGGAGCATCATTGGTATGAAGGGTACTTAAAACTAAGTGTCCTGTAATAGATGCCCTTACAGCAATACTAGCAGTTTCAGTGTCTCTCATTTCCCCTATCATAACGATATCAGGGTCTTGTCGCAAAATTGCCCTTAAAGCACTAGCAAAGGTCATTCCTGCTTTAACATTTACATGTACTTGGTTTACCCCTTCAATCATATTTTCTACAGGGTCTTCGACTGTTACAATGTTTACATTGGGTTTGTTCAACTCTCTTAATGCAGTTGCAAGAGTTGTAGATTTACCACTTCCTGTAGGCCCTGTTAACAAAATAATTCCGTGGGGTTTCATAAGCAAGCTTTCAAATTTCATTAAATCACTTTCACAAAAACCTAATTCTTCTTTTCTAAGTTGCATACCAGTTCTATAAAGTAAACGGATAACAACTTTTTCTCCATACACTGTAGGCAATGTGTTAACACGAAGGTCCAATTGATTATTATCAAGGGTCACACCAATACGACCGTCTTGAGGTATTCTTTTTTCTGCAATATTCATTTTACCTAATATCTTTATCCTAGTAACAATTGCATTAATTGCTGATATATCTGTTTTCAATATTTCTTGCAGTTGTCCGTCTATTCTCAATCTCACCCGAACATAAGTTTCAAAGGGTTCAATATGTATGTCACTGGCATTTCTTCTTATAGCCTGTTCTATAAAACTATTAACCAGTTTTACCGCCGGAGAGTTTAAAACATCAACACCATCTTCTAATTCTTCGTCAAATGTGTCACTTTTCTTGGGAGTCTTTTCTTTCATCTGTTTACGGAATTCTTCAGCAATACTTACAGTCTTACTTACCCCATACATCCTGTCAATAGCCTGTTTTACATCAGGCAGGCTAGCTATAACGGGCATTACTTCCATTTTAGTTGCAAGTTTTACGTCGTCAATAGCATACACATTTAATGGATCACTCATAGCAACTACTAAACGGTCATTTTCAATTTGTATAGGAATTAGCATATGCCTTTTTGCTAAAGATTCACTTATCATCGAAGAGGCTTTAGGGTCTATAGCATATTTAGATAAATCGACATGAGGTATTCCTAATTGGAACTCCAAGACCTCTACTATGTTTTGTTCAGTAACCCATCCTCTTTTTACTAATATTTCCCCTAATTTTTCCCCGGTTCTTTCTTGTTCTGCTAAGGCCTTCTTAAGCTGCTTAACTGTCAACATGTCTGCTTGAACTAATAAGTCCCCTAGTTTCCTCTTATCTGATTTCTTCATCTTGAACTCCTCTTTAATATTGCCTATTTTCTTAATAGTATTATAACAATTTTCTAAATAAATGTAAATAAATTATTAAAATATTTTTAATCTACCATTATTTATATATATATTTATTATTTAGTTTATTATATCATATATAATTATTTGTGTAAATCCCATATTTGTTACTATTTTGAAATAATGAAATAAAAGCACTATTCAAAGTGCTTTATTTTACTAATTCTTCGCTTAATTTTTTTATTGCTTTTTTTTCTATTCTTGAGACATAAGAACGGGATATCCCTAATAAATCTGCTATTTCTCTTTGAGTTTTTTCATTGCCATTTTCTAAGCCATATCTCATTTCTAAAACATCCTTTTCTCTCCTTTTTAAAACTGTTTTCATCTTTTGATATAATTTTTTTAATCTAATTTTAAAATCCACCTGTTCTAAAACAGATTCAGAATCATTATATAAAATATCTATTAATGCTATTTCATTGCCTTCTTTATCTATACCTATAGGAGCTTGTAAAGATACTTCATATCGTTCTTTCTTAGAAGAACGAATGCTCATTAAAATTTCATTTTCAATACATCTGGCAGCATAAGTTGCCAACCTTGTACCTTTATCTAAATCATAAGAGGATATAGCTTTAATTAAGCCTATAGTTCCTATAGATATTAAATCATCAAGTTCTTTATTAAGACCATTATATTTTTTTACAATATGGGCAACCAACCTTAAGTTTCTTTCTATAAGAATATTTTTTGCTTCATTATCTCCATTTTTGTATTGCTCTAAATAATATTTTTCTTCTTCTGGACTAAGAGGCTGAGGAAAAGAAGAATTTCCAGTAAAATATGAAAAAGCACAAATTAACTGTAATAGTCCTAAAAACAAAAAACACACCTCCGCTAAAAGGTTCCTTTTTATTCTATGAATCTAGTAGCAAAGATGTGTCTGTCTTATTAATATTATCTTGTTAATTTTATTTTTCTTTCTTCCTAATTAATATTTTTTTTTCTACAGGATTTAATACTTTCATTTTAACTATTTGCTTTGGATGAGGAGCAGATTCTATTTCATTACCTTCTTCATCCCAAAGCTTATCAATTTTTTGTGTAAAGGAAGGTTCGCAAAAAGGCATAAACTCAATTTCTTCTCCAACAGAAAACTTCGATCTTTGTTCTATTGTAGCAATTTGGCTTGCTAGATCATAATCTATAACTCTTCCTGCATAACTATAACCTCTAATATAACTACTATGGGTATAAATTTGCTCACTGCTTAAAGGTTTTTCATAATAAAATCCTTTAGTATAGTCCCTATGACTAAATTTGGTCACTTCTTCTATATAATAATTTATTTTAGAATTATATAATTCTTCATCTTTAATATAATCATCAATGGCTTCCCTGTATGCCTTGACTACAGAACCTACATAAAAAGAAGTTTTCATTCTGCCTTCTATCTTAAAACTGTCAATTCCAGCCTGAATTAATTGAGGTATTGAATCAATCATACATAAGTCTTTAGAATTATATATATAAGTACCTTTTTCATCTTCATATACAGGCATATATTCGCCTGGCCTGCTTTCTTCTACTAAATGATATTTCCATCTGCAAGCTTGAGCACAATCCCCTTTATTGGCATCTCTTCCTGTCATATAATTACTTAGCAAA
Source organism: Candidatus Epulonipiscium sp. (assembly GCA_012518815.1). Classification (GTDB taxonomy): domain Bacteria; phylum Bacillota; class Clostridia; order Lachnospirales; family Defluviitaleaceae; genus JAAYML01. Next base: position 25,436 of record JAAYRK010000037.1, on the reverse strand, counting down.
CATCTACCTGAATAAGAAATACACATAGCACCATGCACAAAGGCTTCTAAACTTAAATCTAAAGGAAGCTTACTTCTTATTTCTGCTATTTCTTTTAAAGATAATTCCCTGGCAAGAACTACTCTTTCTACCCCTTGTTTATACCAAAATAATACACCCTTATAATTGGTATTATTAGCCTGAGTACTTAAATGAATAGGCATATCAGGAACAGTTTCCTTAAGGATGCTAAGTATGCCTGGATCCGCTACAATAACAGCATCGGCTCTCAGTTCTTCTAATTCTTTAAAATATTTTTCTAAACCTATTAAGTCTTCATTATGAGCAATAATATTTGCAGTAACATATACTTTAACATTATGCTTATGGGCATACTTTATTCCTTCAGCCATATCTTCCATTGAAAAATTTTTAGCTTTTGCCCTTAAACCATATTGATTGCCTCCTATATAAACAGCATCAGCCCCATAAGCAATTGCTGTTTTTAATACTTCTAAACTTCCTGCCGGAGCAAGTAGTTCGGGCTTTCTTTTTTTGTCCACCACATTTTTCATCCTTTCAATTTAATATAGCTAATTATTTTTTGTGACATACTGCAACTCCATCTCCAATTGGAAGTACACAAGTTTCTAAGTCAGAATTATGAGTAATTTCCCACAAGAAACTTCTCATCCTTTTATGAATTGTTCTTTGCCTTCTTGGAATATCATATCTTAATTTTGCCACAGTACCCTTATGCAGTACATTATCTGCAATAAGTAAACCATCTTTTTTTAACAACCTTAAACAGTGTGGTAGAAAGTTATTATACTGGCCTTTAGCCCCGTCTAAAAATATTACATCAAACGAGTCATCTAAAATTGGAAGAACTTCTTCTGCATCTTTTTCAATCAAACTTATAGTATCTTCAAGGCCTGCCTCTTTTATGTTTTCCTTTGCTGCATTTTGCATTATATCGTATCTTTCTATAGTAATTAATTTTCCACCTTCTTGAAGATAATTACTCATTAAAATTGCTGAATATCCAACTGCAGTCCCAATTTCTAATATTTTTTTTGGTTTTTTAACAGATAATAAAACAGATATTAGCCTAGCTACTTCTTTTTGAATAATGGGCAAATCTGTTTCTTTTGCTTCTCTTTCTATCCTCCCTAAAATTCCTAGACTTTCAGGAGTGATTTCTCTTATATAATCATTAATGTAATCATAAGTAATATTACTCATCTTAACCTCCTGTATTAAAGCTTATAGAAATGATTAAAATTATAAAGACGAAAGAAATTTCTTTCGCCTTTATATCTTTCCCTAAAATTTCTGATTATATTTTTTCTTTGCTGCATTATGTTCTTCTCCAGTAGAAGTAAACACATGCTCACCTGTTTCTTCATCCATTAAAACAAAATAGTAATAATCATGTTCTTCAGGATATAAAGCTGCCTTTATAGAAGCCTCTCCTGGATTACATATAGGACCCACAGGTAAACCTCCGTGTAAATAGGTATTATAAGGGGAATCTACCTCCAAATCCTTATATAAAAGACGATCTTTTCTTTTTCCTAACGCATACATTACAGTTGAACACATTTGAAGGGGTATATCAGATTCCAATCTGTTATAAATAACCCCAGCAACCCTAGGTCTTTCTTCTTCCAATTTAGCTTCCTGTTCTATAATAGAAGCAATAATAATAATCTCATCCATAGTATAACCCAGTTCTTGTGCCCTCTTATAATATTCTGGCTTTACAATCTCATCAAACCTATTAAGCATTTTACTAACTATCTCAGCAGCATCAGCACCTTCTCTAACTTCATAGGTATCAGGAAAAAGATAACCTTCCAGCCTGTTGCTTCTTTCTGGTATTTCTGATAAAAAGTCATAATCGTATTTAGTTTCCTTTAAAGCTTCCATAAATTCATCTTGAGTTACAATCTTATTGTTTTCTAAGGTCTCAGCTATTTTTTTTATAGTATATCCTTCAGGAATAGTAAACCATATACCTTCTGCCTGAGCTCCTCGCGTGGCAAGAATTTCCATTATTTCTTCTTCAGACATATTAGTTGATAAAGAAAATTCTCCTTCTTTAAACTTTCCATCATATTTAAAATATCTGCTTTTTAACTCAAATAATAAACTACTGCGGATAAGGCCATTTTCTTCTAAAATCTTGGCAATATCTTTAGTAGTAGCTCCCTTTTCTACAGTTATATTAACTTCTTTTACGCTTCTTTCTGCTTCTGAAGGTTGGTTAGCTATATTATATACATAATTATACGCTTTTTGTCCCACATAATAACATAATACTAGTATTAAACAAAAAACTCCTAATTGACATAGGACTTTTATAATCATTAATAATTTACTTTTCATTTTTTCACCCTATTCTGTTAAAATCTATTCTAATTATACAGATATTTAATACAATATTCAACTAAAAAGTTCTTTTAGTTTTTTATTATAAATAGGGCTAATAATTGCAAGCATTTTTTTATAAATAATCCAGCTATAAAACAGCTGGATTATTTATATTAAAGTTATGATTAATAATTATTGATTTAAAAAATCTAAATAAAAATCTAATGCTTCTCCAATTTCTTTATAGATATTTAAAATCATTTCAGTTAATTCCCTTTCAGCATCTAAAAAAGAAGAAGCTAGATAATTAGATCTTAAAGAAGAATATAGTTCTTGTACTGCTTTAAGTTCATTTGCTGGATAATTGTTAGCCACTGTCCGGGATTCTAATAATAACCTCTGTTTTCTAAACTCATTTACTTTTTTTGTTAGTTCTTCGTCTTGTAATAAATCAAGCCTTGTCTTTTTATAATTTTTATATTGAGAGCTCTCTTGTATGGCATTAATAAGACAATTGACCTCATGTTGCAGACTCATTGGATTCCCCCTTATTTTTTATACTTCAACAATAATAGGTAAAATCATAGGACTTCTCTTGGTCTTTTGCCATAAAAACTCTTTAAGTGTATCTTTAATAATGCTCTTCATTTGAGCCCATTCAGTAATTTGTTTATCTTCACATTCAAATAGAGAATGCTTTACTACATTTCGTGCTTCGTCCATAAGATTTTCAGATTCTCTTACATAGACAAAACCTCTTGAAATAATATCTGGACCTGCAATAACTTTATTAGTTTCTCTTTCTAAGGTAATTACTACAACTAAAAGACCATCTTGGGAAAGATGCCTTCTGTCCCTAAGAACAATATTACCAACATCTCCTACTCCTAAACCGTCAACTAATATTTGACCGGAAGGAACAGTACCAGCTATTTTACAACTATTTTTTGCAAACTCTAAAATATCTCCATTAGATAATATAAAAATATTTTCCTTAGGCATTCCTAAACCCATTACTAATTCCGCATGATGCTTAAGATGGCGGTATTCTCCATGAACCGGAATAAAGTATTTAGGTTTTACTAAACTATATAAAAGTTTAAGTTCTTCTTGGAAAGCATGACCCGAAACATGAGCATCTTCGTATACTACATCTGCACCTTTTCGGAATAATTCATTGATAACCTTGGAAATAGTCTTTTCGTTACCAGGAATAGGAGAAGAACTTAAAATAATTTTATCTCCAGGCTTTAATTCCAGCTGTCTAAACTCTGATGAAGCTACTCTGGACAAGGCTGCCATTGGTTCTCCCTGGCTTCCAGTCATAATGACAACTAATTCTTCGTCCCTATATTTATTAATCTCTCCTAATTCTATGAGAATATCCTTGGGTAAGTCCAAATACCCTAATTCAGAAGCTGTTTTTACAACATTAAGCATGCTTCGTCCAATAAAGGTAACTTTCCTCTTATATTTATGAGCAGCATTTATTATTTGTTGGACCCTATCCACATTTGAAGCAAAGGTAGCCACCATGATGCGGTTATTAATTGCTTCAGAAAATATTCCTTCAAAAACATTTCCCACGGTTCTCTCAGACATGGTATAACCTTTTCTTTCAGCATTTGTACTATCCGATAATAAAGCCAATACCCCTTGACTTCCCAATACAGCAAAACGCTGAAGATCTATGGTCTCCCCATTGATTGGATTAAAATCCACCTTAAAATCTCCTGAATGAATAACAACACCTACAGGAGTATGAATTGCTAATGCAACAGAATCAGCGATACTGTGATTAATTCTAATAAATTCAACTTTAAAAGCTCCTAAGTCTATAACATCTCCTGCAGACACACAATGTCTTTTTACTACTCTTAGCAAATTATGCTCTCTTAATTTGTTTTCAACTAAGCCAATTGTTAATCTTGTTCCATAAATAGGAACATTGATTTCTTTTAATACATAAGGTAAAGCACCTATATGGTCTTCATGACCATGAGTTAATACGATTCCTCTAATTTTTTCTGCATTCTTTTTTAAATAAGTGATATCTGGTATGACTAAATCTATTCCTAACATCTCATCTTCTGGAAAAGCTAAGCCACAATCTATAATAATAATATTATTTCCATATTCAATAGCAGTAATATTTTTACCTATTTCACCTAATCCCCCTAAGGGAATAATTCTTAAATTTGATTTTTTAATTGCCAAAATTACACCTCCAGTTAATATAAAGTAGCTATAAAGCTTACTAAAACTTTACTAATCTTCGTTATACGAATCTAAGTATTTAAATACTAAATTTTGATTAATACCCAACATCATCCAATAAATAGGTGCAACAGATACCACTGAAATATTAAAAAAGCTCTGTATTAAATAAGCTATGCATCCCATTATTGAAGCCAAAATTAAAGAATCGTACTTATTAAAGAAATCTAATTTAAATATAATTTTTCCATTTTTAAAGATTATTACAGCAATAAATAATAAGTATGCTAAGAGACTAGGAATTCCTGTTGTGACTCCTATTTGTAAAAATTCATTATGTGCCTTATCTACTAAAACATATGAATCTCCGAATATCTTTAAATATTCTTCCTCATTATAAGGGAAAACTCTACTAAATGTATCAGGTCCAGAACCAAAAAGAAAATATTCTTTTAATAAAGGAATTGTGTTTTTCCATATATAAATACGGCCACTGCCTAAAGAATCCATATTTTCAGAAGCTAATTCAATTCTTTTTACATCTTTTATAAGAGCAAAAAACTTGCTTGCTATTCTGCCTTCTGACGTAATTGTAATAAAAAATGTAATGATTAAAAAAACCATAGCCAAAACCAGTAATTTTTTCCATACTATTTTTATATATTTCTTTTTAATCAAAAAAAACAAAAAAATAATAACACAAGATATGGTTGCTAACCAAGCACTTCTAGTGCGAGTTACTATAAGACATGAATATATAAAAACAGATGTCATAAAGAAAAAAAGCTTTTGAAACTTATTTTTCCAAGAAACAAACAAAATAATACTAACCATTAAGCATAAAGATAAAAGTGAACCAATAAAGTTTTGATTACCTATGGTAGAGTAAATAGCTGCTTTAAAATTATTACCTACTCTTATTATTTTAAATGATTGGTTAAGAGGACTAAGGCCATAAAATTCTAATATGCCAATTATTGATACAATAGATATAAAAGCAAGTAAGACATATATAATGCTATAAAGCTTTTTTCTTTTAATTAAATAAAAAGCTGCAAAATATACAATTATATAAGATAAAAGAGCAAAACATCCTTCCAATCTTTGAGGAAAACCCCAGTAAACTAAGTCTTGATGCTTAGAAACTATAGAAGATATTATTATTAATCCTGCATAAACTAATATGGGTATATTAGCAATATTTTTTATACTTTTCTTCTTTTCTACAATATATTTAAGATATAAAAGAAAAATTAAAGATACTGCAGTTATATATAATATTGGTGATTTACAAGCAAAAGGGAATAGTATATTATTACCGTTATATACTATTAAAAAAAAGCTAGATAAAATACATAAAAAAATTAATCCGATATCTTCTATATCTTTTCCATAAACTTTTATCTTATTCAATTAGATCATCCTAATATTAATCTTCTACACATTTTGGACAAAGTCCATAAAACTTAACCTTGTGGTTTTTAATTTTAAAGAAGTATTTGTTTTCTATTCTTGCTTCTAGCTCTTCTAGCAAGTCTTCTTCTACCTCTATAACCTTTCCGCAAGCTTCACATATTAAATGATGGTGATGATGTTCTTCTCCATCAATAACTAATTCATATCTACTGCATCCATCATCAAAATTTAATCTGTCAATAATTTTTATTTCTTCAAATAATTGCACAGTCCTATAAGCCGTAGCAAGACCTATTTCCGGACATTTTTCTTTTACATATTCATATATTTCTTCTGTACTAAGATGTTTGCCTCTATGTTCTATTAAAACATCTAAAACTGCTCTTCTTTGTGTCGTTAATTTACAGCCTTTTTCTTTTAAAAACTCTTTAAAATCCATACCCTTTATGGTCATTTAATACCTCCGGCAAATTATTTATTAAAACTCATTTTTCATAATAATTACCAGTAGTATATAATAGAAAAGGGTTTTTGTCAATTGATATCCAATATCATTAAAACTCTATTTCATACTCATCATTATCTTCTATAAAGTATACTGCTGCTTTATTAAACTCCTCATCATCAACTAATCTATAAATTGCTTCATTTTTGTTTTTACTAACATCTTTTAAAATAAAAGCTCTATCCTTATCCTCGCCTTCTTCTAATGGTACGACTAATAAATATCTTTCTCCATCTACTTCTATGCCATCTATAACTTCAAATTCTACATCTTTTCCTGTTTCATCATCTATTAGAAATACCGTTTTAAAAGCATCACTCACAAAACTTCCTCCTTTAATTAATACTATCTAAATATCCTTGCAAAATATATACTGCAGCCATCTTATCAATTATTTTTTTTCTTTTTCCTCTGCTTAAATCGGCTTCTAGCAAAATGTTTTCTGCAGCCTTAGTACTAAGTCTTTCATCCCATAAGATTATAGGAAGAGAAATAGCTTTTTCTAGCTTTTCTTTGAATTTCAATGTTTTTTCTGCTCTAAAGCCTAATGTATTATTCATATTCTTAGGCAATCCTAAGACGATTTTTTCCACATTGTATTGATCTACTAAAGCTTTTATTCTCTCAATACTTTCTTTTAGATTATCTTCTTCTTTTCTTCTAATAGTTTCTACTCCCTGAGCAATCCAGCCAAGAGAATCACTAATTGCAATACCTATGGTTTTTTCTCCATAGTCTATACCCATAATTCTCAAATCCTACACTCCATTCATTTTTCCACATTATATAAGCTGCAGCTTCTTAAATAAGGAAATACAAAGTATATTGAACTAGTTGATCCCATAAGAATTCCTGAATCATTGAATATAATTCCTGCTATTATAGCTCCTATAAAAGGCACTGCTAACATCCTTAAAAAGTCATTATTTAAGTCAAATTTTATAGTCATTATAATAAGAGAAAAGGCTAATAATTTAGACCATAAAGAATATCTTATAAGCTGTAAATTCATTATTAATTTACGCCATATAACTTGTATAAAAACATTAATATTTCCATTTGTGCTTTGAAAAATCATTTGCCCTAAATGTGATTTTTCTTCTATTAAAAAATTATCGATAAAAATCCATATAATAAAAAAGACTATTATTATAATAAACAATAAACTTAAACTTTTTATATTGTAATTTTTGCAATACTGAATACAAAATAAAATCATCCCTGCAAAAAGAGAAATTGTAGCTCCAAAGTTTGCACCAAAAAAAGGCATCCCTAATATTATAGCAAGAAAAAAATGAAGTGCAAGAGAAATTATCATAAAATAAGAAGAATTAGAAATAAAATATATCAGTAAGTAAAAACTCCCTAAAATAATTCCTCCATATTCATTGCCAATACCATAAAAACGTGCACCAATAACAGGATCATAACCCAAAAAAGAATTTTGCTGCAAAAAAGAATTAAATATAGAATCAAACACAAGTATAATAAATACCCCAAGAGCAGTAAACTTTAATATCTTTTCATAAGGGAATTTATTTAACAAAATTATTATTAATAGAAAAAATACTATAAATAATCCATATACAAAGTTTATATTTCTAATAAAAGTCATCATAAATAAAACTGGTAGCCATAAAGCAAATATTGTAAGAGAATCATAAAATCTGTTTAATATTTTATTATCAATTTTTTCAAGAAGAACATAAATTATTAATGTAGTAATCAGAAAAATAATATAATTTTTTATTATGTCCGAACGATAGTAATTTAAAAAGCAAATCTTTTCCAAGTCTTTTATTATTTTTTTATAAGCATCTTTAGTATAATAACTTTCTATTCCTTTACTGACCATAGTACTAGAATCTATACCGTAATAAGAAAGAATGGAAGGTGCTATATCTAAATTCGTTATAATTCCTTCTCTTCTTGTAGTAGTCGATCTAATTAACCCAGGATAAGCTTCCTTACTATCATACAATAAAAAAGGCGTTAGTTTATTGTCTTGACTATAAGGACAAAAAATATAAAGACGTATAGGCCTGTTTTCAATAAAATCTATTAAAAACTCTTGATTTTCTTCACCTTTATATAAGTCCATATCTATAAGAATTATATCAGATTTTAACAAGGTCTTTTTATTATTATCAGAATATAATTCTTCAAAATCCTCTGTCTTGTAACTTGTCTTACCATATTGGTTTTCAATTATTTTTATCAATTCATCCTTATCTGAAAAAAAGGCTGTAGATAATCCTGATTGGTTTAGATAATCCCCCAATCCGTTATCTACAGCCCCCATATCATTTAATTCATAATAATTCCATCTTCTTCCCGCGTTAATAGTTCCATAATATTCAATTCTTTTATTTTGATGATTGGTTCTAATACTCATAGAACCTATACTACTTCTTGGAATAAAATTCGAGATAAAAGGTGAAGAAACAAATTCTTCCCAATTACTTTCTGATACTATAAGTAATAAGGTTTTAGTACTATCTCCATAAATATAATAGGGTGCAAAAAAAATCATTAAACTAATAAAAGAAAGGAATATTCGTTTAAACATTAAGCAAAAACTCCTTAGTTTTTCTCAAGATAGCTTTTAATTATTTCCTCTAGTAGCTCATCTCTTTCAAGTTTTCTAATCTTACTTCTTGCATTATTGTAACTTGTTATATAAGTAGGATCACCTGATAAAATATAACCAACTATTTGATTAACAGGATTATAACCTTTTTCCTTTAATGCTTCATAAACATAAAATAAAATATCTCTTATTTCATTAACTTTTTCTTTATCTACATTAAATTGAACTGTTTCATTAAATTCATTCATATTCTCACTCCCCTGCATATCTCCATAATTAATACCAAAGCTTTAATATATCTATATCATAATACAAAAAATTTCTTTGTGCAAACTTTATTATGATTTGTTATTAATTTTTAATATTAGCTATTAAGCTATTATTTTTTACAGCTTCAATAGTCACGGGGAGTATCTTGTTTCTTATATCTTCTTTCGAAAAGACCTCAACTTTAAGATAATTAGGAGTATGACCTTCATAAAATCCTTTATTATTTTCTAATTCATCTTCAAATAATACTTCTATAGTTTTTCCTATCTGCTGATTTAAAAATTTATTTTGTAAAACATTGGCTAGTTGAATCATCTTTCTGCTTCTTTCTTCTTTAATCTCAGGAGCTATTTGACTTTTCATCTTAGCAGCTGGTGTACCATTTCTAGGAGAATATTTAAAAACATGAATTTGAGAAAAAGCAATTTCTTCTACAAATTGATAAGATTTATTAAATTCTTCTTCACTTTCTCCAGGGAAACCTACTATAATATCTGTTGTAAAAGCAATATCTTTAATATTGGCTCTTAATAATTCAACAGCTTCTTTATAGTCTTTAGTAGTGTATCTTCTATTCATTCTTCTTAAGGTTTCATCACAACCGCTTTGTAAGGATAAATGAAAATGAGGACATATCTTATCAAGTGACTTAATAGTATCAACAAATTCATGGTTAACTATAGAAGGTTCAATTGAACTTAATCTTATTCTTTCTAATCCTTTAATAGTATGCACCATTTCAAGCAATTTTAGTAAATTGATATCTTCTAAATCTTTACCATAAGAAGCCACATGAATTCCTGTTAAAACAATCTCTTTAAAACCGTTATCTACCAGTTTTATAACTTCATTCATGATATTTTTTGCTTTTCTACTTCTTACGGGTCCTCTTGCATAGGGTATGATGCAGTAAGAACAATACTGATTACAGCCTTCTTGGATTTTAAGGTATGCCCTGGTCCTACCTTCTAATTCCGTAATAGATAATTCTTCAAATTCTTTTACTTTCATTATATCCTTTACCAAACTGATGTTATTTTGTTCTTTTTTATATTGTTCTATTAAATCAACAATCCTGTGTCTTTCATCGGTTCCAATAATAATATTTACTTCATCTATAGATTCTACTTTTTCTGGAGCTACCTGAACATAGCAACCTACTACGGCAACTATTGAAGAAGGATTTATTTTCTTTGCCTTTCTTATCATTTGTCTTGATTTTCTATCTCCTAAATTGGTCACAGTACATGTATTAATAACATACACATCAGCGTACTCTCCAAAAGTTACTATTTCATAACCCTTATTTTTAAATAATTCAATTAATGCTTCTGTTTCATATTGATTCACCTTGCAGCCTAAGGTGTAAAAAGCTGCTGTTGCCATTCTTTCACCTCTTTACAATAAGATTGACAAAAATTTCTTTAAGACTTACTATTATAGTAGAGTTAATTATAAATACAAGTATATAATTGATATGGAGGTTTCTATGAAATCAATTACAATTTCCTTAAATTCTATTGAAAAGGTTAAACAATTTGTTAATACTATAGGAAAATACAATGGTGATTTTGATTTGTCTTCTGGAAGATATAAAGTTGATGCAAAATCCATTATGGGAATTTTTAGTTTGGACTTAAGTGCTCCCTTAGTATTAGATATTCATGATGACAGCATTGCTGACAAAGTAATTTCTGAAATTAAAGATTATATCATTAAATAATAATCCACTTTAAAAAGTGGATTATTTATTCTATCATAATTATTTCCTTATTAGCAACAGCCTCTTCAATTAAAGATTCCATATTATAAAGACTTTTTTCCGATTGAAGAATATATTCTAGCTTAGGTTTAGTTTCAGGATGTTTAGGAACAAAAATAGTACAGCAATCTTCATAAGGAAGAATGGATATTTCATAAGTATTTATCTTTTTTGAAATATTAACAATTTCTTCTTTATCAAATCCTATAAGAGGGCGAAATACTGGCAATTCTACTGCAGCATTGGTAACTGCTAAACTTTGGATTGTTTGACTAGCTACCTGCCCTATACTTTCCCCAGTAATCAAAGCCTGGGCATTTTCCTCTTTTGCAATTCTTTCAGATATTTTCATCATTATTCTTCTCATAATAATAGTTAATTGCTCATGAGGACATTTTTCAAATATTTCCATCTGGATGTTAGTAAAAGGAATTATAAATAATTTAAACTTTCCTGTATAAGAAGCTATTGTCTTCGCCAAGTCAATAACTTTTTCTTTTGCTCTTTCTGAAGTATAAGGAGGACTTTCAAAATAAATACCTCCAATTTCTACTCCTCTTTTAGAAATCATCCAACCAGCTACAGGACTGTCTATTCCTCCTGAAAGTAAAAGCATTGCCTTTCCATTTGTACCTACAGGCATACCACCAGGTCCAGGAATTACCTTAGAATACACATAAACCGAATTTCTTAATTCAATATTTAAGCGGATTTGAGGATTATGAACATCTACTAATAATTGTCCATCCATATTTTTTAGCAAATAAGCTCCTATATCTCTTGATATTTCCATTGAATTTAAAGGGAAACTCTTATCAGAGCGTCTTGTTTCTACTTTGAAAGTATATTTGTTATTTTGACATATACTTTTCATATGTGATAAAGCCATTTCTTTAATAGAATCCATACTTATTTCTTCATTCTTTATCCCCGGGCAAACAGCTACAATTCCAAATACTTTTTTTAATTTATCAATAACTTCATCACTATCTATATCATTTTCAGGTTCTATTAATATTCTGCCTTGCTCCTTTTTTATATGAAATTTACCGAGTCTTTTAATGCTATTTTTTATATTAGATAAAAGAGCATCTTCAAACAGATATCTGTTCTTTCCTTTTATAGCAATTTCCCCATATTTTACTAGATAAATATTTTTCATTTATGTCTTCCTCCCGCTTTAAATCTTCTAAGCATAGGTATAATATTTACTAATTCTTGAATACATTTTTTTACTTCATCTTCAGTATTATATTTTGAAAAACTAAATCTTAAGGAGCTTTGAATTTCTTCATTAGTCAGGCCTAGAGACTTTAAGGTATCACTTGGATGAGGCTGATTTGAAGAACAAGCAGAACCCGTTGAAACAAAAATATTTTTAGCTTCTAAGGCATGAAGTAAAACTTCCCCTTTAATATCTTTAAAAAGGATATTGATAATATGGGGTGAACCCTCTTTAATATTGGGTCCGTTAATAGATACATCTTCTATATTATTAGAAATGCCTTCCCAAAGCAAGTTTTTAAGACGGTAGATATGACTTCTATTTTCATTTAATTCATTATATATTTCATAAGCCGCAGCACCTAAACCTACTATAGCCGGAACATTTTCTGTACCTGATCTGAGACCTTTTTGCTGCCCTCCTCCAAATAATAAGGGCCTAAGCCTCACATCTTTATTTTTGTACAATGCTCCTACTCCTTTGGGGCCGTGAAATTTATGAGAGCTAATACTAAACAAATCAACCTTCCACTTTTTGGGGGTAATTGGCATTTTCCCAAAAGATTGAACTCCATCTACATGAAATATAGTATTTGTATTTACAGTTTTTATTATTTCACCGATTTGGGAAATTGGCTGGATTGTACCTATTTCATTATTAACATGAATAATACTAACCAATATTGTATCTTCTCGGATTTCATTTTTTAATTGCTTTAAATCAATATATCCTTGTGAATCATTTTCAATATAGCTTACCTCAAAGCCTTCTTCTTCAAGGTAGTTAAATACTTGATATACAGAAGGATGTTCTATTTTACTTGTAATAATGTGTTTTCCTCTGCGTTGATAGCTGCGAGCTGTACCAATAATTGCTAGATTATTTGATTCAGTTCCTCCTGAAGTATAAATAATTTCATCTTCTTCTACTTTTAAAATAGATGAAAATATTTTACTAGTGTTCTTTATGTGTCTTTCTGCTTCTAATCCCTTTAAATGCAGAGAAGAAGGATTACCATAATCTTTAGTAAGGATATCTATCATTTTATCGATAACCTTAGAAGAAGGCTGGCTTGTTGCAGCATTATCAAAATATATTTCTTCCATTTTTCCACCTTCTTTTTTATATTGCTCTTAATTATAAGTATCTCAAAAAAAACCGGTAGGGTTACCTACCAGTTTCTACCTTCTTGAAACGTTATGAATTGCTTGGAGTACTCTTGACTTTTCAAAAGGTTTTACAATAAAATCCTTTGCTCCTTTTCTAATAGCATCCACAACCATTGCTTGTTGCCCCAAAGCAGAACAAATTATTATTTTTGATTTTGGACTTACTTTTAATATTTCAGGAACTGCTTTTATTCCGTTCATTTCTGGCATTGTTATATCTAATGTTATAATATCGGGCTTAAGTTTAGCTGCCATTTGGATAGCTTCCAGACCATTACCCGCTTCACCTACTACTTCAAATCCTTCTTCTGTGAGCATTTTTTTGAGTACGGTGCGCATAAAGATTGCATCATCTACCACTAAAAATCTTAGCTTTGACATTTTACATCTCTCCCATTTCGTACATCATAATTGATAAAACAACCAGCCCTGCAGTTTCAGTGCGAAGAATCCTTCTTCCCAAAGTAACAGGAATAATATCGTGTTCTTTGGCAAGACTTATTTCATTTTCTCCGAATCCACCCTCAGGACCTATAAATACAGCAATACTCTTGCTGGCGCAATTTGTTAAATAACTTTTTAGGCTATTGTTTTTTTCATTTTCATATGCTATAAATTTTAGGTCCATTTCTTGTGCTTTTTTAAAAGCATCCACTAATGAAATAATTGGTTCAACTTTAGGAATAATTCCTCTTTGACTTTGTTTTGCTGCAGCTTCTGAAATCTTATTCCATCTTATTATTTTGCTGTGTTCTTTTTTCTCGTTTTCTATTTTTACTATTGTCCTTTCTGTGCTAACAGGGACAATTTTGTATACACCTAACTCCACAGCCTTTTGAATGATATAATCCATTTTATCAGATTTTGTTAATGATTGGAATAGTGTTATTTTGCTCTGGGCTTCTGTTGTCGAATTATCTTTGGAAATAATTTCAACAGTAATTATTTTTTCCATATTTTTTATTATACACTCATAATCTGTCCCTTGTCCATCACTAATTGTTATTTTATCACCAATTTTTAGCCTTAGAACTTTTGAAATATGTTTTACATCATCACCTTCGATTATTATATATTCATCTTTTATTTGAGAAGGACTGACAAAAAACCTTGCCAAAAAAATCAACTCCTCTTTTTAGCTGCAACAGAACACCATTCTCCTTCTTCTAAAATTTCAAGAATATCAAAGCCGTTACTTTCAATAGCATCTTTTACTTCGTTTATTCTATCTTTTATGATTCCTGAAGCTATAAATATGCCTTCTGTTTTTAAATAGTCAAAAACACTTTGAGAAAGACTAATAATGATGTCTGCAATAATATTAGAAACTACCATGTTTGCTTTATCTGAGATTTTATCTAGTAGATTTCCTTTGTATGCTTTAACCTCACTTTGGACATTATTTAAAACTATATTCTTTTTAGCTACTTCTACAGCATTAGAATCTAAATCCACTGCCACTACATTTTTTGCTCCCAATTTTGCCGCAACAATGCTTAAAATTCCACTTCCACAGCCAATATCAAACACCATGTCATTTTTATTGATATATTTTTCAATTAATTTAATACACATTGATGTTGTTTCATGGCTGCCAGTACCAAATGCCATTCCCGGGTCTATTTCTATTATTATATCATCTTTTTCTATTAATTCATATTGTTCCCATGAAGGTTTTATGATTATATGTTTTCCTATTTTAAAGGGCTTATAATATTTCTTCCATGAACTAGCCCATTCTTCCTCATCAATTTTTTCAATTTCAATACTTCCACTGCCTATATCAAGAAAAGACTTTATATGATTTATTTTTTCTTGAATTTGAATTAATTTTTCCTCAAATGGAACGTTTTCTGCTAAATAAGCTTTTATAACTATTTCATCTTGATTTTTATTTTGAAGAAGACTTTCATCAATATAATCCCAGTCTGCTTCGACATTGCCCTTTTGCTTTTTCTTTTCTAAGGCAGAAACTATATCTGAAAAATCTTCAATTTCTACTCCTTGAAGACCCATTTGCCATAAAGCATAACTTATTGCTTCAACTCCTTGGCTATTTGTCTTTATTATAATACGAATCCATTTCAAATTGTACATCTCCTCTTAAATTAATTTCCAAAGGCATCTCCAAAAGCTTCTTTTACTTTCTTAAAAAAACCCTTTCTTTGCTGATATACTTCTTCTCCACTAATATTAGCAAACTCAAGCAGGGCTTTCTTTTGTGCTTCATTAAGCTTTGTAGGAACATCTACTTTTACTTCCACATATTGGTCACCACGTACTTTAGGATTTCTAATATGCGGGATACCTTTTCCTTTTAATCTAAATACAGTTCCTGTCTGAGTTCCTTCTTTTATGGTATATTGTACATTCCCATCTAAAGTAGGAACAACTAATTCTCCTCCTAGTGTTGCTTGAACAAAAGTTATGGGAATTTCACAATAAACATCGTTTCCACGTCTTTCAAAAATAGGATGCTCTTTTATATATACTGTAATAAGGAGATCCCCATTAGGTCCGCCTCTTTCTCCCGGCTCTCCTTTACCTTGGATTCTTATACTTTGCCCATGGTCAATCCCTGCAGGTATGTCAACTTCTATATTCTTGGTAACTCTAACTCTTCCTCTACCACTACAAGTTGGACAAGGATCTTTTATGATTTTTCCTTCTCCATGACAACTATCACAAGTCTGCACCCTGGACATAGTTCCTAAAAATGTAGTTTGTGTAAATCTTATTTGTCCACTGCCTCCACATTTATTACAAGTTTCTGGCTGACTTCCCTTTCTTGCTCCAGTTCCACTACATGTCTCACAAGTATCCCATAAATTTATTTTTAATTCTTTGGATATCCCAAAAGCAGCTTCTTGGAATGTCAATTCTATACTAGTACGAATATTTTCACCTTTAGTTGGTTGATTGCTTCTTCTGCTTCTAGTTCCAAAAATATCAAACATGTCAAAAATATCATCCATTCCGAAACCGCCAAAGCCTCCAAAACCATCAAAACCTCCAGCAGCTCCATTTCCAAAAGCAGCATGACCAAACTGGTCATATTTTGCTTTCTTTTCAGGGTCACCTAGAACCTCATAGGCTTCATTTATTTCTTTAAATTTTTGTTCTGCTTCTTTATTCCCTGGATTTGCATCAGGATGATACTTTTTTGCCAATTTTCTATATGCCTTTTTTATATCCGTTTCGGAAGCATTTTTATCTATTCCTAGTATCTCGTAATAATCTCTATCTGCCATTACCTCACCTTCCAAACATAACTATTATTCTTCCATGTTTCTCCCTGGTCTTTGGCAAACTATTTACATCAATTAATATATTATATATATTAAATATCTTAAAAGCAATATAACTTTTAAAAAGCCAAAGAATTTCTCTTTGGCTTCTTTTGCTTAAAATATTATATTTCTTTATAGTCTGCATCAACAACATCATCAGGTCCATTATCTTTTTGTTCAGTATTATTAGCATTAGCATCTCCTTGAGGAGCTTGCTGCTGATACAATTTCTCTGATATTGCATAAAAGACATTAGTTAAATCTTCTTTTGCCTTTTTAAGTTCTTCTACTTGACTATCATTAATATTTTCTGTGTCAAATTTTTCAACAAGTTCTTTTACTTTCTTAAGCTCATCTTCAACTTTTGCTTTATCTGCAGCATCTAACTTATCTCCAAGCTCTTTTAATGTTTTTTCTGTTTGGAATACTAAAGAATCAGCTTCGTTTTTAGTATCGATGGCTTCTTTTCTCTTTTTATCTTGCTCTGCAAATTGTTCTGCCTCTTTAATTGCTCTTTCAATTTCATCATCACTTAAATTAGTACTTGCAGTAATTGTAATTTTTTGTTCTTTTCCTGTTCCAAGGTCTTTTGCAGACACATTAACAATACCATTTGCATCTATATCAAAAGTAACTTCTATTTGAGGTATTCCTCTTGGCGCTGGTGGTATACCATCTAATCTAAATCTTCCTAAGGTTTTATTATCCCTTGCCATGTGACGTTCACCTTGAACAACATGGATATCAACAGCTGTTTGATTATCTTCAGCAGTTGAAAAGATTTGACTTTTTCTTGTAGGAATTGTTGTATTTCTTTCAATTAAACGAGTAGCAACTCCTCCAAGAGTCTCAATTCCAAGTGAAAGTGGAGTTACGTCCAAAAGAAGAATGTCTCCTGCACCTTCATCTCCTGAAAGTTTTCCACCTTGAATAGATGCACCTATAGCTACACATTCATCAGGATTTATTCCTTTAAAGGGTTCTTTGCCAGTTAATCTTTTAACTGCATCTTGTACTGCTGGTATACGGGTTGAACCTCCAACTAAAATAACTTTATCTAATTCTGAAGACTCTAAGCCTGCATCAGATAAGGCATTTCTTACGGGTTCTAAAGTTTTTTCTACAAGGTCGCTTGTTAATTCATCAAATCTTGCTCTTGTTAGAGTCATATCTAAGTGTTTTGGTCCTTCTTGATTTGCAGTAATAAAAGGTAAGTTAATATTAGTTGTTGTTACTGTAGAAAGTTCTTTTTTAGCCTTTTCAGCAGCTTCTTTTAGTCTTTGCATTGCCATTTTATCTTGGCTTAAGTCAATTCCTTCTTTATTTTTAAAGTCTTGGATTAATTCATTAATAATTCTTTCGTCAAAATCATCTCCTCCAAGACGATTATTTCCATGGGTAGCAAGAACTTCTATTACTCCATCTCCAATTTCAATGATAGATACGTCAAAAGTTCCTCCCCCTAAGTCGTATACCATAATTTTTTGTTCCTTTTCATTTTCAAGACCATAAGCTAAGGCAGCTGCAGTTGGCTCATTTATAATTCTTTTAACTTCCAAGCCAGCAATTCTACCTGCATCCTTAGTTGCTTGCCTTTGACTGTCTGAAAAATAAGCTGGTACTGTAATAACAGCTTTTGTTACAGTTTCTCCTAAATAAGCTTCAGCATCAGCTTTTAATTTTTGTAAAATCATAGCAGATATTTCTTGAGGAGTGTATGATTTATCATCAATGCTAACTCTATAATCTGAACCCATATGTCTTTTAATAGACATAATAGTTTTATCCGGATTTGTAACTGCTTGACGTTTTGCAGGTTCACCAATTAATCTTTCATCATTTTTAGCAAAAGCAACTATAGAAGGAGTGGTTCTTGAACCTTCTGAATTTGGAATAACAACAGGTTTTCCACCTTCCATAACTGAAACGCATGAATTTGTTGTACCTAAATCGATACCTATTATTTTACCCATATTTTTTCCTCCTTAAATCAATGTAGTCTTAATTAATTAGCAACTTTAACCATGCTGTATCTAATCACTTTTTCTTTATAAATATATCCTTTCTGAAATTCTTCAACTATTTCATTTTCTCCATAAGCTTCATCCTCAACATGAGTTACTGCATTATGGAAATCAGGATTAAATTTTTCTCCTACTGCCTTAATTTCTTCTACTCCTATTGACAATAAGATATCTTGAAACTGCCTGTATATCATTTCTAAGCCTTGAAGATAAGGATTGTTTTCGTCTGCATCAGCTGTAGATAAAGCTCTTTCAAAATTATCTATAACAGGTAGAATTTGCTCAATAGTACTCCTTACGCCGTCTTCAAAAAGGACAGCCTTTTCTTTTTGTGTCCGTTTTCTATAATTGTCAAACTCAGCCATTGTCCTTTGAAGTCTGTCTAAAAGCTCTGAGCATTGAGCTTCTTTTTCTTGAAGATTTTTTTTCATAACTCCTAAATCTATTTCAGAATCAGTCTCTTCATCTAAGACTGTAGTGTCGTCATTTTCTAAGCTTTCATCTAAATTATTAGTATCTTCATTTGAGTCTTCGTTTAAATCATTTACATCTTCTTTTATTAAATCTTCATTTTCTAAGTTATTTAAATCCTTTTTGCTTTTTTCTTTTTGCTCCACTTGACACACCCTTTTCTAAAATTTTTATCCGTCAGCTATTTTTCTAAGTAATTTATCTAAGTTCTTAGAAATATAAGATAATACAGAAACTGCTTTACTATATTCCATTCTTGTAGGGCCAATAACCCCAATTGTTCCTACCGTTTTACCATCTATATCATAGGAAGCAGTAACTATACTACAATGTTTCATTTCGTCAATTTCATTTTCTTCACCGATTGTAACCTTAATACCATCTGTTGTAACTTTAGCCAATAGTGATGCCAAAAGTTCTTTTTCTTCTAAAGTGTGGAAAAGTTGTTTTGCTTTTACAAGATCCTCAAATTCGGGGAAGTTCAATATATTCATAGTACCGCTAAGATAAATTTCTGGAGTATCCTTCATTTGAATGGTATGATCAATTGCATCCAAAATAGAACTCACTATTTCTCCATAAATCCCCATCTTAACTTTTAGTTTTTGAATTAAAGGAAGATTTATTTCTTCAATTGTAAGTCCTTTTAAAGACTCATTTAACATATTAGATAATACATTTAGAGTATCGTAGTCAGCAGGAATATCCATCCTTATAACATTATTAGTAACAATATTTGCATCGGTTACAATAATTAGCATTACTGACCTTGTATCTAATGGAATTAGCTGCAAATGTTTTAATTTTGTTTTTTTAATATGAGGAGATGATACCATCGATGTATAATTCGTAAAACTAGATAAAAGTTTTGCAACTTCCTTCATTAATTCATCAATTTGATTAATTTTTTGTTCTAATATTCTTTCAAACAGCTTAAGCCCTTTATCTTCTATGGTTTCATATTCCATTAATTTATCCACATACAGACGATAACCTTTATCTGAAGGTATTCTTCCAGCAGAAGTATGAGGTTGTATAATAAAACCCCAATCTTCTAAATCGGACATTTCATTTCTAATAGTTGCAGAACTAACTCCAAGTTCATATTTTTTAGAAATAGTCCTAGAACCTACAGGTTCCCCAGTAAGTATGTAATCTTTTATAATTGCTTTTAGTATTTTAATTTTTCTTTCATCTAAATACATAGGTCTCTCCCCTTGGTTGTTAGCACTCTGTTGTCTCGAGTGCTAACTTCACAAATAAAATACCATTCAAAACAACATTTGTCAAGAGATTATTTTATTATTTAAAGTAAAAATTCTGCAAATACTATGTTAGATAAATCCAAACCTTTTGTAGATAGCCTTATATTATTACCATCTTTAATTAAAAGCTGCATTTCTACAAGCTTTTTGACTTTATCTCCAAAAAGCTTATCAAAAGATATTTTAAATCTAGATTCAAACTCCTTTATAGATATACCTTCTATAAGACGAAGACCTAAAAACATATACTCACTGTACTGCATGGCTAAAGGAATTTTTTCAATATCTTCTTTAATATCTTCGATTTTGCCCTTGCTGTCTATATACTTTTCTAAGTCATAGCAATTGTGATAACGTTCTCCATTAAAAAAGGAATGGCCTCCTAAACCCATAGCTAGATAGGGCTTATATTCCCAACAATTTAAATTATGTCTACTTTCGAAACTAGCCTTAGAAAAATTTGAAATTTCATAATGCTTATATTTATTTTCTTGCAAAAAATTTCTTGCATAGTGATACATATCTCTATCACTATCTTCTGAAGCTTCACTTAATCTTCCTTCACTTTTTAGTTTTCCAAAAGGGGTATCTTCTTCAATAATTAAACTATAACAAGAAATATGCTCTGGTTCTATTTTTACTAAATATTCTAAACTACTTGCCCAATCTTTTAATGTTTGTTTGGGAAGGGAAAAGATTAAATCAACATTGATATTTTTAAATCCTATTTTTCTTGCCAGATGATAATTATTGTCAAAGTCTTCAAGATTATGAATTCGGCCAATGCTTTTTAACAGCTTATTTTGAGTAGCTTGAAGTCCTATGCTTAATCTATTAATTTTATTTTCCTTCAATAGGTGAAGCATATCCTTATTGAGTGTTCCTGGATTACTTTCAATGGTAAATTCCAAAGAAGAACTAAACTTAAAACTTTCTTGCAAGGTTTTTAAAATTTTCTCCATCAAAACTAGAGGAAGAACTGTTGGGGTTCCTCCTCCTATAAATACCGTATCAACTTTTTTATCATAAAGAAATTCTCCATATTGCTTTATTTCCTCACATAAGGCCAATACATAAGGACGCATCTTTTGATTCATATTATCAAAAGATGTAAAATCACAATATAAGCATTTTGATTTACAAAAAGGTATATGAATATATAGACTTATATAATTATCCATCTTTATTACTCCAGTTTTAAAACACTCATAAAGGCTGATTGAGGTACTTCTACATTGCCAATCTGACGCATTCTTTTCTTTCCTTCTTTTTGTTTTTCGAGAAGTTTTTTCTTACGGCTAATATCTCCTCCATAACACTTTGCTAAGACGTCTTTTCTTAGGGCACTAATAGTTTCCCTTGCTATAATTTTATTTCCAATAGCTGCTTGAATGGGTATTTCAAACAAATGTCTAGGTATTTCTTCTTTTAATTTTTCTGCAATTTTTCTTCCTCGTTCATAAGCTTTATCTGTATGGACAATAAAACTTAGGGCATCTACAACTTCTCTATTTACCAAAATATCAAGCTTTACTAACTCAGACTCTTGATATCCTATTAATTCATAATCAAAAGAAGCATAACCCCTTGTTCTTGATTTTAAAGCATCAAAAAAGTCATAAATTATTTCATTAAGGGGAAGGTGATAAGTAAGTACTGCTCTAGTTTCTTCAATATAATCCATCCCCAGGTATTCTCCCCGTCTTTCTTGACATAATTCCATTATTGCTCCTATATATTCTGTTGGAACAATAATTTCAGCCTTTACCATAGGCTCTTCCATATAATCTATTTCAGAAGGATCCGGAAGATCTGTAGGATTGGATAAGTCTATGATTTCTCCATCGGTTTTATAAACCTTGTAAATAACACTAGGAGCCGTTGTGACTAAATCCAAATTATATTCTCTTTCTAAACGTTCTTGAATTATTTCCATATGAAGCAGGCCTAAAAAACCACATCTAAAACCAAAACCTAAGGCTACGGAGTTTTCAGGTTCAAATACTAAAGCTGCATCATTTAGTTGTAACTTTTCTAGGGCCTCCCTTAAATCTTCATATTTTGCCCCGTCTGCAGGATACATTCCACAGTAAACCATAGGATTTACTTTCTTATACCCTGGCAAGGGCTCTAAAGCAGGATTGTTTGCATCAGTAATAGTATCTCCTACTCTGGAATCCTTTACATTTTTTATGCTGGCAGTGATATAGCCTACATCCCCAGCAGTTAATTCGTCTGTCACAATAAATTGACCAGGACCAAAGACTCCAACTTCATTAACTTCAAATTCTTTTCCTGTAGACATCATTTTAATAATCATGTCTTTTTTAATTTTGCCTTCTTTTATTCTGATAAAAGCTATAACTCCTTTATAAGGATCATATAATGAGTCAAAAATTAATGCTTTTAAAGGAGCATTTTCATCTCCTATTGGGCTAGGTACATCTTTTACAATTTTTTCTAAAACCCCTTCTATGTTTATACCTGTTTTTGCTGAAATTAAAGGGGCATCTTCTGCAGGAATACCAATAATATCTTCAATTTCTCTTATTGCATTATCAGGATTTGCACTTGGTAAATCAATCTTGTTGATCACGGGAATAATTTCCAAATTATGTTCTATTGCCAAATATACATTGGCCAAAGTTTGAGCTTCAATCCCTTGAGCAGCATCTACAACTAAAATTGCTCCTTCACAAGCTGCTAGACTTCTAGAAACTTCATAGTTAAAATCCACATGGCCAGGAGTATCTATTAGATTAAATATGTATTCTTCACCGTCTTCAGCCTTATAAATTAATCTTACTGCCTGAGACTTTATAGTTATTCCCCGTTCTCTTTCCAAATCCATATTATCCAATACTTGTTCCTGCATTTCTCTTTCTGTTAATAAACCTGTTTTTTGAATTATACGATCCGCTAAAGTAGATTTTCCATGATCAATATGAGCAATAATACAAAAATTACGAGTTCTTTCTTGCCTTGAAAGGACCATATAATGTTCCTCCTTACTATATTTTAAAACAACCCTATATCATCTAATAGAAATATATTTATTTCATATGAAATGGGCACACAAGTACGCCAAAGCGTACTTGTTGTGTAATGTTTATATTTGTATTTTTAATACTTCGATATATTATAACACAGGCTATCTTTAGGCTCAATAGTTTGATTCTTTAAGTTCTAAAACTTCTGCCAATATTTCACATAAGGGCTCTATGGCATTTTCTGCTTCTTCAAATGTATTAGTATTGGCTCCTACTTCAACCACTAAACTTTTAGGACATAAATGTAGAGAATATCTATAAGGCTTAATATAAATTTTTCTTAAAAATCCTGGATATAACTCATTACCTTTAAGCTGCATTTGTAAACTAAATGCTAAATTTTCTTCAATATAAGGATTAGGAAGGCTTTTAATATCAACCAGCTTATTGTTTTGCATTGTCTTGCATATACCATTTACAAACATAATTTTAGCTGTAGATTTTCCATTTACTTTTGAAACTAGCCTTACATTATCGGGAACACCATCCCTGTGAATATCTATAACTACTTCTATAGAAGGATTTTCTTTAATTATCTTCTTTAGGGCAGGTTCCATTCTTTCATAACTTCCTTCTCTCATTAATTTTCCATTAACTACATCATATTGCCCTTTATGATGTAAAACCCCGACACCATATTTTTCATGAAGGGTCTTAGCCATTTTTTCACCTAAAGCTACAACACCTTCATCTAAATCTCCGGGGCTACTATCTAAAAAGGCTTCTTGTGAATGGGTATGAAAAATAAGTATCTGGGGCTTATTACTTTTTTTCTTTATTGATAAATCTTTATTCATAAGATTTAAAACAGGTAAATCCTTCTGGCTTAAAATTAAATTCCCTTCAAAATTATATATGTTTCTTTGTAAAAAATTCATATCTGCAAGTTGTTCTTTTGTATATTTAATTCCTGTATTATTAAAAGGATCTTCGAAAATATCTGTATTTTCGTCTTCTAAATCATAATAATCTTCCTCATCCTGAATGATTTGATGACTATTTTTATATTCCTCAAAAGCTCCTCCTATTTCCATGATATTTTGAGCATATTCCTGACTATTTATATTAAAATATTTTGCAGTAGGTACAATTATCTCTATAACGGTGTTTAAATTATCCCAGCTGATTCCTGTTAAAAGCAAAAATGATTTAGAAAAAAAATTATCGGAGGTATGTCCAACATTTGAATAGTCTTCTACATAAGGAATTGTTTCTTCTAATATCTTTTTATAGCTTCTTGAATCTAAAGATTGGCCTTTTAGATAGTTTGAAATTTTACTATTAAAATTAATATTTATTGAAAAGCTTTTGCTTTCTTGTAATTTAATGATTCCTATAACACAAAGAAAAACCAAGCCAATTAATAACTTCATCTTTATCTTCTTTAAATTAATTGTATGGATCCTAACCAAAAATATTTCCCCCTAAAAATATTAATTGATATTATATATATTATTAAATCAGGGAAATATTTATGATTATTAATAAGTAAATCTATTAATATCTTTTAAATCAATCCCTGGATGAAGGGCTATATTAATTGCATTTGAAATAATACTTGCTAGCCTGTCTATTACCCCATCAATTTCTTTAGGAGTCACAAATAAGTTTCCTACATAAGGATTTAAAACTTCTCTTATTAATTGATATTTTTCTTGTTCATTTAAATTCTTTAACATCTTATAAAAATCTTTATCTGGATTTGCCTCCTTTAACATAGCATCAATTAAATGATCCATGGTGTCGTTTACCAAGGTTGCAGCATCTACAACAGTAGGAACTCCAAGAGCAATCACAGGAACTCCTAAAGTTTCTTCATTTAAACCT
>JAAYRK010000036.1 GCA_012518815.1 Candidatus Epulonipiscium sp. | reverse complement strand
TTAAGTGTATCTGAAACCTTTGCTACTGTACTTTTTACCTTATCATTTACTGTTACTGTTGTTTGGCTTCTTGTATTAGAGCTAGAAGCAGTAGCTTTATTATTTGTCACCGCTGTCTTTATAGTATTTGCAACCGCTGTAACTGTTGTGGTAATTGCTTTTGCTATAGCACTTGTTGTACCAGTACTACTAGTTCTACTTGATGAACTTGTTGTACTTGTGTTATTAGTCCTTGAACTAACACTTGTTCTACTGGTACTGCTAGTGCTACTCTTTGCACTAGTGCTAGCTGAGCTACTAGTATTTACACTACTTGTCCTTGTGCTAGTTGAATTACTACTAGCTTTACTGCTTGAGCTACTATTGCTGATACTGCTATAAACAGTATAACTTATAACTGCACTACTTATACTACTCAGTATCCCCATTATTTACCTACCTCCTAACATCTTAGTACTTTTAATTATTAATTAAACTATATTTACCACTAGCTGAATATGTACTTGCTGTTCCTAAACTGAAAACATCTTCTAATATATATTGTCCGTCAATAAATAATTTTACTAACCACATACCATAATTATTGCTAGTTATTGTTTCGTTTAAATCAAGCCAAAACCACATTTTTATGGGGTTTTCTTCTTCACCTTCAGGGGTAAATAAATTAGCTTCTGCTACTTCATAAACCTTACCTTGAGGAGTAAACCATACTACTGTTACGCTATGTAAACCAGTAACTTCTTTAAACTCAAAACACATTACTACTTTTTTATCTAACATCACATTAAATTCTTTTTTATTTATAGGCATTATTTCTTCATATATATTTGAAGTCATATTATAATTTCCTATGTGTAGACTATATTCCTCATTGTTATAAAGTCTTTTTCCTTCTTCATTAATTATTAATACAGACCAAAGTTCTTCATTGCTATCAGGATAATATAAATTTGCAAGGGGATCATTTAGTTTTATTTCTCCATTAATTAAAAATTTATAATGGTACTCACCTGGCAACAGTGAACATTGAAATATCCATTTCCCATCTTCTTTTAGCATTTTCCCCTTATTAGGATCAAAATCATTAAACGTTCCTATTACAGAAATAGATTGAATTATGAAATTCTGTGTCTCTTCATATTCTAATTTTACGTTCATATTTCTTCTCCTCACACTAATACTGTATAACAGTATTATTTGTAATAGCTTTAGCATAAATCCTTGTTAGCATTATTTATCTTAAGTAAAATAACTATTATACAATTTCATACTCACCTCCTAATTTTTTGATATTATTCAAAATTATTTTACATTATTAATTATCTTTTTACAACTAGTATTAAATGTCGATTTTTGCTAATGGCTATATATTGCTCTTTTAAGGCATAAAACTTTTTTATTTCCTTTATTTAAATCTACTATTTCCATATTCAATTATTAAAAATAAAAGAGGACAGCTGTCTATTAGATAGCCTATCCTCTTTTATTTATTAAACATTTATGATATTAAATTTTTAACTTATTTATGTTTTTAACTTTATTCTTTTTAAAATTAGAAATCCTATAATTGTTGATATAAGGCTTATCCCTAAACTTAGATAATAGGAGATATTTAGCAGAGGATTTATTGAAATAAAGCCAACTGCCTCAGTTCCTTTAAGTTTAAATCCATTATGTATGAAGTTCATAGATATTGGTACTGATTCTTCAGCTCCAATACCTACAAATCGCCATGTTGGATTATAAGCCTCGTTATTTATTAAATATCTTGCATTTTTTATAGTTGTTTTGCCAAAAAGTCCTTTGCTTATTATTGCTTTTTCCGTTTCATCAGTAATTTCTGGAGTTAATGAAGTTCCTTCTATCTTAGTAAAATGATCCAAGAAGTATAATTCTGCTGATTCTACTCCAAAAATTCCATCTTCCTTGGGTGTTCCTCTTGCTAAAAATGTAGGAATAATGTAACCGTCTTCTGGGGCTTCACATAAAATATACAATTCATTTGTATTATTATTAAAGGTAATATACGTATTGTCTGTAAGTATATTGTCTTTATCAAGCCAAAGAAGTTTGCCGTGAATATCTTGTAAGCCTTTTGCATCAACTTTTGCCTTAAAGGCAATTAAATCACCTTTTGTAACCTTTACTTTATTTAAGGCATATACCATCCATAATTTACTATTGGTTTTATTGTTAGTAAAGTAAGGTCTGTCTTTTGTTCTTTGTTCTGTCACAATTACTATATCTGATGCTCTGACTATTATATCACCGCTTTCTTCAACCAACTCAGGAGGAATTACAAGCTCGTCTTCTTTTATTAGATGTAAGGAATTTAATTCAATATTATTTATTACATTTCCTTTAACTTCTATCAAAATTTCATATTGTCCAGGCTCCAAAAAGATTGGTGCATAACTATAATTTTTTATTTCCCAGGCATTAGATAGATCATCTTCAATTGAAATAAAATATTTATCTTTCTCGTCCCGTATTTTGTAATACTTATCATGAAAATTTCTTTTAATATCATTGACATTTCTATTTTCAAGGATATATTTTTCTCCCCTAGCTTGATTAATTAATGATACAATGATTTCTGATTGTCTTGGTATGTTACCAGTAAAAGAAAAAGTATAATTACCTTCCTTTATGATATCTAATGTTTTTGTTAATTCCCCTTCAGTTAAACATGTCAAATTTCCGTCGATTGTGTTAGGGAATAAGCGAATATCCTTTAAATTGTCTACCTTAAAATCTGTCTTTATTTCATAATCATGATGAATTAAAGAAAAATCTCCTTGACTTCCTTTAAAATCATTTAGCTTAGAGTATACTAAGTCAAATTCATCAGCAGCTATCACTGCTATGGAGTTAATAGCTACAAAGCCGTCTTTTGGAATAATTTTTAGAGCATCTGTTATATGCATTTCTCCTATATCAATCCAGTTAAATTTACTATTTGTATGATTTAAATTAACCTCAAGGCTTTCTTTTCCACCGTCTATTGTAAAACTACTACTAATAGGTGAGAAAAAGGCCCTTATTAATACTCTGTATTTATTATCCTTTGCTTTGTTTTTTATAGGTATCTTTAGAGTGTTTTGGCTTGTATAACCAGATATATCGTATGCTCTAAAACTATGTACCCAAAAATATGTGTCTTTTATTATATCCTGCATGGCCAAGATGCTAATAGACATAGTTTCTGCATCTTGGGGAATGTAGGCATCACAAACCAACTCGCTCATTTTAAAGTCCGTAAATTCATCAGACTTACTTAAATAATTAACAGCTATTTCTTGTCCTTGATTGTCAAAAAACCTTACTTTAAAATGGAGGCTTCCTGCATTAACACCTGAAACTACAGCTTTAAGTCTTATAAATCCACTCTTTAAGCCAGAGATATCTAATTCTTTTGAGGAAGCAACTTGCCAAATATTATTAGCAGAAGTTCCTTTTAATATATGACCATAAAGAACTCCATCTTCTTCATAGTATTCAGGGAAAACAGTAAGATTAAATACATCCGTATCCTCTATCATGAAAAAATCTTCTAATACATCATTTGTATCTAAAATAATATTATTAGAATATTGTTCTAACTTATAGTCAGGCACGTTTAATTTATGACTAACTGAAGTATAAGCTATTCCATGACTATAATCATATTCAAAAGCATTATTTAAGCCATTTAAAGATAAAAGCCACTGCCATTCTGAATCTTTTAGTAAAGTCTTAGCCCAGCCTTGATAAGGATCTCCTGTATTTACATAGTCAAAAGGATAATAAAAGTATTCATTATCCAAAAACGGCATTATAATATCCCACTTATTATCTCCTACGATAATATCACTTTCATCTAAATTAAAGTCTTGTTTTCTTGCTTGTGACCATATTATGCCGGTATCATCAGAATTAACTCCTAATTCTTCTGCTTTATCCAGCATATATAGATATGAAAACATATTGTCCGTATGGTATAAAATTTTATTAACTGCTAGATTTTTTTCTTGGGGATTTTTAGTTTTATATAAGGTAAAAATATTATCTTCATAATATTTTTCTATACTATCTTGATTATTTAAGACTTCAAGATTAAATTCCTGTCTTTCTTCTTGTCCATAAACGTCATTATGAAATGCCAGCTCATCAAAGCCCATATGATTTATTAATTCTCCAAAATGCTGGCCACCTGTTTTATCTAAAAGGTGTTGAAAGAAGGAATAAAAATATGGAATCGTCCCATCATTATTTTCATGCTGAAATATAAAAGCTTTGGAACTAGAATATTGATGGAAATTACCAACTACCCTCATCAAATTTAGTTCATTGTCATTATCCTTTGGCATGTTCCAAGCATAATTTGAAATCTTATTAGATAAAAGCATATGTTCCATGCAAGGAAACCATATTACTTTTCCCTCACCCTCAATATGATTTTTGTTTACTATTTCGTATTCTTTTGGTAACTCGGCTCCTGAATAATAAACATCTGTAAAAACTGTTTTAAAAGGTCTGTAATAAAAATTATGTGAAATTAGCAGTACTAATATAAAAAAGCCCTGAGCCCATTTACTAAATCCTTCCCTATTTATTAAGAATAAATATCTATCAACTCCAAAGCCTATTAAAATAGCAAAAAATGCGGCCATAGGTCCTACCAGCTTATTAGGATCTCTAAAAATATGGCCAAAAATAGGGATATTGGTCACTACAAAAATATTAAAATTATCAAGATAATTAGAGTTAACTCCAGTAGCTAAAGCAATCATAAATAAGGTTGTAAAAGTAAACAAGGAAATATAAAAATGCTGTTTAAACCTATAGAGAATAATATAAACAGCAAAGAATAAAAATACTCCTCCCCCTATCCAAAATAAGCCATCAAGGTATGTTGTAGTATCAAACATAGGCCACCAATAAGAAACAAGATATAAGATATTTCGGATATCGCTGTTTCTTGAAAACATGCCAAGAGTATTAACAACATTTACGTTATTGGGCTCAATATTGGTTTGAAACATGGCAAATAGATAAGGGATAATCCAGTAAGCACAAAATAAAAATACAATAGACCATAGTATTATATTTCTTCTTATGAATGTATAAAAGGATGATTTAAAACTATGGCTTTTTCTAATATTGTGGACAAGAATAAAAAGACCAAGCCCAACAATAGTTAATATGTAAAAGAAGAAATAATGAATAGATGCAGAACCAATTAAAATAAAAAATGCAATTTTTATAGCAGATATAATATCTTTCCAAATCGTTTCTTTTAGCTTAATTGTTTTTTTAAAGATAGTAAATTCTATAGTAGCCTCTTTATTAGCTGTCATTTCCTCATCTTCATAAAGCTTAAATAAATCTATAAAAAAGTATAAAATCCAAGGATAACATGCATAACCTGGCAAAAGAAAGATATGCTGAATCCTAAACATTACCCAAGGATTTATTGCGTAATATAAAGCAGGAATAATTAAGCCAAAATAATGAAAAGCTTTATTAAAGTTTCCAAAGTGCTTTTCAAGAAGCTTTTCACATAAACAAAACATTCCCATTGCAGAAATAAGTAAAACAAAAACTATGATTACTTTTAATAAAAAGCCAGGGATAAAATTTGAAAAAAGCAATGCTAGTAAATAAAAAGGTATGATAAAAGCAAGTCTTGATAAATTAAAAAAATTCATCGAAGAAAAATGTTCATTAAATAAGCTAAAAATCCTTAAAATAAATACTTTGTCATCTAAACCAAAATCAATATCACTAAAGACAATAACATCCTTAGAAAACCAAATATTTTTTGTAAGAAAAAGTATTAATGAAAACAGTATAAATAAAGATAAATACTTATATTTCTTTAAAAAAGTTTTTTCTTTCTTTATTGCTTTCATATAATACCTTCTTCCTTTTTCGTAAAAATTGAAACTACCATTCCATTAAAAGCTGCAAAATATTTTACAAAATTATATATTAAAAACAAGAAAGTCATTAAAGGTTTTTTTAAAAATTTGCCGGCATTTTTTATAAAAGCCGGCCTAATAGGGGATAGTTGTTTTGCTGCATATTTTTTGTTGGTCTTTATGTATTGATTGATAGATTTACCATAATAATAATGCTTTTTATAAATTTCAAGAAGACTTTTTGGCTCTCCTAAATGTATTTCCTCAGGCTCAATAAAGCCTAATTTATAGCCCTTTTCTACTAATCTATTATGTAAATCATAATCCTCAGAAGCAATAAGTTCTTCATTATAGCCGCCTACATCTAAAAAAGCACTCTTTTTAATAAATCTTACAGCAATATTATTAAAATCATATTTATACATATCTCTTTCAAACTTCCTTACCTTGGACCAAATGCTAACACAAGGATCAGAACTATTATGTATGGCTATGATTTCACAGCCCTCCCCAGCCTTTTTTACGGCTTCTTCTATAACCCTTTCTTCCAAATAAAAATCACTATCGACAAAATATAAATAAACACCAGTACTTACACTTGCACCATAATTTCTTTGGCTACTTCGTTCTGGTCCTTTATTAAAAACTTTATCCGTATATTTTTTAGCTATTTCTTTAGTCTTATCTTTAGAATTATTATCCACAACAATTATTTCTATGTTAGGATAGGTCTGATGGCTTATGCTGTCTAAGCATTTTTTTATATACTCTTGTGAATTTTTAGTTGGAATAATTACAGATACCAAGGCCTTAGCCATCATTATCCCTCCCTATAAAAACATTGATTTCGATATTTTATTTTTGTATAAAAACAGATATATAAAATTAATAACTACAACAAATAAACCTGAAAAGAGCATAACTAATAGGATTTCTTCAATTGTTTTATGAAAGTAAAAAATTAATACTATTTCAAGTAAACTTCCAAAAGCCATACTAATTACTATTACTTTTGTCTTGCCCACTGCTAAAAAATAATTCATTAAGACACTTAATAAGCAGATTGGTAAAATAGCTATAGATATTAGCTTAAAATAAGGTATAGCTCTAAGATAGTGGCTGCCAAATAATATGCTTACAGTAAGCTTGGGGAATAAAAATATCCCTATTATACAAATTAAAGAAAAAAGTCCCGAATAAATTAAAGATTTTTTTAAGGTATCAAAGGAAGAATCTTCTTTTGCATTAGCCTGTACAACAATAGGAAACATTGCAGTAACAATAGCAGAAGAAACATAAAATACTATTCTTCCAAATAATACTGCACTGCTGTATAAACCCGCCTCTATTGCATCAAAATAATGCTTGACCATAAATAAATCTATATTAGTCAGCATAACTAAAGACAAATTACAAACCAATACTGGATATACATATCTTATAATCTCCTGAATATCTAAATCTATACTGGAGTCTTCTGTAGAAGTAAGATATTTTCTTAAAGCAAAATAACCAACCAACAAAAGCATAACAGAGCCTAATAATATCCCTCCTAAAGCTCCAAAAATACTAAAACCTAAATAAACTAATATCATACCAGTTATTAGTTTGAAAAAAGCTCCTATAAAGTTAAATGTGCCTAAAGTTGAAAAGTCTTTTAACCCCTGCAAAGGCCCTAAAGATAAAGGAGTAATTAAACTAATTCCTCCAATAAAAATGGTTATAAAAATATATAAGTAATTATCAATTCGTAAATAATATTTAATTGGATAAGAAAAAAGCAAAGCAATTACTGTCATAGATATAGAAAAAAGCACCACAAAAAGGAGACTTTTTCTAAAAAAAACTCTCAACTTATCATCTTCTTTTTTAGCATGATAATATGCAAAATATCTTGAAATAACCATAGTAATTGTTGTTGTGGGAACAGTATATACATTTAGTATTGACAATAATACATTCAATGTTCCAAATTCTTCAATCCTTAGCATTCTACCCATAGAAATTTGGAACAAATAGTTGCATATACTGCTCCCCATCAACAAAGTAAAGAGAATAATACTAGCTTTTTCAAGTTCTTTGTCTTTTATTATAGGAACTCCTCCCTTGTATTATTTGTTACGACCTGGTGGAGTGCCACCATGACCGGGAGGTGTACCACCATGACC
>JAAYRK010000003.1 GCA_012518815.1 Candidatus Epulonipiscium sp. | reverse complement strand
TTTAGGTTATCTAACGCCAGTGGAATATAGAGGGTTAAACACTTTGAAATCAGCTGGATAAGAACTGTAGTTAAAGTAATTTCTTGTTCGGAGTAATTTTGTCCAAAAAAGGGTTGCCAATCCAAAGAACGTAATATTCTGCAAACTTCCAGGCCATCAATTACTGGGAGCATGATATCTAGAATAACTAAATTGGGATTAAAGTTTTTAAAAACTTTTAAAGCTTCTTCACCATTAAATGCAAGTTGAACTTCAAATTCTTCATTTTCTAAGTAATCTCTAATTAATTCAGCTATTTCCTTTTTATCATCCACAACAAGAATTTTTTCTCTAGCCATCTTTCATTTCCCCCATACATTTTTTCATATATTTTAACTTATCACATTTTTTGATATATTTCTAGATAATTGAAAACAAACTGTTTAAGTAGAAAATATTAATAAAAAAAAGCCAAAATTTGGCTTTTTTTTAAAAACTATATATAGCTTGATATTAATTAACGTTTTAAAATGGCTTAATACTTTTATTCAGGATCTTTTACTAAAAGTTCCTTTTTATCAATAGTTTTTTTACAATGGGGGCAATAGTAATGCAGTTCTATTTTATGATTACATGAGCTATGGACCATTTCCTTGTAACATTTTTTTAAATGTTTTTCACCCCATAAGATGATACTGTAAATTATATCTTCTAAATCCATTCCGCTTTCTGTAAGTTCATATCTATAGCGGGGTGGGTGAGCCTGATAAAGAACTGCTTTTATAAGATCATCTTTTTCTAGTGATTTTAAGCGTTTTGATAAAAGGTTTGTAGAAATACCTTCAAGATTTTCAAGCAAACTGTTAAAGGTATTATTTCCCTTGAAAATTTGGCAAAGAATTAATAAAGTCCATTTATCACCAATAATATTTAGAGTTTGTGCAATATTACATGGTAAATTATATTGATATTTCATATTCTTACTCCTTTGAAAGCAATAATGTTTTTCATAGAGTAGGTTTATAATTACTTTTAATTACTCAGTAGGATTTCTTAAAGTTTCTATAGTATTTTTCATTACATCCTTACTAATCATTCCTGGAGCAAAGCCATAAATATTACCATCTTTATCTATAAAGTAACTAGTAGGTAAAGATGAAATACCATATTGGTTAAAAACAGAACCCGTTTCATCAAATAATATAGGGAAAGTAATATCGTTTTCTTCTAAAAATTGAATTACTCCTTCTTTATCAACTTCCTTAGTATAAAGATTTTTATCAGATTTAGGACTTGCAATACCTATTATTATCACATCTTCTTCATTTTGTCCATATTCATAATATAAAGCCTCAATATCAGGCATTTCGGCTCGGCAAGGTGGACACCAGGTTGCCCAAAAGTTAATAAATACCACTTTATCTTTATATTCTGAAAGGGTATGCTCATTACCATATTGGTCTATCAAAGTAAAATCATCGGCGGGAAATTCATTTTCAGCAGTAGAGTCTTCTTCTGATATTTGATCTTCATCAGCAGAAGAATCATCAAGTTCTTCTTGACGATTAGGAATTGAATTTAAGTAGCTTGAAATATTATTCATCCAGCCTGTAAAAATCATAATTCCTATGAGGATTAATATAATACCGCCTATTTTTACTGTATATTTTACAGCTTTTTTGTGCTTATCTAAGAAATTTAAAACTCTTGTAGTAAATAAACCTAACAATAAGAAAGGAATAATAAAACCTACAGTATATAAAAGCACCAATAAGTTACCAATTAAATAATTGTTTGCACTTGAAGCTAATATTAATACAGAAGAAAGAGCAGGACCTACACAAGGAGTCCATGCAAAACTAAATGTAAATCCTAAGATAAAAGCTACTAAAGGATTAACCTTTCTTTTATTTAGATTAAGTTGAATTCTACGCTGTTGATTAAGAAATTTTAAATCAAATAAACCTAATTGAAATAAACCAAAAATAATCACTATTATCCCTGCTATACGAGTTAATAATAAACGATTACTTTTAAAAAAGCTTCCCAGGGCTGTAAAAGTCATTCCCAGTATAAAAAAGGCAAAAGATATTCCTAATACAAAGAATATAGTATGGAAAAATACTTTTTTTCTATTAAATATAATCGTACCGTCTTGAGAAGTTTCATTGGAGCTTCCTGCTAAATAACTCATATATACAGGAATTAAAGGTATAATACAAGGAGAAAAGAAAGAAATAATTCCCTCTAGAAAAACAAGAACAAAGCTTATGTTGTTAACAGATATAATAGAATCCATTTTTTTCACTCCTTTTGTTTTTTAAATTATACCATGAGTAACTATAATATTTCAAGCAAGTTCAAAAAATAAAGTCACTTTTGTTTTTATATCATAAAAAAGTCAAGAGACATCTACAAAAAAATATGATAATATAAAAAGCAAATATTATACTTATTAGACAAGTCTTAAGAGAAATTATTATATGTAGTTAGGAGATTATATTTCTATTTGATATATTTATGAATGTTGGTGATTATATGAAATCAGTCAAAAAACTATTTAAAATTAAAAAAAATGAAATATATAATCTTGCATCTACTGATGAATTATTTATTAAGGCAATGAAAGAAAATGCAGTTTTTCAATATGAAAATTGTATTGATTACAAACGTATTCTTGATGAAGTTGCTTTTTCCCCATATAAAATAACGACGATGGAAGACCTTATTAGATTACCTTTTTTACCTACTTTATATTTTAAACGTCATAAAATGTTTAGTGTCTCTGAGAAAAAGCTTTTAATTAAGGCTACTTCTTCAGGAACTAGTGGGTTAAAATCGGAAATAGGCTTTGATTTTTTTAGTTTAATCAATGGACTTAACATGGTAATCAATGTAACAAGATTTCATCACTTATTATCCTTAAAACCAGTTAATTATTTGATATTTGGTTATGAGCCAACTAGTGAAAATAAAACTGCAATAAGCAAAACAGCATTTGGCTTTACTTTTTTTGCACCTGCTTTAAGCCGCAGCTATGCCATTAGAAAAACTAAAGAAGGTTATAAGTTAGATTTAGAGCATATGAAAGAAGCCTTAATAAAATTTTCTAAATCAAAGACACCCATAAGGACTATTGGTTTCCCAGCTTATACATATTTTCTTTTAAAAAAAATGAAGGATGAAGGTATTTTTCTTAAAATGCCCAAAGGTAGCATGGTCACTTTAGGAGGAGGCTGGAAACAATTTTATACCCAGAAAGTTGACAAAGAAGATTTTTATAAATTAGTAGAGGAAGTCTTAGGAATAAAAGAAGATTACATTATTGAATTTTTTGGAGCCGTGGAGCACCCAATATTATATACGGACTGTAGAGAACATCATTTTCATATACCTGCTTATAGTCGTATAATTATTCGCCATCCTGATACTTTTGAACCAGTAGCTGATGGAATGCCTGGTATAATAAATCTTTTAACGCCTATGGTAAGAAGTGTGCCTTTATTAAGTATTATGACTGATGACATTGGAATTATACATAATGAAAAATGCCCTTGTGGAGAACCTTCGCCTTGGCTTGAAATAATTGGACGGGTGGGAATTAAAGACATTATAACTTGTGCTGCAGGGGCTGAAAAATTTCTAAAGGAGCAAGAATAAAATGATATTATATCATGGTAAAATTTATGATAATTCTGAACAAAACAGGATAATTAGTAAGCTAAAAGAAGATTTATATCATTCAATACAGTATAAAAAGCCTATTAATAGAGACGAAGTCATTGAAGCTTGCGATAGTTTAGCCAAGAAAGTATTAGATGGGAAATTTGATGATATAGTAAAGCCTTTTTTAAAAACATTTAGTATTTCGTATGAAAGGTTTTTGACAATGGCAATGATGTTTAGTAGGGAAGGTTTATCTTATAAATGTAAAATCGAGCTAAGTGACGAAGAAAAAATTATTGCTGATAGATTTGTTAGAAAAATTTATCCTCTTGGGATACTTTTACATATAGCTGCTGGAAATGTAGATGGTCTGCCAGCATACAGTGTTGTAGAAGGTCTTTTATCAGGCAATATTAATATATTAAAATTGCCTTCAGGGGATACGGGTTTATCCATTCGTTTATTATCAGAGCTTATAAAAATAAACCCTGCTTTAGCAGACTATATTTATGTCTTTGATATTCCATCAGTAGAATTTGAAACCATAAAATCTTTAGCAAAATTATCTGATGCTATTGTAGTCTGGGGTGGAGATGAAGCTGTTTGTGCTATAAAATCAATGGCGGATATTACTACTAAGGTTATTTCTTGGGGACATAAGTTATCCTTTGCCTATGCAGTAACTGAAGCTACTGATGAAGACTTAAAAGGCCTAGCAAAGCATATATGTGAAACTAATCAAGTCTTATGTTCTTCTTGCCAAGGTATTTTTTTAGATACCTCTTCAAAAGAAGAACAAATAATATTTGCTAAACGTTTTTTTGAAATATTAAAGCAAGTAAACAAAGAACTAGGATTAGCTGATTATGGTATGCGTGCACAAAATGCCATAAGGCTTTATACTGAAAAGCTAGAAAATCATTTAACTGCTAATACGATATTTATGGAAGACGGAGTAAGTGTTGTATGCTCGGATGATAATATACTTTCGTTATCTTATATGTTTAGGAATGTATGGGTAAAAAGACTAGCCCATGAGGATATTATTCCTGTTTTAAAACCTTATAAAAATCACCTACAAACTGTTGGGATACTTTGCCCAGATCTAAATAAAAGAAAAAGTCTAATAGAAAAGTTTGCATTAGCTGGTCTTGTAAGGATTACTGAGGCAAGTGAAATGTCAAGATTTATCCCCGGTGAGGCTCATGATGGTCTGTATCCATTAAGAGAATACAGTAGGATAGTAGAAATTCCAATATATTAAAAAGTTAATTGCTAGATATCCTTGTATAAAATAATTCTTTAGTTAGCATACTTATTATAGATAAAAACTTATAAATATGAGCTAAAGGAGAATCTTGATGGATATTTTCATAAGACATCAATTAGACGAAGATGAATCTGGCTTTATTTTAACTTTATATCTAGCTCCTGACTTAACTGAATTTTCAAAGGAACTAACTTATCCAGAAGATATTTAAAAAAATATAAAACTATATAATAGTATTGAAAAGTATATAACTGATAATCTTAAAAATATTAAAATTAATACTGTCAAAATTATGGCTGGGGCAATGCTTGTTGCTACAATTCCTTTCACAAGTCCTGCCCAGCTTAGTGCTGCTCCTATAAATATACAAGCTAGTCAAAGCTTAAATAATATATCCATTATAATTAATGGTCAAAAATATAATTTTTCCCGTCCAGCTGTTATTAAAGACGGGACTACTTATATTCCCCTTAGAGATGTTGCAGAAACTCTGGGGGCACAAGTATGGTGGAATTCTTCGTCTAAAACTGTTGGAATAAATAAGGGCAATATAAAAATATCATTTATTGTAGGTTCCGATAAGGTTCGGATTAATGATAAATTAATAAAGATGCAGCCTTCATATATATATAATGGAACAACTATGGTCCCTTTAAGATTTATTAGTGAAACTCTTGGAATGGAAGTCAATTGGAATCAGAATTCAAAAACTGTAACTATTAATTCACCAGCTAAATTACATACAGTAAAAGCAGGGGATACCTTATGGAAAATTGCAGATAAATACAATATTAGTATAAATAAATTAAGAGAAATAAATGGAATTACTGGAGATATGATTTACGTAGGACAAAAACTAAAAATTGATAGCCCAACACAAAATAAAGCAAAAGCCCCATCTCAAAATAATTATGTTACTTATACTTCTCATAGCATTCAATCTGGAGACAATTTCTGGGATTTGAGCATAAAATACGGGATACCTATGGCTGAGTTATTAAAAGTAAATAATATGACGGAAAATAGTCCGCTGTCAATAGGGCA
The DNA here is from genome assembly GCA_012518815.1 of Candidatus Epulonipiscium sp. Taxonomy (GTDB): domain Bacteria; phylum Bacillota; class Clostridia; order Lachnospirales; family Defluviitaleaceae; genus JAAYML01. The sequence continues at coordinate 71,087 of JAAYRK010000003.1, read as the reverse complement.
AAAAATTATTATCCCAGTATATCATATTGCCCCCAAAAATAGAGTTAGTGAACGCCATGGAGAATATTTAGACTGGTGGTCAGAGGCACAATACCTTTTTCCAATTAACAAAGTTGCCACTGTTATTGATTTTCAAACAGGCAAAAGTTTTAAAGTTAAAAGAACTACTGGTGCTTTTCATGCAGATTGTGAACCTTTGACTGCAAAAGATGCGGCAATTATTAAAGAAATATGGGGTGGGAATTATTCATGGAAGGAAAGGGCAGTTATTGTCCAGGTAGATGGTAGAAAGATTGCAGCTTCCATGGCTTCAATGCCTCATGATGTAGAGTATATTACAGATAATAATTTTGATGGACATTTTGATATTCATTTTAAAAATAGTATCAGGCATAAAGATGGAATGATTTCAAATGCTCATCAAGAACAAATAAAAATAGCAGCAGGAATACGATAAATTTTAAACATATATAAAAACATCTTCAAAAAATTTTTGAAGATGTTTTTAAAAATTTTACTTAAAATCTTAAATCTCTTTCGCCACTGCGGATTCTGTTTAAATAATCAACAGTTCTTGCTCTTTGCTTTTCATTAGGAATGTTATTAATTTCATTATTAATTAATCCTTGTCCCATCTCCATTAATTCTTCATCCGCATAGTCTCTAAGATACTCTTCAAAGGTAAGTAGGGCATTAGGTAAGCAGCAATTAGCAATTTGACCAGATTTAGCAAGAGGTATAAATCTATCTCCGGTTCTTCCTTCTCGGTAGCAGGCAGTACAATAACTTGGGATATAGCCGTCTTTAACAAGAGCTTTAATTACATCTATAGGTTCTCTATGGTCTGCTAAGTAAAATTGTGGTTTTTCTTCAACTCCGTCTTGTACGAAAACATCTTTTTTTGCATAGCCACCAACTCCTACTGAAGAACCTGCACTCATTTGAGAAATACCTACTCCCAGGAGTTCTTCACGAAAAGCTACGCTTTCTCTAGTAGAAAGAATCATACCTGTATAAGGAACAGCAAGGCGGATTACTGCCACCACCTTTTTAAAATCTCTATCATTAATTAAATAAGGGAATTCATTATAATTTACACCTTCAGCAGGTAATAATCTAGGTACAGATATGGTATGTGGTCCGACACCAGTAACCGCTTCAAGATGTTCAGCATGCATTAGTAAAGCAATAGTTTCATAACGATAATCATAAAGGCCATAAAGAACACCAATACCTACATCATCAATACCACCGCCAAGCATGGCTCTGTCCATTGCTTCAGTATGCCATTCATAATTTCGTTTTGGTCCCTTATGGACCTCAAGATAGGTAGCTTTATGGTAAGTTTCTTGGAATAAGATATAAGTACCAATTCCTGCTTCTTTTAATTTTTTGTAATTTTCAGCAGTTGTAGCAGCAATATCAATATTAACCCTACGAATAGCACCATTTTCAAATTTTTCATTATAAATAGTTTCTATACATTCTAAAATGTAATCAATTGGACAGTGTTCATCATCTTCACCTGCTTCAAGAAGAAGTCTTTTATGTCCCATAGCCTCTAAAGCTCTAACTTCTTCTCGGACTTCTTGTTGAGTAAGCCTACGTCTTGCAATATTATTAGTGCATTTTAATCCGCAGTATTTACATTCATTAACACAGTAATTGGATAAATATAAGGGGGCAAAAATAACAATGCGTTTCCCATAAATTTTTTCCTTTATTTCATTTGCTATTTTATAAATTTTATTTAAGGTTTCATCATCATCGACTTCTAGTAAAACAGCAGCTTCTTTGTGAGAAAGTCCTTTTAAACTTGCAGCTTTTTCTAAAATTCTATCAATTTCGGATTTATTCTTAAAAGCTTTTTTAGCATCTTCCATTGAATTTAATATTTCTTCATGACATATAAATTCATTGGAATCTAAAGATTTAACATTGTACATAGTAATATAACTCCTTCCAAATCAGCTATTTAATTATTTTTATTTATTTGTTTGTTGATGATAGTTTTGAATAGACAGTTTTGGTGTTTACATCAGGAAGCATTCCTAGTTTTCCTGATAAGGCGCTAATCACATCATTAGGTGCATCCATAACAACACTAATAATTGAAATATTTTTTTTGTGATAGGGAATGCCCATTCTGCCTATAATGAATTTATTATAATTGTGTAAAATATTGTTGATTTTTTCGACAGAAGTTGGATTTTCAACAATGATAGCGACTATAGCAATTCTTGTTTCCACATAATCCCTCCTTGTTTAAAGACTTAATACGCTAGATTTTAAATAATGAAAGATTTCCATAGAAAAATCCTTGTACTAATAGGCACAAGGATAATAATAGATAAATATGCATTATAATTATTAATCTCTTGCCTTCACAATCGGGACGAACCCTCTTGTATCAGTACAATGAATTATTCTAAATTATAACTTTGTGTAGTTTATAATTTTTCTTATCATATTGTAATGATATAATTTTTTTAACTATATGTCAAACATAGAGTAATCTTGTATTATAATATTATAAGACTACTATATTTATTATTAAAATATATTTTATAATACAAAAATTTACTGAAAGGATGACTGCTATGAACATACTAGTTACAGTAGACTCAAATTATATTTCACCTCTAAAAGTAATGCTAAAATCACTCTTTATTAATAATATTGAAGAAGAATTTACCATCTATCTTCTTTATTCTAGATTAAAAGATAATGAATTAGATGATTTAAAATCTTTTGTAAGTAAGCATGATAATAAACTAGAAGCTATTAAAATAGGAGATAATTATTTTAATGACGCACCTACTTTAATGCATTATACTAAAGAAATGTACTACAGGCTTTTAGCATTTAAATTTCTCCCCCAAGAACTTGATAAGATACTATATTTAGATCCAGATATTTTAGTAATTAATAAGATAATTGACTTATATAATATAGATATTGAAAACTACTTATTTGCTGCTGCTTACCATAATAAAATATACATAAGAGAAATCAATAGATTAAGGTTAAGCCCCTATGAAATTGATAAATACTATAATTCAGGTGTGTTAGTTATGAATTTAAACTTACAAAGAAATATAATAGATGAAAAACATATATTTGATTTTGTAAGAAAAAATAAATCTAAATTAATTATGCCTGACCAGGACATTTTAAATGCTTTATATTCTAAAAGCATTAAAAGTATCGATGAGATATTGTATAACTATGATGCAAGGTTTTATAATTACTATAAAATCCTAAGCAGTGGAGAAATTGATATGGACTATGTTATTAATAATACTATTATTCTTCATTTTTGCGGTAAAAAGAAGCCTTGGCATAAAAAATACAGTGGTAAATTTCATTCATTATACAAGCATTATGAAAAAATAGCATTAGCTTAAGGAGTAATGAAAATGAAAATAGAAAAGGTTTTTTCAAAGGTTTTACTAGATGATGGAAAAATAATTAGAAAAAGAGTATTTATAGAAGAACAAGGCTTTAAGGATGAATTTGATAGATATGATGATAAAGCAATACATCTTGTTATGTATTATAATCAGCAAGCTGTTGCAACGGGCAGGCTATTTACTAAAGATCCAGAAAAGAAAACATATATAATTGGTCGTTTAGCGGTAATTAAAGAATACCGCCAATTAGGATTAGGAGAATTACTTGTTAGTTCTCTCGAAGAAAAAGCAAAAGAAAAAGGAGCACAAAAAATATCTATATCAGCCCAATGCAGAGTAGAAGAATTTTATAAAAAAATGGGCTATTCTTCATCAGGTGATATATATTTTGAAGAATACTGTCCCCATATTCACATGGAGAAGATATTATGAATATCTGTAAGATTGCAGCCAATGCCGTGGCTTTTTCCTATAATAATATTGAAGATTTTACAACTAATGTTTTTCTTATCGAGACCTCTTCAAAATTTTTTGTAATGGATACTTATTGCGGTTCAGATGCTATTAAGCCTATTTTAGAAGAAATTAACCTTTCTTCTAAGAATAAAGAAATAATTGTAATTAACAGCCATTTTCACTGGGATCATGTATGGGGCAATATCAGCTTTGCAAAAAAAGATATCATAAGCCACGAAATATGCAGAAAGTTACTTCATGAGCAATGGGAAAATCAAATTAAAAATAATAGGCGATATATTCTAGGTAGGGCAAACAAGCAATTGCCTAACATCACATTTAAAGAAAAAATGATTTTTTATGATGAGGGGATTGAACTTTTTTACAGCCCAGGTCATACAATCGACAGTATTTCCTTGTTTGACCATAATGAGAGGGTATTATATGCAGGTGATAATTTAGAAAAACCAATAATTTATGTTGAAAATAATGATATTAATACATATATAAAAAGCTTAGAAAATTATCTAAATTATAAGCCTAAAAAAATTGTTGCAGGTCATAGTCTGGATTTGAAAGAAGAAGATATTTTTAGCACGATTGAGTATCTTAAGGGTCTTTCAGAAGGTCGGGAATTTACTTTTAAAACAGACTATGAAAGAAAAATTCATTACCAAAATATTAACATGATGAATAAAAAATAGACACATAAAAGAAGCATAAAAATTTGTTTGATGCTTCTTTTATGTTGGTATAACTTACAGATAATTATAATTAGTTATTATGCTACTAATATATAATAAATTATTTAATAAATAACTTGATAACTTATTTATGATGTTTTTAAAGCATATACCATATAATGAATAATATAAATTAGAAATGAAAGATAAGTAAAAAATGCAAAAAGACTTTGTTACACTTTTCATGTCCAATATTTTCTGTCTAGGCTTCTATATTGAATAGCTTCACTTAAATGCTGGAGCTCAATATTTTCTCTACCATCTAAGTCGGCAATAGTTCTTGCTACCTTTAATATTCTATGATAAGCCCTGGCACTTAAATTAAGCTTTTCAAAGGCAGCCTTTAATAAATCCTTTTCTTCTTTTCCTAAAACACAATATTTTTCAATTTGAGCAGCTCCAAGTTGTGCATTAAAATAAATATTTTCATTTTTATAGCGTTCTTGTTGTATTTTTTGTGCCTTTAATACTCTTTTTTTAATACTAGCCGAGGACTCACTTTTTTCGTTTGTATCTAAGTCCTTGTATTTAACAGGAGATACTTCTACATGTAAATCTAGTCTGTCAAGAAGAGGACCTGATATTTTAGCCAGATATTTTTTTATTGTATCTGGTTGGCAATGGCATTTTTCTTCGTCTCCTAAATAACCACAAGGACATGGATTCATAGAACAAACTAGCATAAAACTTGCAGGATAGGTTAAGGTTGCATTAACTCTGGATATAGTAACTTCTCTATCTTCTAGAGGCTGTCGTAGTACTTCTAAAACGTTTTTATTAAACTCAGGCAGTTCGTCTAAGAATAAGACTCCATAATGAGACAAGCTTACTTCGCCAGGCCTTGGAATCCTACCACCTCCGACTAATGCAGAGGTTGAAACTGTGTGGTGAGGAGAACGGAAAGGTCTTGTTGTAATTAATGATTTCTTATTAGGAAGAAGTCCTATGACACTATATATTTTGGTTATTTCTATACTTTCATCAAAAGTTAAGTCTGGAAGAATACTAGGAAGCCTTTTTGCCATCATTGTTTTACCTGAACCAGGTGATCCAATCATAAGTAGGTTATGGGAGCCTGCTGCTGATATTTCCAAGGCTCTTTTTACGTGAGCCTGTCCTTTAACATCAGAAAAATCAACTTTTGAATTTATGGATTGTTTCATGATTGCCTTGATATCTACTGTAGTTTTTTCTATGCTCCTGATCCCTTGTAAAAATTCGATTGCTTCATATAAAGTATGTACTCCAATTACTGAAATACCTTCAACGATTGCTCCTTCCTCAGCATTTTCATATGGAACAATACATTGTTTTAATCCGTTTTTATAAGCAGAATAAACCATGGGTAAAATACCATTAACAGGTTTAACTGTACCATCTAATGATAATTCCCCAATAATCATAGTATTTTTTAATATTTCTTGCTCAATAGGGAGATTACAACTAATAATTCCAATAGCAATAGGAAGGTCGAAAGCTGACCCTTCTTTTTTTGTGTCTGCTGGAGCAAGATTTACAGTAATTCTTTTAATAGGAAATAATAACTGTGAATTCTTTATAGCAGCACGGACTCTGTCTTTTGCTTCGCGAATTGAAGAGTCTGGCAAGCCTACCAAATCAAATCCAGGAAGCCCTTCACTTAAATCTACTTCTACATCTACAAGATATCCATTAATGCCGTACAAAGTACAGCTTTTAACCTTACTAAGCATTTCTTTCTCCTTTCATAATTAAAAATATCTTGTTATATTATTCCACATTTTTACATTGTCAAACCAACAATTTAAAAGCTTGATTAATTTCAATTAAGTGGTAAAATATAAAAAGTTATACAAGCACAAAGTATATTTCTATAGAAAATATTTAATATATAAAATAATAGACAATTTCATATGGAAGGTGATTAAGTGGACGAGTCTTTTGATAATTATTTTTACTGGTTTTGGCTCACAACAATAAAAGGACTTAGAAAAAATAGGATTAAACAACTCATAAAGACTTTTGAAAGCCCCGAGATAATATGGAAACTAAAAAATAATGAAATAAGAAAAGAACTAAATTTTTCTGAGAATGAATTAAATATTTTAGAAAGGTCAAAGAATTATAAAGAATTAAAAAGAAGATTAACGGATTTAAAGAAAAAGAATATTAATTATTATTCAATTAAAGATAAAGAATATCCATTATTATTAAAAAATATTCCTAATCCTCCTATGGGGATTTTTGTAAAGGGAAGTTTACCTGTTTTTGAAAAAGGATATTTGGCTATAGTTGGTTCTAGAAAATGCAGTGAATATGGTATAAGAGTTGTAAGAAAATTAGGTTATGATTTAGTTAAGATGGGCATTGGAATTATTAGTGGTTTAGCTTATGGTATAGATACACAAGCTCATAAAGTTGCTTTAGAATATGGGGGAGATACAGTTGCAGTAGTTGCCAACGGTTTAGATATATGTTATCCCTCCAATAATCTAAATTTGATGAAATCTATAGAAGAAAAAGGAGCAATTATATCTGAATATCCTCCAGGTACTAATGCCATTCCAGGCTTTTTTCCTGCAAGAAATCGGATAATAAGTGGTCTAAGTCAAGGTGTTATTATAGTAGAGGCTGGAGAAAAAAGCGGAGCTTTAATAACAGCTGATTTAGCCTTAGATCAAGGAAAAGAAGTATTTGCTATACCCGGTAGCATATTTAGCAATACTAGTATTGGAACGAACAAATTAATTCAACAAGGGGCAAAATTGGTTACAAATATTGAAGATATTTTGGAAGAGATTAAAATATATATGCATAATAAGTGTAATAGTAAAGAAGTGTCTCAATCTAAAAATGTGAGTATATCTGGACTTGCATTGGAAGAAAATATAGTATATGATTGTATAAGTTTTGAACCTTCACAAATAGAATTATTATCATTTAAAACAAAATATAATATAAATAAATTACAATCAATATTAACTTTTTTGGAGATTAAAGGTTTGATAAAACAGTTGCCGGGTAAAAGATTTATCCGAATTTAATTATGGAGGGGTAATATGGCAAACTATCTAGTTATAGTAGAATCACCTGCTAAAGCAAAAACAATTAAAAAATTCCTTGGAAGATCATATAAAGTAGAAGCAACGATGGGTCATGTAAGAGACTTACCCAAGAGTCAGTTAGGCGTAAATATTGAGGAAGATTTTGAACCTAAATATATAACAATCCGTGGGAAAGGAGAACTTTTAAGTAAATTAAGAAAAGTTGTTAAAACTGCAGATAAAGTATATCTAGCAACAGACCCAGATAGAGAAGGAGAAGCTATTTCTTGGCACTTAATACATGCACTTAAACTTGATAAAAAAAATACTCAAAGAATAACATTTAACGAAATTACAAAAAATGCTGTAAAAAATTCAATTAAGGAAGCTAGAGAAATTGATATGAATTTAGTAGACGCACAACAAGCAAGAAGAGTTTTAGATAGAATTGTAGGCTACCAAATAAGTCCTCTTTTGTGGAGAAAAATTAGAAAAGGGCTTAGTGCTGGAAGGGTTCAATCTGTTGCTTTAAGATTGATATGTGATAGAGAAGAAGAAATTAACAATTTTATTCCTGAAGAATATTGGAGTATAGAAGCAAAATTTGTTGATAAGGAAAATAGAAGCATCGAATCAAAATTTTATGGTCTTAAAGATAAAAAAATAGAAATTGATTCAAAAGAAAAAGCAGATGAAATAATTAGTGAAATAAAAAAGGCAAGTTATAAAATTGATGAAGTTAAAAAAGGAGAGCGTATTAAAAAACCCGTAGCTCCTTTTACAACTAGTACTCTTCAACAAGAAGCTTCAAAATACCTGGGTTTTTCAACTTCAAAGACTATGAGAATAGCCCAACAGTTATATGAAGGAATAGACATAGAAGGAGAAGGAACAGTAGGACTTATCACTTATATTCGTACTGATTCTGTTAGAATTTCTGAAGAGGCTAAAGAACAAGCAAAAAAATATATTGAAAGCAATTTTGGAAAAGAGTATTTAAATGAAAAGGGATATAGTTATAAAAGCAAGGGAAAAAGTCAAGATGCCCACGAAGCTATTAGGCCATCTTATATAGATAAAGAGCCTAAATCAATTAAGAACTCTTTAACTAATGATCAATATAAACTTTATGAGTTAATTTGGCAGAGATTTATGGCTAGTCAAATGTCACCAGCAGTATATAATACTTTTTCTCTTAAAGTAAGTGCAGGAGATTATATATTTACTACTTCTGGTTCTACATTAAAATTTGAAGGTTTTCTTATTGTTTACAATAAAGAAAAAGAAAAAGAAGAAGAAATTAATTTTACTACTAATATAAATGAAGAACTTCAACTTGATTACTTAGAAGGAAAGCAACATTTTACACAAGCTCCAGCTAGATTTTCTGAAGCAACTTTAGTAAAAACTTTAGAAGAAAATGGAGTAGGTCGTCCTAGTACTTACGCTCCTACTATTAGTACCCTTTTTAATAGAGGATATGCAGTAAAAGAAAATAAAGTAATTTATCCAACGGAACTTGGTGAAATTGTAATTGATATTTTAAAGTCATATTTTAAAGATATTGTAGATGTAGATTTTACTGCTAATATGGAAGAGCAACTTGATGAAGTTGAAAGAGGAGAAATTCCTTGGAAAAAAGTAATAAGAGAATTTTATCCTAATTTTAGCGAAACATTAAAAACTGCTGAAGAAGAAATAGGAAATATTGATATAGAAGAAGTAACTGATATAATTTGTGAAAATTGTGGTAGAAATATGGTTGTTAAATACGGTCGCTATGGTAAATTTTTAGCTTGTCCAGGTTTTCCTGAATGTAGAAACACAAAAGCTCTATATGAAGAAGCAGGTGTAGATTGTCCATCATGTGGTGGGAAAATAATCATTAAGAAAACAAAAAAAGGCAGAAAATACTATGGTTGCGAAAATAATCCTGAATGTGAATTCATGTCTTGGAATAAACCAATAAATGAAAAATGTCCTAAATGTAATAGTTATATGCTAGAAAAAGGAGGCAAGAAAAAAATTGCTATATGTAGTAATGAAGACTGCAGGTATAGTAAAGAATTAGAATAAAAAGTAAAATAAAAACAAATTAGGGTAAATCGATAAACTTACTAAACTTTTTTAAGCATAGTTTTCTAAAAACTATTGCTTTTTTTAATTTTTAATGATAATATATTTGCGGTAAATAATTTAATTACTAAACCTTTCAGTAAGATTTATTAAATATATTGTGTTTTTAATTAAATAGTGATATGATAATTAGTGTAATTGAATGAATTAACTAATTATTTACAAAAGAGAAACAATTATAACAATAACTATTTTAAAAAAAATAATCGTTTTTAAGTATTAAGTATGAATTTTTAGAACATAATACTAGACAGAAAAAACATATTTTACAAGGAGGAATAAAATGTCAGTAGTATTATTGGAAAAAACTAGAAAGTTAAATTATTTGCTGCAACGTTCTGGATCTGAGCCGGTTATTTTTAACGATATATGTAGAGTACTAAATGAAGTATTAGAATCCAGTACACTAGTAATAAGTAAGAAAGGAAAAATTTTGGGCTCAAATTATTCAAATTCATCAAGCAAATTGTTTGAATCAGAAAATACTGAAGTTGGAAACAGTGTTGATACTAATTTTAATGACTATTTGTTAAGAATTATTGAGACTAAAGAAAATGTTTCATTATCAGAATTTCCTATGTCCGATGACAAAAAAATTTATGATAATTTAATTAGCACTGTTATTCCTATTAGTGCTGGTGGCGAAAGACTAGGGACTCTCTTAATATATAAAGAGAATGGAGAGTATAGTACAGATGATTTAATACTAGGAGAATATGGAGCTACTGTAGTAGGCCTTGAAATCCTTCGTTCTAAAACTGAAGAATCTGCTGAAGAACTTAGAAAGACTGCTATTGTAAATTCAGCCATTGCTACCTTATCATATTCTGAATTAGAGGCTATTCTTCATATCTTTGAAGAGTTAGACGGAAACGAAGGTCTTTTAGTAGCAAGTAAAATTGCTGATAGAGTAGGAATTACTAGATCAGTAATTGTAAATGCTCTTAGAAAATTTGAAAGTGCAGGAGTAATTGAATCTCGTTCATTAGGTATGAAAGGAACATATATTAAAGTATTAAACGATGTGCTTTTAGATGAATTAAATAAGCTTAGAAATTAAAAAAAGTGGCTTGCCACTTTTTTTTTATATTTTTTTACTATTGATATCTAAATATAAAGCTAATAAAATGTGTTGTTGTGTCAATTTTAAACATTTTTTTATAAACATATTACTTTTATTGATTTAAATAGATAATGAAATATATTAAATTTATACAAAAAAATAAGTACATGGGACAAATTTCTCAATATAATTATGTTGCTCTTTTATTGTTAAATGTATATAATGATAATAAAAGTCGAATTTTATTTTTTAAATGCTTAGAAGATTGAAAATTAATATATTAAAATACAGTCCTGGGTTTTTTAGTATATAGTATGATTAACAAGTCATGGGAGGGGTTAGAATGCTGTTTAACCGGTTAAATTCAAACGTTGACATTTTTGAAAAGGCACTTGATGCTTCGTGGCTTAGAAATGAGATTATTTCCGGAAATATTGCTAACGCAGATACGCCAAAGTATAAAAGAAAAGATGTCGAATTTGAAAAAATTTTAGCAGATGCAGTCAACTCAAAAAACAAGAAAAAGTTGGAAAATGTTAAACCAAGAATTGTAGTAAAAAATGATAATTTGCAAACACGAATCGATGAAAATAATGTAGATATTGATGTTGAAATGGTTGAAATGGTAAAAAACAGCATTAGATATAACACCTTGATTAGCCAAGTATCTCATGAATTTAAGCGGATCAACATAGTATTAAACAACACTAGATAAGGAGTGAGATTATGTCGTTTTTTAGATCAATGAATGTAAGTGCTAGTGGTTTAACAGCTCAAAGATTAAGAATGGATATTATTTCTCAAAATATTGCTAATATCAATACAACTAGAACTGAAAACGGAGAGCCATATAGAAGGAAAACTGTTTTATTTGAAGAGAGAAAGGAACAAGTTCCTTTTAGCACGGTTTTAAAAAACAGCATAGAGCAACACAATAGTTCTGGGGTAAGAGTTTCTGCTATTGTAGAGGACAATAGTGATTTTCAAACTGTTTATGACCCCGAGCATCCTGATGCAGATGAAAACGGATATGTCCGAATGCCAAATGTAAATATAATTGAAGAGATGGTTAATATGATTTCTGCAAACCGCTCGTATGAAGCTAATGTTACAGCAATAAATACCAATAAAAGTATGGCGTTGAAAGCATTGGAAATAGGTCGTTAATTTATCTAATTTAGGGGGATGTACATGAAGATAGAAAGCAGGAATTTTACTAATTCCTTAGATAGTCATTATGATAGTAATGTAAAAGTTAATAGAGAAAGCATAGCTTTTGAAGATTTTTATAAAGCTGCTATAGGATTAATTGAGCAAACTAATTCTCTTCAAAAAGAAGCTGAACAAATTAGTTTGGATTTTATTATTGGAAGAACTGATAATATACATAATGTTATGATTGCACAGGAAAAAGCAAATATTGCACTTCAATTTACTGTACAAATCACAAATAAAGTATTGGAAGCTTACAACGAAATTATGAGAATTAATTTATAATCCTATAAGCTGATAATACTAATTTTGTACAGAAATGAGGTGAACAAATGCAAGAAACGCTTTCTAAAATATCAGAGCAAATTACTGAATACTGGAATAAATTTAATAAAGAACAAAAGATAAGATTAGGACTTATAGCATTATTTATAGTTCTTTCTTTAGGAGTTGCTATTTTTATTACAACTAGACCTAAAATGGTGAGATTATTTAATGAAGAGTTAACTCATTCCCAAACTGCAGAAATTAAAGAAGTGTTAGATGCTGCAAATATATATAATCAGACTAACGAACAGGGTACATCCATAGAGGTAAAAAAGGAAGATTACGCCAAAGCAAAAATGGAATTGGCAATGGAACAAGTTCCTGATAGCGGCTTTACCTTTGAGGATGCCTTAGATAATAGTATGGGAACTACTGAAACGGAGAAAAAAGCAAAATTAAAAGAAGCTGAACAACAAAAATTAGCTATGGAGATTTCAACAATTGAAGGTGTTGAATCAGCAGATGTTCACTTGGTTATTCCAAGTGATGACAATTTTTTCTTAACTGCTAATCAAGAAGCTAGAGCTAGTGTAAAACTAAATTTAAAAAATCAATTAACAAAAAAGCAAATTATGGGGATTGCCCATTACGTAGCTGGTAGTGTTAAAAATTTAGATGTAAAAAATGTAAGAATTATTGATAACAAGGGTAATGTTTTATTTTTTGATGATTATGATACACCTGGTGTTAACATGGATGAACAACAGGAAAGAAAGCTTACTGCTGAAAGAGAAATTGAAAGAAAAGTTATTTCAATACTAGGCCCCTTATTTGATGATGTTAGGGTGACACCAAATCTAGTATTAAACTTTGATCAATATAGAGAAAAACAAGAAGTTGTTAGTTCTCCTATAGAAGGAGATAAAAAAGGACTTGTTTCTTATGAAAATATTTCTACAAGAAAAGCAAGTGGTGGGGCTACAGGAGACGAACCAGGTTTAGCTGCTAATGATCTTGGTACCCCAGAATATGTAATGGGTGATGAAAATAGATACGAAGCTAAAGAAAATCAAAGTGAAATTAAGTATGAATTAGATAAAAAATATACAGAACTTGAAAAGAGTATCGGCTCAGTTATAACAGATGAATCTAATATATCTGTGGTAGTATTAAGAGATAAAATTTATAATCAGGAACAATTAGAAAATACCCGTGGTTCAAATGATGTAAATGCTTTGCGGGAAGGAGAAAGCTGGGAAGAGTTTAAGTATCGTATTAAATCAACTCCTTCAATTATTAATATTGATAATGAATATCCGCAGCTCCATAATTTGGTAGCTAATGCATCAGGTTTAAATGTAAGTAATGTAGAAATTCTTGGATATGAAGTTCCTGTTTTTATCGACAAGGAAATTATTCCAAGATCTTACAATGAATACATTTTGCTAGGAATTCTATTTGTACTCATAGCATTATTAGCATATGCACTAATAAGAAAAGCAGAACCGATGGAAATCACAGAAATTGAACCTGAATTATCTGTAGAAGAAATGCTCGAAAGTTCTCAAATTATTCCTGAAGAACTTGATTCGATTGAGTATAATGAAGAATCTGAAATCAAAAAGCAAATTGATAAATTTGTCGACGAAAAACCTGAAGCAGTAGCAAGTCTTCTACGCAATTGGTTAAGCGAAGAATGGGAGTGAATATAGATGGCAAGTTTGAAGGAGGAGTATTCAGGTAGAGAAAAAGCAGCTATGCTTCTTATTGCATTAGGACCTGAAAAATCAGCTCGGATATTTAAACATTTAAGAGAAGAAGAAATCGAGCAATTAACTTTAGAAATAGCAAATATTCGTACTGTTTCCCCACAAATGAAAGAAAAAGTTTTAGATGAATTCTATCAAGTATGTTTAGCACAGCAATATATTGCTGAAGGAGGTATATCTTACGCTAAACAAATTCTTGAAAAGGCTTTAGGTAGTGAAAAAGCGATAGAAGTTATTAATAAACTTACTGTTTCTCTTCAAGTTAGACCTTTCGAATTTGTAAGAAAAACAGATGCTTCTCAATTATTAAACTTTATTCAAAATGAGCATCCTCAAGCAATAGCATTAATTTTATCTTATTTAAAACCAAATCAGGCTGCTACGGTATTAGCATCTTTACCACAGGATAAACAACCAGATGTTGCAAGAAGGATAGCTTTAATGGATAGGACATCGCCAGACATCATTAAAGAAGTTGAAAGAGTGCTTGAGAAAAAATTGTCTGCCTTAGTAACTGAAGACTTTACTGCTGTCGGTGGTGTAGATGCAATTGTTGATATCATTAACTCTGTTGATAGAGGAACAGAAAAATATATTATGGAAACTTTAGAAGTAGAAGATACTGAATTAGCTGAAGAAATTAAGAAGAAAATGTTTGTATTTGAAGATATTATTACCTTAGATAGCAGGTCAATTCAAAGAATTCTTAGAGAAGTTGATAATAACGATTTAGCAATTGCATTAAAAGGTTCCGGCGATGAAGTCAAAAATGTTGTTTTCGCAAACCTTTCTAAACGACTTTCCGCTATGATACAGGAAGATATGGAATACATGGGTCCTGTACGATTAAGAGATGTCGAAGACGCTCAACAAAAAATTGTTAATGTCATAAGAAAGCTTGAAGAAGTTGGCGAAATTGTTATTTCCAGAGGTGGAGGTGACGAAATAATTGTCTAATGTCATAAAAAGTCCTGCTGTAAATTTTAATCACGAAAACACTATAGAGATAAAAACAAATGAAGAATTTCCAAAGGAAGAAATAATTACAATTGATGATACTTCGGCTGAAATTATGACTCAGAATATTTTAGAAAAAGCAAGACAAGATGCTGATAGAATGATCCATGAAGCAGAAAAAGCAGCGGCTAGGATATTAGATAAGGCTAATAAAGATGCAGAAGCATTAATAATTGAAGTCAAGGAAGAAGCATATAAAAAAGGTTATGAAGAAGGATTGCGAAAAGGAGTCGAGGAAGGCGACATAATTCTAAGTAAAGCTAAAAAGGAATTAGAAAAAGCACTATTAGAAAAGGAAAAAATAATCAATGAAATAGAACCTCAAATGGTTCAGTTGATTATTGATATTTTAGAAAAATTATTAGGTAATACTATAAAAACGAATACTAAGCATATTTCCTATCTAATTAAAAAAGGCTTCTCTCAAATAAATGAAGGAAGCGACAAAGTTACAATTCGAGTTTCCGAAAAGGATTATCCTTATGTCATAGAATCAAAAGATGAGATTTTGGAAGATTTGGGAATTGATAATAACATCGAAATTATAAAAGATTCATCCTTATCTTTTTCAGATTGTATCATTGAAACTGATTTTGGAAATATTGACTGTAGTTTAGGAGTCCAATTTGAGGGCTTAAAAGAAGAGTTACTTTCTATTATGGATTATTGATTTTAAAGAATGGGTGAGGGCTTGAGTACAATCAACATTGACAAATATAAAACTGTACTAGATAAAGATTATTTTAAATATCAGGGAAGAGTATCGCAAGTTGTAGGTTTAACTATTGAATCTATAGGGCCTGTTTGTAATGTTGGTGACCTCTGCTTTATTCATTCGCAAAATGAAACAGATGCCATAATGGCAGAAGTTGTAGGTTTTAGAAATAACAGAATCTTATTAATGCCATTAGGAGAAATGTCTGGAATAGGTCCTGGCAGTATTATTGAAACTTCTAAATCAAGCTTAAATGTTGCCATTGGTTATCATTTACTTGGAAGAGTTTTAAATGGCTTAGGACAAGCTATGGATGGGAAAGAATTGTCAAATTCAGACATTAAATATACTATACAAAATCAACCTCCTAATCCTTTAAAGCGAAAACGAATTAATGAAATATTACCTTTGGGTGTTAAGGCAATTGATGGTCTTTTAACTGTAGGAAAAGGACAAAGGTTAGGTATTTTTTCTGGAAGTGGCGTAGGAAAAAGCACACTACTAGGAATGATTGCTAGAAATACTAAAGCAGATTTAAATGTTATCGCATTAATAGGAGAAAGAGGAAGAGAAGTAAGAGAATTTATTGAAAAAGACTTAAAAGAAGAAGGACTTAAACGTTCTGTTCTTGTTGTAGCAACTTCTGACCAACCTGCATTAATTCGTTTAAAAGCCGCTCAAACTGCGACAGCAATTGCTGAATATTTTCGTGATGAAGGAAAAGATGTATTACTTCTTATGGATTCTTTAACACGATTTGCAATGGCTCAACGAGAAGTGGGATTAGCCATAGGAGAACCTCCTGTATCAAGAGGATATACTCCTTCAGTTTTTGCAGTTATGCCTAAGCTCTTAGAAAGAGCAGGTAATTCTGATAAAGGCTCAATTACTGGCTTGTATACAGTTTTAGTTGATGGTGATGATTTAACAGAACCTGTAACAGATACTGCTAGAGGAATATTGGATGGACATATAGTCTTATCCAGAAAAATCGCTAATAGAAATCATTATCCAGCTATAGATGTTCTTCAAAGTGTATCAAGGGTAATGAATGATATTGTAGATAGTAAACATAAGGAAATGGCATATGAAATAAAAAAATTAATTGCAGTATATAGAGATGCAGAAGATTTAATTAATATAGGTGCTTATGTGAAAGGCAGTAATGAAGAAATAGATGAGGCAATGTCAAAAATTAAAGGAATTAATGATTTTCTAATGCAAAGAGTTGAAGAAAACTTTAATATAAATGAAGTTTTAGAACAAATGAATAATATTCTTTATGGGGAATAAGCAATCTAAAAGGAGATTTTTATGAGCCGCTTTCAATTTCGCTTGGAAAGTGTATTAAATATCAGAGAGAAATTTGAAGATAAAAAGAAGCAAGAGTATTCAGATGCACTTAATAAGCTTCAAAGAGAAGTTGAACTAAAAGAAAAGTTGGTTAATGAATCTATTTCTTTATTTAGTTTATTAAGAACAAAAATGCTTGACTCAATTTCTCCTAGAGAAATAATCTTTTATAATAATTACGCTAATTATTTAAAAGTAAGAATTGCAGAGCAAGAAGATAATATAATCCTTGCCAAAAAAAGAGCAGAAGAAAAACGTCAAGAATTAATAGAAGCTTCAAAACAAAAGAAAATGCTTGAAAAATTAAAGGAAAAAGAGTGGATTAATTTTTTAGATGAAGAAAATAAAAAGGAACAAAAAATAATTGATGAAATCGTAAGTTTTAAATCTCAGAACCGTCTTATAGATAGGAGTGAGACAAATAGCCAGTAAAGTTACTACCTCAACCCCAACAAGCAAGGATGAAAATACTCCTTCATTTGAAGGCAAAAAGAAAAGTTCTAAGCTTACTGTAATTATAGTCGTTATAATCATATTAATTGGATTAGCTGCTATTATACGTTTTAATGTAGGAAATCTAACAGAAAAATATTTGCGATCTTTATTAGAAAATATTCCTATTGTAAATAATATACTTCCTCCATTAGACAAAGAGATAGACAAATATTCCAACTATTCAAAAGAAAAATTATTAAAGGAATTAAACACTCTTAAAAATCAATTGGAATCCAAGGATGAGCAGCTCCTTTCTTATCAAAATACATTTGAAAGACTTGAAGCAGAAATAAAAAGGCTTAGAGAAATTGAAGAACAGCAGATACAGTTTAAGATTGAAAAAAACGAATTTAGTAAAATGGTAGCACAGGAAGATCCAAAGGCCTTTATAGAGTTTTTCAAGACTTTTTATCCTGAAACAGCTACTGAAATATATAAAGAATTAATTATTGAAGAATTTAGAACACAAGAAATAAAAAGATATGCTGAACCTTTTCAAACAATGGATCCAGCAAGTGCTGCAAAAGTCGTAGAGGAAATGCTGGTTACTGATATGGATTTGGTTGTTCTAATATTTAATAATATAGATAGTGAACAACAGGCTGCAATTATTGAAGAAATGAATCCTGAACGTGCAGCCAGATTAGTTAAAAGCTTAGCACCACAATAAAAACATGAAAGGAGGGGGGATATGAACGTTCAAATGCTGTCATTTGATTTTGCAGCTGAGTCAGTTAAATCTTACTCCAATGTTACTGCTAAGAATACTAATAACGATAGCTTTGATAAGTTATTAAACAATAGTTGTGACAGCAAGGATAATTTAATTTCAAAGGCTTCTATTGACGACAATAATAAAAACAATATAAACAGTTCTCAAGAAGCAGATTATCATAATAAGAAATTAAATACCACACGACAAACCAATACTAAGGATGGGCAAATAAATAATAAAGAAATGCCTGATGAAAAACAAATCATTAAAAATCTAGTAGAAAAAACAGGTTTTAGTGAAGAAGAAATAATTGAAGCCTTAGATGAAGCAGGTCTTACAGCTTATGACTTACTATTACAGACTAATATTAATATTTTTCTTCAAAAGCTAGTAGATGTATCAAGTTCCATTGATTTATTATCTATTCCAAACATTAATGACTTGTATAAAGACATTATTAGTGTAATGGATGAATTAAAAGCCACTTATCCTATACTTGAAGACAATTTATTCAATGCACTAGAAGAACAAGTAAATCTTTTTGACAATAATGATACGGAAGAATTGAATCCCAAAACTACATCTAATAATAGCAGCCAACTTGAAAATCATGAAGCTGTTGAAAAAGCCAATGATAATAATATTATCAATGCTGAAGAGTCTCTAGTTGAAAACCATAACACTGGCTTAAATGAAGAAAAATTTAGCTTTGAATTTGAAAAGAATGATAATAGCAATACGAAAAAAGAATTAAAAGCTGATGAAGGATTCCTAAAAGCTGATAATTTAAATAATCCGAAAGAGATTATTTTAGACAATAAAAACATAGTAATTCAACAAAGCTTAGAATCCCAATTGCAAAAAACAGATAGTTTAACAGATACTTTATTAGGAAGACAAGTTAACAATCTAATAAGTCCACAAGATATTATGGAACAAATGGTAGAACATATTAAATTAAACGTTAGTGATAATACATCAGAAATCAACTTACAGCTTAAGCCAGACCATTTAGGGAAATTGGATTTAAAAATTGTTACTGAAAGAGGAATTGTAACTGCTCAATTTATAGCTGAAAATCAGGCTGTAAAAGAAATAATTGAATCCAATTTTAATCAATTAAGAGATGCCCTTCAAGAGCAAGGATTAAAAGTTGAAAATCTTGAAGTGTTTGTGAAACAAGAGTTTCAAAATCAACATTCACATCTAATGAAGGAAAAATCTTCAAAGTCTAATAAAAGAATCAGTAACATTATTTCAGATTTTGTAAGCAATCCTGATGAAATTTATTTAGACGAAGTTAATAATCCTTACAAACGTTCAGAAAGTCAAATTGATTTTTCTGCATAGCTATTCCAAATAGTTTGGAGGTGAAAAAATGGCAGATGTTCAAAAAGTTAATTATATTAGTCCCGATGACTCAAGAATTAAGTATCGCAAAGAGGATACTGCTCCAAAAAACACATTAGATAAAGATGCTTTCTTAAATCTTTTGGTAACCCAATTAAGACACCAAGATCCACTTAATCCCACGGATGATAAGGAATTTTTAGCTCAAATGGCTCAATTTAGCTCATTGGAACAAATGCAAAACATGAACAAAACCTTAGAAAATACAAAAGCTTTTTCCTTAATAGGAAAAGAAATTCAAGCTACTATTGTTAATAAGCAGACATCTGATGTTGAAATTGTCCAAGGAAAAGTTGACTTTGTGAAAATTACAAATAATAAAGCTTATTTACTAGTAGGAAATAGGGAAATTGCAGTTGAAGATGTTACCCTAGTAACAGATGCTAGTATATTAGGAATAGATGACCAACCAAGCAGTCCGTTTGAGCTGATTGGAAAGGTTATTCAATTTACTAGAAATAATCCTACTGATAACAAATTGGAATACATAGAGGGTTTAGTAAGACATATTAACATGAAAAATGGCATTCCTTACCTTGTAGTAGGTTCAGATGACTTCTATATTGAGACAATAATGGACAATCTAACAGGTGTAGTAGAAAAGGAATCTATTACTGGAAAGAGAGTATTGGGTAAATACTTTAATCCTGAAACAAGTGAATTTGAGGAAGTCAATGGAAAAGTTGATTATATTTTAATGCGGGACAAAGATATGTATGTAGTAGTTAATGGTAAAGAATTAGCCTACGAAGATATTACAAAAGTATATGAAGGCTAATAAAGGTGGTGATTTTATGAGAATAAATCATAATCCCGTTAAAATTACCCCAATTAATACTCCAAAAAACAATAAAATTCAAAATCAAAATAACAATGTATATACAAATGAATTCCAACAAGTTTTGCAAGATAAGATTTCTTCTAACAACAATATTAAATTTTCCAAACATGCTGCTATGAGATTAGATGCACGAAATATTGTTATTACTAAAGAACAATCTGATAAACTAGAAAAAGCAATTGATAAAGCAAAAGAAAAAGGAATAAAGGATTCTTTAGTTTTAATGGATCAAATTGCTTTAGTAGTTAATGTTAAGAACCGTATTGTTGTTACAGCAATGGATTCTAACCAAACAAAAGATGCAGTTTTTACTAATATTGACGGTGCTGTAATTATTTAAGCTGGACCTCTTGTAGGAAGCTTTTCATCTTGGAATGACAGAAAAGATGATTAAATTACCGCACCAAATTATCCACATTGTAAGGAGGTCATTTATTATGATGAGATCAATGTTTTCAGGCATTTCTGGCTTAAGAGTACATCAGACTAAAATGGATGTTATAGGTAATAACATTGCTAACGTAAACACAACAGCTTTTAAGTCAAGCCGTGTAACTTTTAATGAAGTATTTAGCCAAACTCTTCAAGGGGGAAGTGGTGCTAGCCAGGAAACTGGTAGAGGTGGACGAAACCCAATGCAAATTGGTTTAGGTACAAACATTTCTTCAATTGATACATTAATGACAATAGGAGCTGCTCAAAGAACAGACAATCCTTTCGATTTAATGATTGAAGGTGAAGGATTTTTTATCGTTGGTGACGAAAGTGGAACTTACTTTACAAGAGCTGGAGTATTTAGAAAAGATGATGATGGAAATTTAACTATTCCTAATGGGATGAAGGTAAAAGGATGGCCTGCCGTTGATAATGGAACCAGAATTCAAAGAGGTGCTGTTGAAGATTTAAAATTAGACAAACCTGAAAATCTAACTGCGGACCCTGAAGCTACAACTAATCTTAGAATACAAGGAAATATAAATATTCAAGATGGTATTACAACTACTGGAATTCCAATCCAATTAAAATTTTATGATAGCTTAGGTAATCTATATAGTGCAAATCTTAATATGACATATGATTCTACTGCTTCTGAATGGAATTTGGATATTCCCGATACTTTAAGATTAACAGATACTAACGGGAATGTTTATACATTAGAAAATGTAGGAGCAGAAGAGGATTCTATTACTATTGTATTTGATAGCGATGGGAATCTAGATATTGAAAATTCTGGTGGTACCAATGGTACATTTACAATTTCCAATGGAGGAAATCCTTTTGATTTAACAGCAGACTTAAGTGCTGGAGATCCTTTAATCAAATCTACAATAGGTCCTCTTACTGTAGATTTTACTGGATTAACACAGTACAACCAAAAAACCAATATTGACCCTTTAATGGGCGATTCTAATGGTCTAGGAGCAGGCCGTGAACCAGGTGAATTGTCTGGATATAGTATTGGTGCAGATGGAATTATTATTGCTCAATACAGTAATGGCCAGCAAAAAATGCTAGGTCAAGTGGTAATTGCTACTTTCAGAAATCCAGCTGGACTTCAAAAAGTAGGAGACAACTTGTTTACTACTACTCCTAACTCTGGTGAATTTGATGGTATTGGAAATGAACCTAATCTCCAAGGTGGAGTGTTAGAAATGTCTAATGTGGACCTCGCTAAAGAATTTACAGAAATGATTACAACCCAAAGAGGTTTCCAAGCGAATTCAAGAATAATTACCACATCTGATGAAATGCTTCAAGAGTTAGTTAATTTAAAACGTTAATTAGCTTTCTCGCACTTTAAGACACTTTTGTCTTAAGGTGCGAGGTAATTTGATGTCCAAAAGAGGGATGTATATGATAAAAGTAACAAGATTAAATGATAGTTATATTGTTATTAACTCAGATTTAATTGAATTTATCGAAGAGACTCCTGATACAGTTATCACAATGACTACAGGTAGAAAAATTGTTGTAAAAGAAACTATAGAAGAAATAATCAATTATGTCATTGAATACAAACAAAAAATACTTGGAGATATTAGCAATAAAGTGAGGTGAGTTTATTGGACATTTCAACCGTTCTTGGACTAATATTAGGTTTTGTTTTTATGATTGTTTCTATAGCAATGAATGGGCGATTAGGTTTATTTATTGATATACCTTCAGTTATGATTACTTTTGGTGGAACCTTAGCATCTATGCTAGTTGCTTATCCTATGAATAAATTTATGAATTCACTAAAAACTATCCGTTTAATTTTTCAAACTAAAGAAATGAATACAGGAAATATAATTCAAAAAATAATTGAATTGGCTAATATTGCAAGAAAAGAAGGGTTACTAGCCCTTGAAGAAGCTGCTCAAGATATGGATGATAAGTTTTTACAAAAAGGAGTTTTATTGATTGTTGATGGTACAGACCCTGAATTGGTTAGAAATATATTAGAAACAGAATTAGCATTTATAGAAGGCAGACATAGCGAAGTTCAAGGTTTTTGGGGCAATATAGCTAGTTTAGGTCCTGCCTGGGGTATGATTGGAACCTTAATTGGTCTTATTGCCATGTTAGACCAGTTAAATGACCCTTCAACTATTGGACCTGCAATGGCTGTTGCATTGGTTACAACATTCTATGGTTCAGTTTTAGCCAACTTTTTTGCATCTCCTACAGCAACCAAATTAAAGGTAAGAAGTGATGAAGAAATACTCTTAAAAGAAGTAATGATTGAAGGACTTCTATCTATTCAAGCAGGAGAAAATCCAAGAATAATCGAGGAAAAACTAAAAGCATTCTTATCACCAACTCTACGTGAAACTATGAATAGAAATGATGATAGTATAGAGGTAGGTGAATAAAATGGCAAGAAGAAGAAAGTCAGAAGAAGCAAGCCAAGGTGCACCAGAATGGATGACTACATATGGAGATATGGTAACTTTACTACTTACTTTTTTTGTTCTTCTTTTTGCTATGTCAACGGTAGATATTTCTAAATTTAGGGCATTTGTAAATTCAATGGAGGGTTCAATTGGTATTTTACCAGGTGGTGGCTCTACATTAGGAGATGGTAGTGAAATAGGTAATGGAATAAGTCAATTGCCCGATTTAGAAAAATATATTGCTGAAACTACTGCTGAGATTGATTTAAGAAGTATAGAAGAACTTAAAAAAATGTATTCTGAAATTAGTTCGTTTGTTAGTGAAAACGAACTAGATGATGCAATTGATGTAGATTTGGGAGATCATTTTGTTACCATAACATTTAAAGATGGTATATTATTTGACAGCGGTAAAGCTGATTTAAAACCTGAAGCAATTAGCATATTAGATAAGATAGGGATACAACTTGCAAAATACCCCAATAATAGAATCCGCTTTGAAGGTCATACAGATAACAGACCTATAAATACACCACAATTTCCTAGTAACTGGGAACTATCTGCTGCAAGAGCTATAGCAGTGGCAAAATATTATATTAATGAATTAAATTTTACTCCTAGCCAATTTTCAACCGAAGGATTTGGTGAATATGTCCCCATTGCTGATAATTCCACAGCTGAGGGAAGGGCAAAAAATAGAAGAGTAGAAATTAAAATACTTAGTGAATATGCAACAAATGTAGGAATCAATAATTAATTGATTCAATAAGGGGGATTATAATGGAAAAAAGTAAAGTATTTATTTTTGTAGCCATAGGAATATTATTTACTGCTTTAATAGCAGTAACTGTTACACTATTTTTCACACTTACTTCCCTTAAAGACATGAATAATACGAATAATGAGAATGGAAATTTAAACGGGGAAAATAATAAAATAGTAGTTAACTCTGAAGATATAGCAATTCTTTCCATTGATGAGCCAATAACTGCCAATCTTATGCAAAATAATAAAGATGAAGATAAGTATGTTCTTCGCATATCTGTAGGATTGGCTTTAGATAAAAGTCAAAAAGATTATAAAAAAATAAATGAGCAGTTAACTGAAAAAATGCCTGTACTTAGACATATTATTATAAATGTAATTAGAAACAAAAATTATGATGAAGTAATACAACCTAATGCACAAGAGTTAATGGGCCAAGAAATACTAAATGAATTAAATAAATACTTTCAGACAAAAACAATTACTGATATTTATTTTGGAGAGTTTTTTGTTCAATAGTGATAACTTTTAATTTCATCATAGTAGCGGGAGGTGGTTAAGTGGGCGAAGTATTATCACAAAATGAAATAGATGAGCTGTTAAAAGCATTGAATACTGGCGAAATTGATCTTAAAGATATTCAAGAACCAAGTCAACAAAAACATATAAAAAACTACGATTTTGCTAGACCTTCAAAATTTGCAAAAGAGCAATTAAGGACATTAGAAATTATTTTTGACAATTATTCAAGAATAATATCTACATATTTGTCTGGCTATTTACGAACTGCTACTCAAGTTGATGTAATTAACGCGGAAGCTGTTACTTACTATGAATTTAGCAATTCCTTATCTAATCCTGTAATTTTATCAATTGTAGATTTTGCTCCTTTAAAAGGCTCTATCGTATTAGATCTTTCTCCTAATTTAGGCTATTCAATAATAGACAGAATTTTAGGCGGAAGAGGTTCAATGATTGATAAAATTAGGGAATTCACTGAAATCGAAAGAATACTTTTAGAAAGAATAGTTACACAATTAATAGGTTTACTAAAAGAACCTTGGGAAAATGTAATCGATCTTAACCCAAGATTGGAAAAAATTGAAACCAATTCTCAGTTTGCACAAATAATTTCTCCTAATGAAATGATTGCTTTAGTTACCTTAAATATAAAGCTAGGAGAAGTCGAAGGCATGATAAATATTTGTATTCCACACTTAGTAATTGAACCAATTATGGATAGATTAAATACTAAATATTGGTTTGCAGTAGTAGAACAAGAAGATAAATCTGCCTATAAAAAGTTTTTAGAAAAAAGATTAGAAGTAGCTAAAATTCCAGTAGTTACTGTTTTGGGAAGAACCCATATAACTGTTGAAGAATTTGTTGACCTGCAAGTTGGAGATGTTATAAAATTGGACTCATACATTAATTCGGATTTAGAGGTTTTAGCGGGTAATCTTTTAAAATTTTATGGAAAACCCGGAATCCATAGAAAGCAAAATGCAGTACAGATTACTTCAATAGAAAGAAGGGAGGATATTTAAATGGGTGATATGCTTTCTCAAGCCGAAATTGATGCTTTACTTGGCGGAACAGATATTGACGATGACATTAGTATTGATAATTTTACTGAAGATGCTTCAAATATAGTTATAAATGATCCTCTTACTGATGATGAAAAAGATGCCTTAGGTGAAATTGGTAACATCAGTATGGGTACTGCAGCAACTACATTATTCACATTATTAAACCAAAAAGTTATTATTACTACTCCTGATGTTAAGGTTATGAGTTGGGAGCAACTAGCTAATGAATACGGTGAATCAATGGTTGCAATAAATGTTGAATATAAAGAAGGTTTAGAAGGAATTAATCTTTTAATATTAAAAGAAAATGATGTTAAGATAATTGCTGATTTAATGATGGGCGGAGCAGGTCAAAATACTGATGAAGAGTTAACTGAACTCCATTTAAGTGCTATTAGCGAGGCTATGAATCAAATGGTTGGTTCTGCTTCAACATCTATGTCATCAATATTCAATAAAAAAATTGATATTAAACCACCTCATGCTTTTATACCTCAACTTGATAAAGGAAAAGTAATGGATAATGTAGGCTTTGGAGATGAAGGTATAGTAAGAGTTTGTTTTAAAATGAAAATAGGGGAATTGATAGATAGTGAAATAATGCAAATTCTTCCTTTAGATTTTGCAAAAACACTTGCTGCCAATTTAATTAAATCTCAAAAGAGCTTGTCTGAGGCTGAACCTGAACCAACAAAAGTTGTTGAAACACCGCCACAAGCACCTCAACCAACTCAACAAGTAATAACTGAACCTCCAAAGCAAGAGCATATTCAAGTGAATCAGACTTATTATGAAAGTCCTACTGCAACACAGCCATCAACCATAAGTCAGCCCCATATTAATGTACAGTCTGCACAATTCCAAACTTTTGATCAAAGTGCAGTTATACAGACAAGAGAAAATATTGAAATCATTAAAGATGTTCCTTTAGAAGTTACTGTTGAATTGGGAAGAACTCATAAATTAATAAGAGATATATTAGAGTTTAGCCCTGGAACAGTTATCGAGCTAGATAAATTAGCAGGAGAACCCGTTGATGTTTTAGTTAATGGCAAATTTGTTGCAAAAGGTGAAGTTGTAGTTATTGATGAAAACTTTGGTATTAGAATTACAGATATTGTTAATCCTGAAAAAAGGATATAAAGCTCTATAATTTGACGTTTTTCATGGAATTTTTCATATAAATATATTATAATACCTAATAAAAGCTAGTAACCAGATATTCTTTATTATTCAGTCAAAGGAGAGGGTATTAATGGCTAAAACCGTATTAATTGTTGATGACGCAGCATTTATGAGAATGATGATCAAAGATATTTTAGTTAAAAATGGTTACGAAGTTGCAGGGGAAGCTGAAAACGGTGTTGTAGCTGTTGAAAAGTTTAAAGAACTTGCACCTGATTTAGTTATTATGGATATTACTATGCCTGAAATGGATGGTATCCAAGCCGTTAAAGAAATTAAAAAAATAGACGGTAATGCTACTGTTATTATGTGTTCTGCAATGGGACAACAGGCAATGGTAATTGAATCTATTCAAGCAGGAGCTAAAGACTTTATTGTTAAACCGTTCCAAGCAGAACGTGTAGTTGAAGCCGTAAGAAAGGTTATAGGATAGGAAATGAATACTATGTGTAATTTGTTATTGTCTTTTCTATTACTGCAAGGGAGTGCTTCTTCAGATAGTGGAGGACAAGTGAATATAAACTGGTTTAAGATGTTAGGCCAGTTTTTTTTCCTAATCTTATTATTTGCTTTAATTTTATTTGCTGCATATTATGTAACTAAATTAATAGCTAATGTTCAATATCAAAAATTTCAAAGTAGTAATATTAAAATTATAGAAACTGTAGGAATTTCTCCACAGAAAAGCCTGCAATTAGTTAAAGTGGGTAATAAAATCTATTTATTAGCTATTACAAAAGATAATATTATTTTTATATCAGAAATAGATGAAAATCAAATAATTCTTTCTGATAATAACCATAAGCAATCTGACTTAAAATTTGACTATATTCTTAAAAATTTAATAGGAAAAGTAAAAAAACCTTCACAAGAAAAGGATAGTAACTTTGATGGAGAGATTCTAGATGAGGAAGAATAAAAAAAGAAGATTACGAATAATTACTTTAACTGTCTTTTCAATTTTTATGATATTTTTTTGTTTTAATTCCTACGGGCAAGCTATTAATGAGCAAAGTTTACCCGTTCCCCATATTGATATTGATTTAGGACCTGCAGAAAACCCTCAAGAAGTGGTTAGTTCATTACAGATTCTTTTTATAATTACTATTATATCCTTGGTACCCTCAATATTAATAATGATGACTTCTTTTACCAGGATTATTATTGTTTTGCACTTTTTGCGTTCTGCCCTGGGAACTCAGCAGACACCACCTAATCAAGTACTTTTAGGACTAGCTTTGTTCTTAACATTATTTATTATGAGTCCTGCTTTGTCAGATATTAATGAACAGGCCATAAAGCCATATTCAGCCGGTCTTATTTCTCAAGAAACAGCAATAGATAATGCTATGAAACCAATAAGAGAATTTATGTTTAGACAGGTGAGAACAAGTGATCTTAACCTATTTATGGGAATCTCCAATGTAGACCCTATTGAAAATGCACAAAATATAGAAGACATAAAAGTTCAAATCCCATCAAGAGTATTAATACCTGCATTTATTATTAGTGAATTAAAAACCGGCTTTATGATAGGGTTTTTATTATATATTCCTTTTATTGTTATTGATATGGTTGTAGCTTCAACCCTAATGTCTATGGGAATGATGATGCTTCCTCCAGCAATGATTTCCCTTCCGTTTAAACTGCTACTGTTTGTGTTGGTTGACGGATGGAATTTAGTCATTGGGCAGCTTGTCCAGACTTTTAAATAAGGGAGGATAATAAATGGAACAACTCATTATAGACTTGGCTCAAGAAGCAATAATGACGGTTATAAAAGTATCAGCTCCTATGCTTTTAATGGGTTTAACTGTTGGCTTGCTTGTAAGCATCTTTCAAGCAGTAACTTCTATTCAAGAAGCTACACTTGCTTTTATTCCTAAAATATTAGCCGTTTTTGTTTCTATTTTAATATTTGGGCCATGGATGTTATCAACTATGATTGAATTTATTAAAAATTTGTATAATAATATGAATTTATATATTCGTTAAAGGAAAGTGCATAATGGACTTTATTATAAGTAATATTTTATTAAAAGTTGATATTTTATTATTAGTATTAGTAAGGTTCCTGGGTTTTTTCGTTACTACTCCTGTTTTTGGCGGAAGGAACATTCCTACATATTCAAAAATAGGATTTTCTTTAATTGTTAGTACTCTTGTACTTTCCAATAGACCCAATATGTCTGTAACTTATAACAACCATATTTTTGGTTATAGTATGTTAATTATTAAAGAATTAATAATAGGGATGTTGCTTGGCTTTATTGTATATTTAGTCCTTAGTGTTTTTTACTTAGCTGGACAATTAATTGACTACCATATTGGCTTTACAATGGTAAGTGTTTTAGACCCCCTAAGTCAAATACAAGTCCCTGTAACAGGTAATCTTTATTATTTTATAGTGTTAGTTATGTTTCTTATTACTAATGGTCATCATAAACTTATTCAAGCCTTATTTTATAGTTATGAAGTACTTCCAATAGGCGAAGTAATATTTGGCAATCATTTGATAGGGAGTTATATTAATATAGTAGCTAATTCTTTTGTTATTGCTTTTAAAATAGCAACACCTTTCATAGCTCTTGTACTTATTCTTGATGTTGCTTTAGGAATTTTAGCACGAACTGTCCCACAGATGAATATGTTTGTAATTGGCTTACCTTTAAGATTAATCCTAGGATTGGCTTGTTTATTCGTTGTCGCTCCCTTATTATCTTTTGTTTTTGATTATGTTTCTAACGAATTGTTTACGCAGTTGTTTAAAGTCATTAAAGGATTGATTCCATGATAATAAGTCAAAAAACGTCAGAGAGCTGTCCATTATTATATTTTAATTTGCAGTTTTTTGCAGATAAAGACAGCAAAACAGAAAAACCAACTCCGAGAAAGAGATCAAAGGCAAGAGAAGAAGGTCAAGTAGCAAAAAGTATTGAAATAAATACTGCATTCTTGCTAATTTTTATGTTTTCTGCCTTAAAAATATTTGCTCCATTTATTTATAAAAGATTGACTTCAATTTTTAATAATACTTATATGCTTTTTCCTCAGTTAGATAATATATTTAATATTCCTTCTATGTTAAAATTTGCTTCTCATATTTTCGGTCAAATATTAATTATTACTGCACCATTATTTGCAGTTTCAATGATAGTAGGGCTTAGTGTAAATTTTGTTCAGGTAGGCTGGCATCCTACATTAAAACCTTTAAAGCCAAATTTTTCGAGATTAAATCCTATAAAAGGCTTTTCAAGATTATTTTCTAAACAGGCATTAATAGAATTATTAAAGTCTATAGGAAAAGTATCAATAATTACTGCAATTATATATAATTCTATCGTTGATGAAATGAAAAACATTTTGATTTTAATGGATATGGAATTGATGCAATTTATCATCTATGTTGGAAGTTTAGCAGTTAATATTGGCTTAAGAGTAGGTGTATTTTTCTTATTCATTGCAGCAGCCGACTACTTTTTTCAAAGATATGAACATGAACAAAATTTAAAAATGACTAAAGAAGAAGTAAAAGAAGAATACAAAATGACAGAAGGAAACCCTCAAATCAAAGGTAAGATAAGGCAAAAAATGCGAGAAGTATCCATGAGAAGAATGATGAAAGATATGCAAAAGGCAGATGTAATTATTACAAACCCTACCCACTATGCTGTTGCTATTCAATATGATTCCAATATTCATTCTGCTCCAATTGTTTTAGCAAAGGGAATAGATTATCTTGCAATGAGGATTAAAAATATTGCTAAAGAAAACAATATAGAAATTGTAGAAAATAAAGCACTTGCAAGAACACTTTATCAAACTGTAGATATAGGAGAAGAAATTCCTCCTGAATTATATCAAGCCGTAGCAGAAGTTCTGGCATTTGTATATAGCTTAAAGAATAGCTATTGATATTTTGCAATCTAGGGTAATAAGGGGGATTTTACGTGAAATTCGGAGATGTATTTTTAGGGATATTTGTCATTGTTGTCATTTCAATGATTATTGTTCCTCTTCCTCTATTTTTAATAGATGTATTATTAATATTAAATATTACACTTTCACTTATAATTTTATTAACTGCATTATTTTCCAAGGAACCCTTGGAATTATCTACATTTCCTACAGTTTTACTAATTACCACAATATTTAGGTTAGGTTTAAATATTTCCACTACAAGATTAATATTAGGCCAAGGAGATGCAGGAGCTGTTGTTAGGACTTTTGGAAGCTTTGTTGCTGGTGGCAACATTGTTCTTGGTGCAATCATTTTTATAATTATTGTTATTATACAATTCTTAGTTATTACAAAAGGTGCTGAAAGAGTATCAGAAGTATCTGCACGTTTTATTTTGGATGCTATGCCAGGAAAACAAATGGCTATTGATGCTGATTTAAATACTGGTTTAATAGATGAAGCAGAAGCAAAATTAAGAAGAAAAAAGATTCAAGAAGAAGCAAGTTTTTATGGAGCTATGGATGGAGCAAGTAAATTTGTTAAAAATGACGCCATAGCAGGAATTATTATTACTTTTATTAATATAATAGGTGGTATTATTCTAGGATCTACTGGAATTGTTACAAAAAAACCAATTCCTATACTTGAAGCATTAGATATTTACACCGTATTAACAATAGGGGATGGGCTTGTTAGCCAAATACCTTCGTTATTAATTTCCACTGCAACAGGTATACTTGTAACGAAAACTGCAACAGAAAGTGATATGAGCAGTGATTTATTAAAGCAATTAGGAAGTACACCCAAGGTTTTACAAATTACTGGGGGAACTCTTATAGCAATAGGACTTTTTACGCCCCTACCAGATATTATTACTCTTCCAGTAGGTGTCTTGTTATTTCTTGGAGCTAATTCTATTAATAAGAATCTTAAGCTTCAGTCAATAAGCGAAGAAATTTCATCTGAAGATATTGAAGCTGAAGAAATAAGAAGACCTGAAAATGTTGTATCGCTTCTTCAGGTAGATCCTATTGAGTTGGAATTTGGATATGGTATTATTCCTCTGGCAGATGTTAATCAAGGTGGAGATCTACTTGACAGAGTAGTAATGATAAGAAGACAAATAGCGTTAGAATTAGGAGCAATTGTACCTATTATAAGACTTAGAGACAATATTCAATTAAGCCCTAATCAATATATAATCAAAATTAAAGGAGTAGAAATATCCAAGGGAGAAATTCTTTTTGACCACTATATGGCTATGAATCCTGGATATGTTGAAGAAGAAATTGATGGAATTGAAACTGTAGAACCAGCTTTTGGTCTCCCGGCATTGTGGATTTCAGAAAGCCAAAGGGAAAAAGCGGAAATACTCGGCTATACTGTTGTTGATCCACCATCTATTGTTGCTACTCATTTAACAGAGATTATTAAGAGTCACATACATGAATTATTAAGTCGCCAGGATGTTCAAACTTTAATTGATAATGTAAAAGAAACGCATCCTGCACTTATAGATGAACTAGTTCCTAAAACATTAGGTATTGGTGAAATACAAAAGGTATTAGCAAATTTATTAAAAGAATCTGTATCAATAAGAGATTTAGTTACCATATTCGAAACATTAGCAGACTATGGTACTATTACAAGGGATACAGATTTGCTTACTGAATATGTCAGGCAAAATTTGTCAAGAGCAATTTCTAGAAAATTTCTTAATCAGCAAACAAACAATATTATCACCTTAGACCCTGATTTAGAACAAACAATTATGGATTCTGTTCAGCAATCCGAACAAGGATCATACCTTGCATTAGATCCTGAAACTACTCAAAGAATATTTGAAAAACTTAGTCAAGAAATACGTCGTTTTAGTTCAATTGGACAGCAGCCTATACTTCTTACCTCTCCAATAGTAAGAATTTATTTTAAAAGACTATCAGAACAGGTTACTCCTGACTTAATAGTCTTGTCATATAATGAAATCGATCCTAGTATCGAAATCCAGTCAATTGGAATGGTAAGTATCGCTTAAGATTAGTAAGATTATTAATGAAGGTATGGTGTTTAAAATGAAGATAAAAAAATATGAAGCTAAGACTGAACAGGAAGCAATAGAAAAAGTAAAAGAAGATTTAGGTAAAGATGCACTAATATTAAACATTAAAAAAATAAGTCCCAAAGGAATCTTTAAATTATTTAAAAAACCATCTGTAGAAGTTTTAGCTGCTCTAGATGATCAATTTAATAAAATAACTGATTCCCCCAAAAATCAAAATAATAATATTATTAGTGAACAAAAAGAAATAATAAAATGCTTAGAAAGCAAACTTGATTACATGGAAGACTTACTTACTAAAGTAATGGATAAAGTCTCTTCTGTAGAACAAGTAAAATCTTATGACGATAAAGATAATGATAAAAAATATAATAGCTCAGTACTACAACTTTTATATGATAATTTGATTAATAATGAAATATTACCTGAATTAGCAGAGTTTATTTTAAAAGATTTAGATGATAACGATGATTTAAATCCTGAAAATGTAAATGAATTAATAAGTGTAGTTTATAATAGAATTATTGATTTAATCGGCGAACCTGCACCAATAAAGGCAGATAGTAGTCAACCTAAAATTATATTCTTTATTGGCCCTACAGGAGTAGGAAAAACAACAACAATTGCAAAAATCACAGCTCATTTTTGCTTAACTGAAAGAAAAAAGGTAGGTTTAGTTACTGCAGACACCTATCGCATTGCTGCTGTAGAACAGCTAAAAACCTATGCCGAAATACTTAATATTCCTGTTGAAGTAATTTATAACTCTGATGAATTACCAGAAACCCTTAATAAAATGAAAGATTATGACCTAATATTAATAGATACAGCAGGAAGATCTCATAAAAATATAGAACAATTTAAAGAGTTGGATTATTTACTTTCAACAGTAGATGAAAAACAAATTTTCTTAGTTTTAAGTGCAACAACCAAACATAAAGATATGATGAGTATACTCAATCAATATTCTAGCATATCTGATTATAATATTATTTTTACAAAGGTTGATGAAACAATATCTTTAGGAACAATTTTAAATGTAAAATACTTAACAGAAAAACCCTTATCTTATATTTCTTTTGGTCAAAATGTTCCTGATGACATTGAATTAATTAGTCCTAAAAAAATGACAAAAGCTTTATTAGGGAGTATAGATGAATTATGATGGATCAAGCAGAAAAATTAAGAAAAATAGTTAGTGAACAATTAGAACAAGATACACGGCAAACAAGAAATTCACGTGTAATTACTATAACCAGTGGAAAGGGTGGAGTTGGTAAGACCAATTTCACTGCAAATTTAGCAATACAGCTACAAAGAGCTAATAAAAAAGTTGTTATTATTGATGCTGATTTAGGATTGGCTAATATTGAAGTTGTATTTGGTATTGTACCTCAATTTAATTTAAGTGATGTTATATATGGTAGAAAGACTATAACAGAAGTTATGACTCCCGGGCCTTTAGGCATAAACTTTATTTCAGGAGGTTCAGGTATACAAGATATTATTAATCTGAATAACAATCAATTTTCAAATTTCATTAATAACTTAAATCAACTGGATCAATTTGCTGATATCATATTAATAGATACTGGAGCTGGATTAACAGATTCTGTATTAAATTTTTCAAAAGCAGCAGATGAAATTATTTTAGTAACAACTCCTGAACCAACTTCTGTAACAGATGCCTATTCTCTTATCAAAGTACTTTGCAAGAATGGTTTAACTCAAAATATTAAAGTGTTAGTAAACAGAGTAGACGATGAAGACGAAGGAATAGAAATATTTAATAAATTATATAGGGTATCGAAAAAATTTCTTAATATTGAGATTAATGAATTAGGCTGCATACCCTATGATAGGGCCTTAGTAAAATCAGTAAAACTTCAAGAGCCTGTTTGCATTAGTTTTCCAAATAGCGAGGTAAGTAGAGCATTTAGAAAAATATCTTATAAAATCACGGAATATAGTGCTGATGAAACAACAAATTCTGGTTTTACCTCATTTGTTAAACGTTTTATGAATATATTTGACAGAAATAATTATTAATTATTTCAACAAAGGAGGATCTTAAGTGAAAAATGTTTTTTCACCGGGAGTTAAAGTTGAAATTAAAGAATGTACTTTAGATGATAATAATAATAATTATTGCTACACCAGCCAAATAGAAGAAGTTGTCAAAAAAAACATTTTAGTCCTTGGTACTCCAATTGTAGGTGGTCAAATTATTCCTCTTAGAATTAATAGGGATTATATGCTCATAGTTTATTCGAACAAAGGCATTTACAGTTGTAAAATACGTCCAAAGAGAAATTTTCGAAAAGGGCTTGTAGAACTTGTTAAAGTAGAAATAATTTCCTCTTTAGAAAAGATTCAAAGGCGGGAATTCTTTCGTTATGGATGCGTACAAGTATTTAAATTTAAGTTAAATGATCATTGGCATGAAGGCATTATAAAAGATATCAGCGGAGGCGGAATTAAATTTATAACTAATAGTGATTTAGAAGTAAAAAGTAAAATAACATTCAGAATTCCTATTGAAAATGATTATATTGAAGTTGAAGGTATAATCTTATATAGAGAAGAATCTAATGTCGAATTATATAAAAATCAATATAGAGTTAGGTTTGATAATATAGACAAAGCTGATCAGGACAGAATTATTCAATTTATATTTGAGCAACAAAGAAAAAGAGTTAGGCAAGAAAAAGGATTGTGATTCCTATGAATAGAAAAATTAAAATCTTAGTAGTCGATGATTCTGCATTCATGAGAAGGGTCATTTCTGATATAATTAATAGTGATTATAGGTTTACTGTAATTGGTACGGCAAAAAATGGTGAAGAAGGTTTAGAAAAAGTCAGAGAATTAGACCCCGATGTAATTACTTTAGATGTTGATATGCCAGAAATGGACGGGCTTGAAATGCTTAAAATTCTTATGAAAGAAAATCCTAAACCCGTATTGCTTATCAGTGCTTATACAAAGGAGGGGGCAGATACAACAATCAGAGCTTTGGGATTAGGTGCGGCTGATTTTATAACTAAACCAAGTAATATTTTTAAAATGAACGAAAAAGAAATCAGGGATGATATAATAAAAAGAATCCTATTGATTTCAAATATATCAAATTTTCCATCTGATAATAAAAAGCGTACAAGCAAATCAAGCCAAGATATTAGTCCAAAAGATAAAAAAGAGCAAAAGCAAGAACAATCGGTTAACTCAAATATTAAAAAAATCGTTGCCATAGGGACTTCTACAGGTGGACCTAGAGCATTACAAGAAGTCTTACCAGATTTACCCCAATCTTTGCCCGCAACATATGTTATAGTTCAACATATGCCTTCTGGATTTACAAAGTCATTGGCAGAACGATTGAACAATATATGTCAAATAAGGGTTAAGGAAGCAGAAGACAAAGATGTATTACATCCTGGAGTTGCATATATTGCACCAGGTAATTATCATATTTTAATTGAAAAAATGCCTTATTCAAATGATTTATGGATAAGGTTGTCAAGCAGTCCTTCTGTATCAGGACATAGGCCTTCAGTAAATGTAATGTTAAATTCTCTTTCAGAAATAAATAGCAACGATATTATTGGTGTTATTATGACTGGAATGGGGAATGACGGATGCGAAGGTATGAAAAAACTTAAGTCTAATAATAATGCATATGTTATTGCTCAAGACGAAAAGACTTCTGTTATCTATGGTATGCCAAAGGCAGTAATAGATGAAGGCATTGCTGATGCAATCGTACCAATTAATAAAATCGCCAAGGAAATCATTAGAGTAGTGGAGGTGCATTAGTATGGATATGAGTCAATATTTGGAGATATTTATTGAAGAATCGAAAGAACATTTGCAAAGCTTAAACGAATCATTACTTCAATTAGAAAATGAACCTGGTAATATGCCTATTTTAAACGAAGTATTTCGTGTAGCACATACTTTAAAAGGCATGTCTGGCACCATGGGCTACACTAGAATGCAAAATTTAACTCATAATATGGAAAATGTGCTTTCTGAAATACGTAATGGTCATATTGTTGCTGATTCAAATTTATTAGATGTGCTTTTTAAATGCTTAGATGCGTTAGAAAGTTATGTAGATGAAATTACAAACACAGGTAAAGAAGGTAATGAGGAATATAGTGATATAATTAATAATTTAACTAATATCTTATCTGGCAAGTTTAATGGACCTGAAAAAAGTGAAACAAAGGATATTAAAGAAAGTGAAATAGAAACTCCAGCAACAGATACTATTGGTTCAGTAACTTCTACTGATGATTTCGGCGAAACCATAGATATCAAAGATGCTTTACTTACTGATTTTGAAACTAATGCAGTAAAAGAAGCATTTGCTAGAAATTATAATGTATATCAAGTACATATATTTTTAAATCACGGTTGTGTTCTTAAATCAGCACGGGCTTTTATCGTTTTTAGAGCATTAGAAAGTCATGGAGATATTATCAAATCAACCCCTAAAGTTGAAGATATTGAGGACGAAAAATTTGAATTTGACTTTACTGTTATAGTCATTTCTAAAGATTCAAAAGAAGTATTTGAAAAAGATTTATTATCTATTGCAGAAGTAGACCAAGTAATTATTAAAAACGTTACAATAAGCGATGGTATAGCTTTATCAGAAACACAAGAACAAAAAGCGATACAAAAACCTGTAGAAATTGAAGAACAAATAAGTCAAGACAGAAATTTAGATAATGGTTCTGATGATAGAGATGCTAGCTCTAAAACAAAACGCAAAGCTGGAAAAACTGTTAGAGTTGATATTGACAGATTAGATACTTTAATGAATTTAGTTAGTGAATTGATCATCATTAAAACAAGACTAGAAGGTATTGAACGGGATAAAACCAATCAAAACTACAATGAAGCAGTTGAATACCTTGAAAGAATTACAACCAGTCTTCACGATGCTGTAATGAAAGTAAGAATGGTACCTGTAGAAAGAGTATTTAACCGTTTCCCTAGAATGATTAGAGATTTATCTAGAAAATTAGACAAAGAAATTGAATTAATTATGTCTGGTGAAGATACTGAGCTTGACAGAACAGTTATTGACGAAATCGGAGATCCCCTAATTCATTTATTAAGAAATGCTGCCGATCATGGTTTAGAGACCAAAGAAGAAAGAATAAATAGTGGGAAACCAGAAGTTGGACATGTTTATCTTAGGGCATATCAAGATGGTAATAATGTAGTAATAGAAGTCGAAGATGACGGAAAAGGTATAAATGTTAATAAAATTAAACAAAAAGCTATTGAAAGAGGTGCCATCACTCATGATGGAGCAGCTAATATGTCTGACCAAGACATTATAGAACTCTTATTTAAACCAAGCTTTAGTACCTCTGAAAATATATCTGATATATCTGGAAGAGGCGTTGGCTTAGACGTAGTAAAAACTAAAATTGAAGCTCTTGGCGGAGATATAGAGGTAAAGTCAGAATTAGGTAAAGGAAGTAAGTTTATTATTAGACTTCCATTAACATTAGCTATTATTCAAGCATTGATGGTTAGATTAGGTGAAGAAAAATATGCTATACCTCTAAATACAATTCAAAATATTGAAGATGTAAATGTTTCCGACATACAATATGTTCAAAAACAAGAAGTTATACTTCTTAGAAATCAACTTATTCCCATAATTTATTTAGAAGATATCCTAGATGTGCCTAAGAAAGAACAAAGAGATATGATTACAGTTGTAATTGTTAAAAAAGGTGAAAAACAAGTTGGTTTCGTTGTAGACGGTTTAATAGGACAACAAGAAATAGTAATTAAGTCTCTCGGAAAATACTTAAGTGGAATAAAAATGATAGCTGGAGCAACTATTTTAGGAGATGGGGAAGTAGCTCTTATTTTAGATATTAATACCTTAGTATAATTGGGGGAGATAATATGGAAAATGTTTCTAATCAAGAAATTAAACAATTTATAGTGTTTAAATTAGGAAGTGAAGAATATGGTATTGATATTTTGCATGTGCAAAATATTGAAAGAGTATTGAGTATTACCAGAGTTCCTAAAGCTCCCTTTTTTATAAAAGGAGTTATAAATCTTAGAGGTGAAATTATTCCTGTAATGAGCTTAAGGCTTAAGTTTAACTTAGAGGCAGATGAATTTACTGATGATACACGTATTATTATTGTCAGAATTGATGATAGCCAAATAGGTATGATTGTAGATGAAGTTAAAGAAGTTCTTCAACTTTCTACTGACTCAATTGAAAATGTCCAAGGAGTTTCTGGGATTACTAGTGACATTCATTTAAATTTTATACAAGGTGTTGGAAAAGTTAATAATAATATCGTAACTCTATTAAATATTAAAAATTTAATAGATTCTATTTCAGCAGATACTGTAGAAGTTTTATAATGACATTATAACAATTAAATTTTATTTGATAGATTTCCAAACTAAAATTTTTAGGAAGGAAATCTATCCCTATTTAAAGGGGTGAAATAATGCAAAATGTTGATATTGATATGTTAAACACCATACACCTAGATGTCTTAAAAGAAATTGGGAATATTGGAGCAGGTAATGCAACAACAGCTTTGTCTAAATTGATTAATAAAAAGGTAGATATGGAAGTTCCTAAAGTTAATATTTTAGAGTTTAAAAATTTAGCCGATATTTTAGGAGGACCTGAAAATCCTGTGGTTGGTGTATTACTTGATGTCTCTGGTGAAGTCGAAGGAATGATGATGTTTGTTCTTGAACAACGTTCAGCTCACGTATTAGTTAATATTTTAATGGGAAGAGATATACATCATATTTCAGAATTTAATGATATGGATATTTCTGCACTAAGTGAAATAGGAAATATATTAACAGGTTCTTACTTATCTTCATTATCTGCACTTACAAATCTGTCAATAGTCCCATCTATACCTCATTTAGCTTTCGATATGGCTGGAGCTATACTTAGTGTTCCTGCAATTGAATTTGGAAAAGTAGGAGATAAGGTTTTACTTATTGAAACTGAATTTGCTGAAGGTATAGACCGTGTAGTAGGGTATTTTATTTTAATACCTGATATAAAATCTTTTAAGAAAATATTAACGTCATTAGGGGTTAGTGTATGATGAATACTCAAGAAATTATTAAAGTAGGGATGGCTGATTTGAATACAGCAGTATATCCAGATATTCTGACCACGTTAGGGTTAGGTTCTTGTGTAGGGATAGCATTATATGACCCAGTATCAAGAGTTGGGGGGTTAGCTCATATAATGCTACCCGACAGTACTCAAATTAAAAACAATTCTAATAAAGCTAAGTTTGCTGATACTGCTACTGTTTTATTAGTTGAAGAAATGATTAAATTAGGAGCAGTAAAGGAACGGATTATTGCAAAACTAGCTGGCGGTGCACAAATGTTTGCTTTTAATAATACTAACGAATTAATGAGAATAGGCTATAGAAATATAGCTGCGGCCCATAGTATATTAGAGAAATTAGGAATTAAAATTGTTGCTTCTGATACTGGTGAAAATTACGGTAGAACAATTGAATTATATACTGAAGACGGGAAACTACTTATAAAAACAATAGGACATGGAATAAAAGAAATTTAGGTGATATAAAATGGATAGAAAGTTGGATATTATTCTCCCTTTAATTGCTGCTATAATAAACTTAAGTATCGGTATATTAAGAAAAACTCATTTTAGCAGTATATTAATAGAACTAATAGTTATTATTATTGTTTTTTATTGTATTGGCTATATTTTAAAAGGCATTATTCAAAATATTTATTCTGAATCTAATGAAAAAATTAATAAACCTGATACTAAAAGTGAAACTAAATTAATTGATGATACTAAAATCGATGATGATTTGAAAACAATCGATAATACTGAAATGGAGAACAATATTCAAAATGAAGCAATTACTAAAGTTAATCCTACTAATTAATAAGATAAATACTAAAGAATAATTTTATTAATCTACTGAAATTAATTTGTTTCAGGAGGAATTATATGTCTGATAAAAATCTTGAAATACTATGGGAACAGTATGAGGCAACTAAAGAAACATCTATAAAAGATAAACTTATTATTGAATATGCCCCTTTAGTTAAATTTGTCGCAGGAAGGCTAAATATTTATCTAGGACAAAATGTTGAATATGAGGATTTAGTTAGTTATGGGGTATTTGGATTAATTGATGCTATCGACAAATTTGATTTAAAAAAAGGGGTAAAATTCGAAACCTATGCTTCTTTAAGAATTAGAGGAGCAATTATAGATAATATCAGAAAATTAGATTGGGTTCCCAGATCTTTAAGACAAAAAAATAAAGAAATTGAAAAAACAATCATGGAGCTAGAAAGCGAATTAGGAAGGACAGCTACAGACGAAGAATTAGCTCAAAAAATGAACATTTCAATTGATGAATTACATGAGATTTATAAAAAAACAAATCTTATATCTCTAATTTCTTTAGATGAATATATTGAACAAAATAATGATTATAGTATTAATTCTGAAAAAAACTCAGAAAGTGAACAACCTGAATCTTATATTGAAAAACAAGAATTGAAAAGCCTTCTTAAAGAATCAATCGAAAAATTACCTGAAAGAGAACAAAAAATACTCATTCTTTATTACTTCGAAGAGTTAACTTTAAAAGAAATTAGTTCTATTATGGGTGTTTCCGAGTCAAGAATTTCTCAACTCCATACTAAAGCTATTATGCGTTTAAAGAATAAGCTAGGAAAGTATAAGACAATATTGTATGAACTATAAAGGAGGATATTAATGCATAATCCTAATAACTTCCCACAAAGTAAATATCCTGATTATGATGGTTTCTTTGACTTTGAATTAAGAGAAGATGGCCTTTATCTTATACTACACGGACCAATGGGTAAAGGGAAGCCTGTAGGGATTGAAGAAATAATTACTAGATTGAGGCAAAAAAACGTAAACAATTATGATTTTACAAAAATTAAACAAGCTGTTAAAGATGTAAATAATTTAGAAAAGTTGGAAATATTAATTTCGGATCAAGTTGAATTGGAACCACTTGATGAAGAAGTACATGTAAACATTTCTAAAGATAAAATGTTTGCAGTAATTACTTTTATTCCTCCTGAAAATAACGGAAAACTACTAACTTATGAAGAAGTTATTTATGAGATTGAATCTGCAGGTGTTAATTTTGGGATTGATACTGATGAAGTGAAAAGAGCATTAAATGAAAGAAAGAATAACTATAAGTATGTTATTGCCAAAGGACTTAAACCCATAGAAGGTAAACATGGTAAGCTTGAATTTCACTTTAATACAAATAAAGACATAAAACCTAAAGTACTAGAAGATGGTTCTGTAGATTTTCGCAATTTAGATTTGATTAATAATGTATCTAAGGGGCAAACTTTAGTTACTTTAATACCTGCTCAGCCTGGAACCCCTGGTAAAGACGTATTGGGAAAAGAAATTTTACCTGCAAAAGTAAAAAATCCAGCCCTTCCAAAAGGTAAAAACACTGAAATATCTGAAGACGGAATGACTTTAATATCAACTATCGATGGTCAAGCCAGTTTAATAAATAATAAGGTTACCGTAAATCAAACCTATGAAGTTCCTCATAATGTTGACCATTCCATAGGTAATATTGATTTTGTCGGTAATGTAGTTGTAAAAGGCAATATTTTAACAGGCTTTTCCATAAAAGCAGGAGGGAATGTAGAAGTTTATGGCGTAGTTGAAGGAGCTAATATAGAAGCCCAAGGTGATATTGTTTTATATAGAGGGATTCAAGGAATGAGCAAGGGAATCCTAAAATCAATGGGAAATGTTGTAGCAAAATATATAGAAAACAGTACCGTTGAAG
Organism: Candidatus Epulonipiscium sp.; assembly: GCA_012518815.1. GTDB lineage: Bacteria > Bacillota > Clostridia > Lachnospirales > Defluviitaleaceae > JAAYML01. The sequence goes on along the minus strand of JAAYRK010000003.1, from coordinate 28,143 downwards.
CAATTGGCAATATTACCAGTGAAGCAATAATGCACAGTAAAATAAAGTGCGGCGGTAGTGTTATTGTTGAAGGTAAAAAAGGTCTTATTGTAGGAGGTATTATTAGAGCTGGAAAAGAAGTTAATGCTAAAGTTATTGGTTCTCACATGGCAACATCTACTGAAATAGAAGTTGGTATTGACCCTACAATTGTTGAAAGATACAGGCAATTAAAAGATGAGTTAAGCAATGTCAAAAAAGAAATAATTAAAACTAACCAAGCAATTGATTTATTAAATAAATTGCAAGAAGCAAATAAACTAACTGATGCAAAGAGAGAGATGTTATTAAAGTCAATTCGTACTAAGGTGTTTCTAAATGACAGATTAAAGAGTATTAAAAATGAAATTACCGAATTAGACCCCCTAATGGAAGAAAGAGATGACGGAAGAGTAAGGGTATTTAATATTATTCATCCTGGAGTTAAGGTTACTATTGGAACGGCATCAATGTATATAAGAGAAGAGATAAAATATTGTACTTTATATAAAGATAATGCTGATATAAGGACAAGCAGTTATTCTTAATAGGGGGTGAAATATGTGTCCATACGTCCTGTTGATATGCAAGTAATTATACCAAAAACATCTGAAGTATCAAAACATAATCATGAGCAGACACATAAAGGCGAAATACAACAACAAGAATTTGCACAACAAATGGAAAAACAAATAACTCAAAATCAACAGCAAGTATCTAATCCCAATAAGCCTGAATATGCAGTAAATGACGAAGGACGTAATAAAAATCAGCAGCAAAGTAATCAGTCAAAAAAGAAAAAAGATAAAAAGGAAAAAGATAAAAAATCTAATATGTCTGATGGAAATAGCATAATCGATATCAGAATTTAATTGGGGTGTATACCATGTTGCAAAGCGAAATATTAACTATTATGATTTTTTTTGTAATAAGTATAGGTGTAATTATATTAATAACAGGTCTACTCTTTATGAAGGAAAAAAATAATAAAGATTCTACTAGTAAAAGAGAGACAGACTTAGAAAATAAACTAGAAACTCAAATTAACGAAGCAGATAATATGCTACAAGAATTAAATAACTTTTCTTCATTTGTAAAATCTGAGTTAGATAACAAATATAAGGAATTATTATTCTTATATCAGCTAATAGAAGAAAAGAATCAGGACTTATCTAATACTAATGCTAATACAAGTAACAAAAAATCTAAAGACTCTATTGATGAAAATAGTAAGACAAATGATTTAGAAGCTTTACAAGTGTTAAACAATAAAAACTATGACAATATTATAAAACTACATAAAGAAGGCAAAGATATTTCAACTATTGCAAAAGAACTAAATATCGGAAAAGGTGAAGTTCAATTAATACTCGGACTAGCAAAGATGAGGTGAAATAATTGGGATTATCAAGTAGAAGTTTTATGATTGGATTAGGATTAGGAATTGTCATTACCGGTATAACTTTTTCTTTTGTTCCCTATAAATCTATATCGGATAAAGAAATTATTGAAAAATCAAAAGAATTAGGAATGGTAGATCCCCTTGACTTATCACCTGAAAGATTTGTCTTGTCACAAGAAGAAATAATTAAAAGAGCTAAAAAACTTGGTATGGATTTTGTTGAAAAAGATAAAAATTCAAATGCAGAATCAAAAGAAATTAATAAGTCTGATGAATATTTTGATCCTGATGTGGTTACTATATTTATACCAAAAGGACTTGTTTCAAAAGAGATTAGTATATTATTATATGAAAATAATTTAATCGATGATAGCGAAGAATTTGATTTATATCTTCAAAAAAATAAGTTAGACAGAGTTATTTCTTATGGTTATTTTGACATTCCTACAAAAAGTGATTATAAAACAATAGCAGATATTATAACAAAACAGAAGCCATGATTAAAATAGAAATAATCGTGACTTTTTAATGAAAATTATTATTTTATTAAAGTTAATTATTGATTATAAAATCAATATATGCTATACTTCCATGTGGAAATAAAAACACACGCATCGGATTTTCTAATATGGTGCCGAAAGGTCTTTTAGAAAGATGACGATCGCGGAGGAAAAACCAAAAATAGGAGGAAAAAAAATGAGTCTTATTTCAATGAAACAATTACTAGAAGCAGGTGTTCATTTTGGACATCAAACAAGAAGATGGAATCCTAAAATGGCAGAATACATCTTCACAGAAAGAAATGGTATTTACATTATCGATCTTCAAAAAACTGTTAAGAAAATTGAAGAAGCATATCAAGTAATCCGAGAAGTTGTTGAAGAGGGCGGTAATGTACTATTTGTAGGAACTAAAAAACAAGCTCAAGATTCTATCAAAGAAGAAGCTGAAAGATGTGGAATGTTCTATGTAAACCAAAGATGGTTAGGTGGTATGCTAACTAACTTTAAAACTATCCGTTCTAGAGTTGATAGATTAAAACAATTAGAGGAAATGGAAGAAAACGGAACATTCGATCTTCTTCCTAAAAAAGAAGTTATAAATCTTCGTCATGAAAAAGGTAAACTTGAAAAAAACCTTGGTGGTATTAAGGATATGACTTCAATTCCAGATTTAATGTTTGTAGTTGATCCAAGAAAAGAAAGAATTGCTATTCAAGAAGCACATATTTTAGGAATTCCTGTTATAGCAATTGTTGATACCAACTGTGACCCTGAAGAAGTAGACTATGTAATTCCTGGTAATGATGATGCTATCAGGGCTGTAAAATTAATTGTTGGAACAATGGCTAATGCTGTTCTTGAAGCTAAACAAGGTGTACAAGATTCAGTTGCTGTAGAAAATACAAATGAAGATTTTGTAGAAGAAAATACAGAAGAAGCTGTAGAAGAACAAGCTGAATAATATATTTTAAATTATATTACAATAATAAATAAAACTAGTTTTTAAATATAAATGTATTTATTAAAACTGCCTTAATTAAAAGAATTGCGGCAATTGCCGCTTTTCTTTTATAAAACTCATATTTTACTGCGACAACGTCGCTTTCTTGTTTCGTAATCAAATAAATATTTGGAGGTTGAAAAATGGCAATTACAGCAAGCATGATTAAAGATTTAAGAGAAATGACCGGTGCAGGAATGATGGACTGTAAAAAAGCTTTAACTGAAGCTGATGGTAATATTGATAAAGCTGTAGAAATTTTAAGAGAAAAAGGCTTAGCAAAAGCTGCTAAAAAAGCAGGTCGTATTGCTGCTGAAGGTCTAGTTGCAACTTATGTTTCTGAGGACGGTAAAACAGCTGCTTTAGTTGAAGTAAATAGTGAAACTGACTTTGTTGCAAAAAATGAATTATTTAAGACATTTGTTTCTGAAACTGCAAAACAAGCTTCATTAACAAAAACAGACAATATTGAAGACTTTATGCAAGAAGCTTGGCACTTAGATAATTCTAAAACTGTACAAGATATATTAACTGAAAAAATTTCTGTTATCGGAGAAAACTTAAATATTAGACGTTTTGTTAAATACGAGCTTGACTTAGGAGTTATTGCAACCTATATCCATGGTGGCGGTAGAATTGGCGTAATGGTTCAATTAAGTAGCAATGATTCTTCTGATAAATTAGCAGAAGCAGGTAAAAATATTGCAATGCAAATTGCAGCTGCTAATCCAAAATATATTTCTAGTGATGATATTCCTGCTGACTATATTGAAAAAGAAAGAGAAATATTAAAACAACAAGCATTAAACGAAGGCAAACCTGCTAATATTGTTGAAAAAATGATAGAAGGTCGTTTGAAAAAATCTCTAAAAGAAGTATGTTTAGTTGATCAAGCATATATAAGAGATCCTGAAATAACTGTAAGTAAATATTTAGAAAATGTTTCTAAAGAAATTGGAGCAGATGTTTCTATTAAAGCTTTTGTACGTTATGAAACAGGTGAAGGTATTGAAAAGAAAGAAGAAAACTTTGCAGAAGAAGTAGCAAAACAAATGAATGAACAGTAATCATTTTAAATATTAAGGAGACACTAAGTGTTTCCTTTTTTTTCGGAATAATATAAATACATTGATAATCAATTTTTTATAGAATATGTATTAATAATTATTGTATAATTATATGGAAAATTATAAAAAAATATGATACATTAATAACGGAGGAATTGTTCCATGAGTAATTATAAGAGAGTATTAATAAAATTAAGCGGCGAAGCTTTATCAGGATCAAAAGGACATGGTTTTGATTATGATATAGTAGATTCTGTTGTAAAACAATTAAAAACAGTAGTAAATCAAGGTACTGAAGTTGCTATTGTAATTGGCGGAGGTAACTTTTGGAGAGGCCGTTCAGATAACAAAATGGATAGAAGCAAATCTGATCAAATTGGAATGCTTGCAACAGTCATGAATGCTTTATATATGGCAGAAGTATGCAGGTCTAATGGATTAGACGCAGTTGTTCAAACACCTTTTCAAATTGGTAATATAACTGAATTGTTTTCTAAGGATTCAGCTATTCGTCATATGAAAAATAAAACTATAGTATTTTTTGCTGGTGGTACTGGTCATCCTTATTTTTCCACTGATACCGGTGCTGCCTTAAGGGGATGTGAAATAGAAGCAGATATATTGCTATTTGCCAAAAATATTGATGGTGTATATGATTCCGACCCTAAAAGTAATCCTAATGCAAAGAAGTTTACACAATTAACTGGAAAAGAAATTATTGAAAAACAATTAAAAGTAATAGATACTTCTGCTGCCAGTCTGTGTATGGATCAGCACCTTAATATTTTAGTATTTGCTTTAAATACTGAAAATAGTATAATTGACGTAATTTCAGGCAAAAATATAGGAACAATAATTATTAATTAAATATATTAAGGGGGTAATGTTATGGATAAGAATTATGAAGTATATGAAAGTAAAATGCAAAAAACTATTACTGCATTGGAAAAAGAATTTAATATGATTAGAGCAGGTAGAGCAAATCCTCATATATTAGACCGTATTAGTGTAAATTATTACGGAGTACCAACTCCCCTACAACAAGTAGCAAATGTTACTGTTCCTGAGGCTAGAATGATTCAAATTCAACCCTGGGATTCATCTATAATGAAGGATATTGAAAAAGCAATATTAGCTTCTGACATAGGGATTACGCCTACTAGTGATGGAAAAGTTATCAGATTAGTTTTCCCTGAATTAACTGAAGAAAGAAGAAAAGAATTAACTAAGGAAGTAAAGAAAAAAGGTGAAGATGCTAAAGTTGCTATAAGAAATATCAGAAGAGATGCTTTAGACCAATTTAGAAAAGAAGAAAAATCAGGAGATATCTCAGAAGATGAATTAAAAAATATCGAAGATGATATTCAAAAGTTAACAGATAAATATATAGAACAAATAGATGTACATATTGAAAAGAAAAGTAAAGATATTCTTTCTATCTAGAGTATTTAAACCCCTTTTTTAAGGGGTGTTTTCTTAATTTTGTTTAAGGTGTAAATTTTGACCATTGATATATCTTGTACCCATTTGAGGAGGTTAGCTATGGATAAGCTTAATTATAAAGATAAACTAAAAATGACTTCTCTCCCAAAACATATTGCTATTATTATGGATGGAAACGGCAGATGGGCAAAAAAAAAGCAACAATCTCGGTCATTTGGCCATAAAGCTGGAACAAAAGCTTTAGAAAAAATAATTAAAGCAGCTGATTCTTTAGGAATAGCTCATTTGACTGTTTACGCTTTTTCAACAGAAAATTGGAATAGACCAAAAGAAGAAGTAAACTCTTTGATGAAACTTTTAAACCAATATTTAAACCAATATCTTAAGGATTCAAAAAATAGTAATATTAAAATTGATGTCATAGGTGATATAAGTAAGTTTGATAAGGATACACAAGATAAAATTAAACAACTTCAAGAATTAACATATAATAAATCAGGGCTTAATTTGCATATTGCTTTAAACTATGGAAGCAGAGATGAAATAACAAGAGCTATCAAAAAAATTATCTCTGATGCTACAAAATCTAAAATTAATATAGAAGATATTAATGCATCTTTAATTTCTAATTATCTTGACACTAATGGGATTCCAGATCCCGATCTTTTAATTAGAACCAGTGGTGAAAAAAGAATTAGTAATTTTTTATTATGGCAAATAGCTTATAGTGAACTATTCTTTTCTGAAAAATTATGGCCGGACTTTGATGAAAATGACCTTTATGAGGCTATTTTTGAATATCAAAACAGAGATAGGCGCTATGGAAGTATTTAATATCGGAGGAGATCTAAGTGGGTATACGTATTATAACAGCACTTTTAGGGATTCCTTTACTAATATTTATTATTTTATCTGGTGGTTGGATATTAAAAATATCATTATCTGTTTTTGTTTTAATTGGCTTATATGAGTTTTATAAAGCTATGGATAAAAAGTTTAAACCTATAAAATCTATTGGGTTTGTTTTTACCTTGCTTTATATCTTATTTGTTGCTTCTAACCAGCAGTTTTATTTTCTTTTTGTAATTTTATTTTTAATTACATTGTTATTAAGTACTATATTTTTACATAAAAAATATAATATAGTTGACGGAGCTATTACCTTTTTTGGATTTTTTTATATTTGTATTTTACTTTCTTATATTATACATATAAATAATTTTTTGTATGGAGAAATATATATTTGGTTAATCTTTATTAGTGCTTGGGGAAGTGATACTGCTGCTTATTTTACGGGAATTTTTTTAGGCAAACATAAACTTTGTCCCAGTTTAAGCCCCAAAAAAACTATAGAAGGAGCCATAGGTGGTTTTGTTGGAAGTGCTTTGCTATCCCTATTATATGGAGTTGTTATTCAATCCTATGTAAATATTACAATAACAAATTTCCCGCTTATTTGTGCAATCATAGGTGGACTTGGAAGTATAGCATCTCAATTAGGGGATTTAGCTGCATCCTCTATAAAAAGATATGTTGATATAAAAGATTATGGGTATTTGTTCCCAGGACATGGGGGAGTTTTAGACAGGTTCGATAGTATTTTGTTTACAGCTCCTTTTGTATATTACATAGTTCTATTGATAAACTATCTTATGGCATAATTTATACTAATGCTGTAAAACGCTTTATTTTCATACATAACTATTTCATTGACATCCTTAGGATTAGTTAATAAGAGGTGAGACTTTTGAAGAAAATTTCCATATTGGGCTCCACCGGTTCAATAGGTACTCAAACTTTAGATGTTGTTAGAAATATAGAAGGCTTTGAAGTTAAAGCTTTATCAACTAATAAAAATATAGATTTGCTAGAAAAACAAATAGAAGAATTTCATCCTAAAAAAGTAGCAGTAATGGATGAAGAAAAAGCATATGAATTAAAAAAGAGAATTGGTAGCAAAATAGAGATATTAAAAGGATTAGAAGGACTAATTGAAATTGCTGTTATGGATGAAATTGATACATTAGTTACTTCAGTTGTAGGGGTGATAGGTCTTATTCCTACCTACAAAGCTATCCAAAACAAAAAAAATATTGCCCTGGCAAACAAAGAAACATTAGTAACTGCAGGGAAAATAATAATGGAAGAGGCTAAAAAAAATAATGTCTCAATATATCCGGTTGATAGTGAACATTCTGCAATTTTTCAGTGTTTGCAAGGAAACCCTCTAAATCCTGTAAGCAGACTTATTTTAACTGCTTCAGGAGGTCCTTTTAGAAGTAAAAGCTTAAAAGAACTAGAAAATGTTACAGTTAAAGAAGCTCTTAAACATCCTAATTGGGAAATGGGAGCAAAAATCACCATTGATTCTGCTACTATGATGAATAAAGGCTTAGAAGTAATTGAAGCTAGATGGTTGTTTGATGTAGAATTAAATAAGATAGAAGTTTTAATTCATCCTCAAAGTATCATTCATTCGATGGTAGAATTTGAAGACGGTTCTATTATTGCTCAAATGGGCGAACCAGATATGAGGCTTCCTATTCAATATGCTTTAACATATCCTAAAAGGGTAAAAAATAACTGGCCAAAAGTAAACTTTGCAGAAAGAAATCTACTTTCTTTTGAAAATCCTGATTTATCTGTTTTTAAATGTTTACAATTAGCGTATGATGCCTTAAAAATTGGAGGCTCTATGCCAGCAGTTTTAAATGCTGCAAATGAAGTTGCAGTAGATAAGTTTCTAAAAAAAGAAATTGCTTTTTTAGATATCCCAAGAATAATACAAGATGTAATGGATAAACATGAACTCGTTGAAAATCCGTCATTATCCGATATAGTAAATGTAGATGATTGGGCAAGAAAAATTTGCAAAACGAGGTGAAAGAATGGATGTATTGACAATATTAATATCAATTTTTGTTTTTGGAATAATAATACTTTTTCATGAGTTTGGACATTTCATTGTTGCTAAAAAAAGTGGAATATTAGTAGAAGAATTTGCTATAGGCATGGGACCAAAATTTATTAGTAAAAAGATTGGTGAAACAGTATATTCTATACGTGTTTTTCCTCTTGGAGGCTTTTGCAAAATGCTAGGGCAAGATTCTGCTTTAGATGATAATCGTTCTTTCACAAATAAATCTGTTGGAATCAGGATAGCAGTTATTATAGCCGGTCCTCTTATGAATCTCTTATTGGCATATATCATTATAGCTTGGTCAATTTCATCATCTGGTTTCTTAACTACAACAGTAAATAAAGTCCTTCCCGATTCAGCTGCACAAGAAATAGGTCTACAAGCTGGCGATAAAATAATTTCTTTAGATGGGCAAAGAATTCATATAAAAGAAGAAATAGATACTATAATACAACAAACAAAAGATAGCCCCATTAAAATTGTTTTTAAAAGAGATAGGACTAACATAACTAAGCTTGTTACACCAAAATTTAATGGTGAAAGATGGCTAATTGGTTTTGAACCTAAAATTGGAGAAAATAATATTATTAATGTCCTTGTCCAAAGTTTTTGGCAATTGCTATTTATAATGAAACAGGTGATAATTGGAGTCATTAAAATACTAACTTTCCAAGTTGAAAAAGAGCAAGTTGCAGGACCTTTAGGAGTTATGGGAATTATCGGCCAAGCATATCAAGAAGGAATGAAAGCAAGCTTATATATTGCTATTCAATATCTATTAAGTATTACTGCAATAATTAGTATCAATTTGGGAATTATGAACTTATTACCAATTCCTGCTTTAGATGGTGGTAGATTGGTATTCTTATTCTTAGAAGCACTAAGAGGAAAACCTGTCGATGTTGAAAAAGAAGGCATGATACATTTTATTGGTTTTGCTTTATTAATGACTTTAATGGTAGTCGTTTTGTTTAATGATATCTCAAGAGTATTTACCCATTAGTAATGGAGGAATTATGTCAAATATGAATATAAAACGTTCAAAAACTAGAACTGTTAGCATAGGAAATATCCATATTGGTTCGGATCATCCTATATCAATTCAATCCATGTGTAATACGGATACAAGAAATATAACAGAAACCGTAAAACAAATACTTCGCTTAGAAGATGCTGGTTGTGAAATAATTAGGGTAGCAGTTCCCGATATGGAAGCTGCCAATGCCATTACAGAAATAAAAAAACAAATTCATATACCTTTAGTAGCTGACATTCATTTTGATTACCGCCTGGCTTTAACTTCTATTGAAAATGGGGTTGATAAATTAAGAATTAACCCTGGAAATATTGGAGGTAAAGAAAGAGTTAGGGAAGTTGTAAAAGCTGCAAAAGAACGAAAAATTCCTATCCGAATAGGGGTTAATTCAGGTTCATTAGAAAAAGAGCTATTAAATAAATATGGCGGAATCAATCATAAAGCATTAGTAGAAAGTGCTTTAAAACATGTTCAAATATTAGAAGAACTTGATTTTCACGACATTGTTATTTCTATTAAAGCCTCAAATATTCTACTATCTTTAAATGCTTATGAAGAGTTATCTAATAAAGTGGAATATCCTCTTCATGTAGGAATTACTGAAGCAGGAACTCTTAGAGGAGGCACAATAAAATCTGCAGTAGGTATTGGGGCAATTTTATCTAGAGGTATTGGCGATACAATAAGAGTATCCTTAACAGGAGATCCTGTAGAAGAAGTAATATGTGCAAAAGAAATATTAAAGACTTTAGAGCTTAGAAAATTTGGAGTTGAATTTATATCTTGTCCAACATGTGGAAGGACTCAAATTGACTTAATTTCTTTAGCCAATGAAGTAGAAAAAAAATGTGCTAATTTAAATAAAAATATTAAAATAGCTGTAATGGGTTGTGCGGTTAACGGACCTGGCGAGGCTAGAGAAGCAGATATAGGAATTGCAGGTGGAAAAGGTATAGGGCTTATTTTTAAAAAAGGTGAAATCATTAAGACAGTTCCCGAAGATAAGTTATTAGAAGCTTTATTAGAAGAAATAGATAAACTTTAATTTTAGATATGTCCGTAGGGCGGGATGGAGGTTAAAATGCAACAAAGTGAAAGTTATCGCAGTTTTTTAGATGTTTTTCCAAAAGTGCATATTGACGCTCCAATAAAAGAAATGCTAAAAGAAGCAAAGATTAAAAATATTAGGGTTTATAAAGAAGATAAAACTATAGAAATACTTATACATTCCAGAAATATCATTTATAGTGAAATTCTTGAACAACTTAGTTGTCAAATACGAGAACAATTTAAAGGAATTAATAAAGTATATTTAAAAAGCAAATACATTACTGATGATAATTTATTAAACAATAATAGTTCTTCAAAGAAAGCAATACATTTATATTGGGATAATCTTTTACATTCAATTTATAATAAGCATCCCATTTGTACTGGTATTTTAAAAGATTGTAATTGGAAGCTTAAAGATAATAACTTAATAATAAAAGTAACTAATAATCAATCTTTATATTTAAGAAAAAATGAATTAGATAAAAAGATAAAGTCCATGTTAAGTGAAGAATTAGGTCTTAATATGGAAGTTATATTCGAAGAAGAAAAAATAACAAAAGATAAAAAGAAAATTTACGAAGAAAATTTATCTTATATGGAACAAGATATTATAGAAAATATTAAAACATCAAATAATAACAAATCAAACAATGAAGAAGAATTAAATGATATTGAAAAAGCAAATCCGATTATTTTAGGTAAAGAAATAAACACTGAAATAATTAATATAAAAGATATAACGGAAGAATTAGGAGAAGTAACTATTGAAGGAGATATCTTTTCAATAGAATATAGAGAAATTAATAATTCAAAGTATATAGTTACTTTTGACATTACTGATTATGGTGATTCTATAACCGTAAAATTTTTTACAAAGAAAAATACTTTTGAAAACTCAGTTAAAGATAGATTAAAAACTAATATTCATGTCTGTGTAAGAGGTTTTGTCCAGTACGACAATTATTCCAGAGAAATAGTTATTATGGCAAAGGATATTGTTGAAAAAACTTCAAAATCAGTTCGCCTTGATCTTGCAAATGAAAAACGAGTAGAACTCCATGCCCATACCCAAATGAGTTCTATGGATGGTATTGTATCTGTATCATCATTAATTGAAAGGGCAGCAAAGTGGGGGCATCCTGCTATTGCAATTACAGACCACGGAGTAGTACAAGCATATCCTGATGCAGCTGCAGCAGCTAAAAAATATGGCATTAAAGTAATCTATGGTATAGAAGCATATTTAGTAGATGATTTAAATGCTGTTGTCCAATCACCACAAAATCAAACCTTATCTGATGAGTTTACGGTTTTTGATATTGAAACTACTGGCTTATCTTCTACAAAAGATAAAATTACCGAAATAGGAGCTGTTAAGATAAGAAATGGAGAAATTATCGATTACTTTAGCTCATTAATTAATCCTGAAGTCCCAATACCAGCCAATATTCAAGAATTAACTGGTATTACAGATGAAATGGTAAAAGATGCTCCAACAATTGATACAGTACTCCCTAAATTTTTAGATTTTGTAGGAAACAGCGTTATTGTTGCTCATAATGCCAATTTTGATGTGGCTTTTATTCGTAATGCTGCTAAAAACATGTCCTTATCAGTTAATAATACTATTTTAGATACTTTAGAATTATCAAGACTATTATTTCCTTCTTTAAGTAGGCACAAGCTAGATATTATTGCAAAACATCTTGGAATTTCTTTAGAAAATCACCATAGAGCTGTAGATGATGCAAAAGCTACTAGCGAAATATTTATTAAATGTATTGATATATTAAAGAATAAACAAATCAATAACTTAAATCAAATTAATTCCTTAGCCGGAGATGAAATTGACGTAAAAAAACTAAAGACTTATCATGCAGTTATACTTGTTAAAAACCATACTGGCTTAGTTAATTTATACCGCTTAGTATCCTTAGCCCATATTAATTACTTCCACAAAAGACCTAGAATTCCTAAAAGCCTTTATGACAAATATAAAGAAGGTCTTATTATTGGAAGTGCCTGTGAAGCAGGAGAACTATACCGTGCTATTCTTAGCAAAAAGTCAGAAGAAGAAATAAAAAGAATTGCTTCCTTTTATGACTACTTAGAAATTCAGCCCTTAGGAAATAATCAGTTTTTAGTTGATAACGGAACTGTAGAATCAATTGAAGAACTTATAAAAATTAATAATTATATTGTTGAATTAGCTGATACACTTAATAAACCTGTTGTTGCTACCTGTGATGTACACTTTTTAGATCCCCAAGATGAAGTCTTTAGAAGAATTATCATGGCAGGACAAGGTTTTACAGACGCTGATAATCAAGCTCCCTTATATTTACGTACAACGGAAGAAATGCTTCATGAATTTTCTTATTTGGGAGAAGATAAGGCAAAACAAGTAGTCATTGATAATCCTAATAAAATAAATGAAATGATTGAAAATATAAAACCTATTCCTGATGAAACCTTCCCACCTAAAATTGACGGAGCAGAAGAAGAATTAATAAGAATAACAATGGAAAAAGCTAAATCCATATATGGCGATCCACTCCCCCAGCCTGTACAAAGTAGGTTAGACAGAGAATTAAATGCTATAATAAAAAATGGTTTTGCAGTAATGTATATTATTGCCCAAAAACTAGTCTGGAAGTCTTTAGAAGATGGTTATTTAGTTGGTTCTCGGGGTTCTGTTGGTTCTTCCTTTGTTGCTACAATGGCATCAATTACAGAAGTAAATCCCCTTCCTCCCCATTATGTTTGCCCTAATTGCAAATACTCAGATTTTGATTCAGAAACTGTTAAGTCTTTTGGCGGTGGTTCAGGATGTGACATGCCAGATCTGCTTTGTCCAAAATGTGGGGAAAAAATGAATAAAGACGGCCATGATATACCTTTCGAAACCTTTTTAGGTTTTGACGGTGACAAAGAACCTGATATAGACTTAAACTTTTCAGGTGAATATCAACCTAGAGCTCATAGTTATACGGAAGAATTATTTGGAAAAGAATATGTCTATAGAGCTGGTACCATTGGAACCTTGGCTGAAAAAACAGCTTATGGTTTTGTAAAAAAATATATGGAATCAAAAGATATTGTCCTAAGAAAAGCTGAGACTAACAGACTTGTTAAAGGATGCACAGGAATAAAAAGAACAACAGGACAGCATCCAGGTGGCTTAATGATAGTACCAAAAGACCACGAAATATATGACTTTTGTCCTGTTCAAAGACCTGCTAATGATGTTAAATCTACAGTAGTCACTACACATTTTGACTATCATTCTATTAGCGGGAGACTACTAAAACTTGATATTTTAGGCCATGACGACCCTACTGTAATTAAAATGCTTGAAGATTTAACAGGCGTTAATGCACAAAAGATACCTTTAGACGATGAAAAAACTATGTCTTTGTTTAGTTCCACTAAAGCATTAAATATTTCAACCGAAGATATTAATTGTGAAGTTGGAACTTTAGGACTTCCTGAGTTTGGTACAAAATTTGTAAGACAAATGCTAGTAGATACCAAGCCTAATACTTTTTCAGAACTAATTAGAATATCAGGTCTGTCTCACGGAACAGATGTATGGTTAAATAATGCTCAAGAATTAATCCGCGAGGGTACGGCTACTCTACCTGAAGTTATATCTACAAGAGACGATATTATGGTTTATTTAATTGCCAAAGGAGTAGAAAAGAAACACGCCTTTAAAATCATGGAAAAAGTTAGAAAAGGAAAAGGACTTGCACCTGAAGATGAAGAGGCTATGAAAAAAGCTAATGTACCCCAATGGTATATTGATTCTTGTAAAAAAATAAAATATATGTTCCCTAAAGCTCATGCAGCTGCATATGTTATGATGGCTTTTAGAATTGCATATTTTAAGGTTTATTATCCGGAAGCTTTTTATGCGACATATTTTACCGTAAGAGCTGAAGATTTCGATTATTGCCTAATGTGTAAAGGAGAAAATAAAGTTCGCAAAATCATAAAAGAATATGAAGAAAAAGGGAACAATCTTTCAACTAAAGAAAAAGGAACCCTTACAGTTTTAGAAATAGTTTTAGAAATGTATGTAAGAGGTATAAAATTTATTCCTATTGACTTATATAAATCTGCTGCAGTAACATTTAGAATTACGCCAGAAGGCATCCTGCCACCTCTTAATGCTTTACAAGGTTTAGGAAATACTGCTGCATTTAATATTGAAAAAGCAAGAGAAGCTGGGGAATTTCTTTCTATCGAAAATCTAGTAGAAAGAACTAAAATAAGCAGACCAGTAGTTGAAATAATGAAAGAAAATGATATTATATCTGGAATACCCGAAACAAGTCAGCTCTCCTTGTTTTAATACTTGCATTTAATTATTGATAATGCTATAATAGCATTAACTTGCTACGTATATTTTTTATTTAAGAGTGGGTCGAAACCCACTCTTTCTATTGTATTAAGAGATTTTAAGACTATTCTAGTCTCATATTCTTGTAGAAATATGATGAATAGGATATTCTTTTTTATTAAAAACTATTTAGAGAATCTTTTGTACAGAAAAGACTTTTAATCATTAGCAATAGTTTGAAAGGGTGATAATGTGTCAAAACAAAGTATCGAAAAAGCTGTAGAATCGTATCTTGAGCCTATAATGGAAGAACATAATTTTGAGCTTGTTGATGTAGAATACGTTAAAGAAGGTACGAATTGGTACCTTAGAGTTTTCATAGATAAAAAGGGGGGCATTACTATTGACGATTGCGAGCTAGTTTCGAAATCCTTAGAAAAAACATTAGACAAAGAGGACCCTATTAAAAATTCTTATATTTTAGAAGTAAGTTCTCCTGGACTTGATAGGCCTTTAAAAAAGGATTCTGATTTTGAAAGATATAAAGGAAGAATAGTAGACATTAAACTCTATAAAGCTTTTAATAAAAAGAAGGAATATTCTGGAGAGTTGATAGGATTAAAAGATAATATAGTATATATTATAGATGAAGATGGTAATGAATTATCATTTAATAGAAATGATATTGCTATTATACGTTTAGCAATTTTATTTTAACAGCTTTTGAGGAGGTAAAGGATATGAACTCCGAGTTTATCGGTGCAATAGAAGAAATAGCTAAAGAAAAAGGAATTGATAAAGAATTACTTTTTGAAGCAATTGAAACTTCCCTTGTATCTGCTTGCAAAAAGAATTTTGGAACTTCACAAAATATAAAAGTAACAATTAATCGTGAAAATGGTGATGTAGTAGTTTATGCACAAAAGACTGTAGTTGAAACAGTTGAAAATGATGCCTTAGAAATTTCATTAGAAGAAGCAAGAGATATAAACATTAACTATGAGCTTGATGATGTCATTGACATTGAAGTAACCCCTAAGAATTTTGGCCGTATTGCAGCTCAAACTGCTAAACAAGTAGTTATTCAAAGAATACGTGAGGCTGAAAGAGAAATCATTTATAACCACTACATTACAAAAGAAAGAGATGTTATGACAGGAATTATTCAAAGAAAAGAAAGAAAAAATGTCATAATTAATTTAGGGAAAGCAGAAGCTATTCTTCAACCAAATGAACAAATTCCAACAGAAGAATATGAAATTAATAACAGAATAAAGGTTTACATTCTTGAAGTAAAACAAACTACTAAAGGTTCTCAAATATTTGTTTCAAGAACTCATCCTGAATTAGTTAAGAGATTATTTGAACAAGAAGTTCCAGAAGTATATGAAGGAATCGTTGAAATTAAAAGTATATCTAGAGAAGCTGGCTCAAGAACTAAAATGGCTGTTTGCTCAAATAACCCTGAAGTTGATCCTGTAGGTGCTTGCGTAGGTCAAAATGGTCAAAGAGTTAATGTAATAGTTAATGAATTAAGAGGAGAAAAAATTGACATTATTCAATGGAGTGAGGACCCAACAGAATTTATTGCAGCTGCTTTAAGTCCTTCAAAAGTAGTTAATGTGAAAGTTGTTGATGAAGAAAACAAAAGTGCCAGTGTTATAGTTCCAGATTATCAATTATCCTTAGCTATAGGTAAAGAAGGACAAAATGCAAGATTAGCAGCTAAATTAACTGGTTGGAAAATAGATATTAAGAGTGAATCTCAAGCAAAAGAAGCAGGGATAACTTTTGAAGATAACGAAATTGACCATGACAATGAAACAAATTCTAATACAGAGGAGTGATAATGTGAAAACAAGGAAAATTCCTCTTAGAAAATGTACTGGTTGTCAAGAAATGAAAAATAAAAAAGAATTAATAAGAGTTGTAAAAAACAAAGAAGGTGAAATCTCCTTAGATTTTACAGGAAGAAAAGCAGGACGTGGTGCATATATTTGTCCTAACGAAGAATGTCTTGAAAAGGCACAAAAGTCTAAGGGATTAGAAAGATCTTTTAAATCAGCTGTTCCAAATGAAATATTTGAAGAGTTAAAAAGTGAGCTGAAAAATAAAAAATGAGCAATTCAATTTATTTTATATTAGGTTTATGTATGAAGTCCGGAAATCTTTTATCCGGTGAATTTCAGTGTGAAAAGGCAGTCAAAAAGAATAAAGCTAAATTAGTTATAATTGCTAAAGATGCATCTTTAAATACAAAAAAATTATTCAAAGATAAATGTAATTATAGAAAAATTCCAATATATGAATTTGGTACGAAAGAACAGTTGGGAAAGGCCATAGGGAAAAGCCCTCGCTCTTCCTTAGCTGTAATAGATGAAAATTTTTCTTTAAAACTTATTAAAATGCTTGATTCTGATAGGCTGTAATTTGTGGAGGTGAGCTGTTTGTCAAAAATTAGAGTATATGAAATTGCAAAACAGTTAAACATAAGTAGTAAAGAACTAATTAAAATATTAGCAGACTTTGGAATAGAGGTACATAGTCATATGAGTTCCTTAGATGATGAGGAAGCACAATTAATTATTGACTACTATACAACTGATGATTCCAAAGATGCTAATGATATAAAGTCTAAAGATAAAAATAAAAAAGTAAATATAAATGATTCAAAAGCAGAATTTGGAGAAGAATTAAATAAAGAAGACATTAAAATAGATAAAAAAACAAAAGTAAATCAAAAAGAGGATAAAAAAGAAATTCTAGAAGATAGCGAGGAAGATTCTATAAAAATCATAAAAATACCTAATAAAATTACTGTACAAAACCTTGCTCAAAAACTTGAGCATCCTGCATCAGAACTTATTAAAAGCTTAATGATGAAAGGTGTAATGGCATCCATAAATCAAGAAATAGATTTTGATACTGCTTCAATGTTAGCTGAGGAATTTAATATATTGATTGAAGAAGAAAAGGAAGAAGATTATTTAGAATCTTTATTTGCAGAGGAAGATAGTTCTGAGGAAGATCTTGTTGAAAGACCTCCTGTAGTTGTTGTAATGGGGCATGTTGACCATGGTAAAACTTCCTTATTGGATGCTTTAAGAAAAAGTAATGTAACAGCAAAAGAAATGGGTGGAATTACTCAACATATTGGAGCTTCTACAATTGATGTAAACGGTAAAAAGATTACTTTTCTTGATACGCCTGGCCATGAAGCTTTTACAGCAATGAGAATGAGGGGTGCAAAAGTTACTGATATAGCTATATTGGTAGTAGCTGCTGACGACGGTGTCATGCCTCAAACAATAGAAGCAATTAACCACGCAAGGGCTGCTAATGTACAAATTATTGTAGCTATAAATAAAATCGATAAACCTAGTGCAAATCCTGACAGAGTTAAACAAGAATTAGCTGACCATGGGCTTCTTACTGAAGACTGGGGTGGAGATACTATTTGTGTTCCTGTTTCTGCAATGCAAAAGACAAATTTAAATACTTTATTAGAAATGGTCTTATTAGTAGCAGAAATGGAAGAATTAAAAGCAAATCCCAACAAAAAAGCTAGAGGAACTATTATAGAAGCACAATTAGATAAAGGCAGAGGTCCTGTAGCAACTGTACTTGTTCAAAGCGGAACATTAAAAGTAGGAGACCCCATACTAGCAGGTTCAGCTTATGGTAGAATAAGGGCAATGACTGATGATAAAGGACGTAGGGTTAAAAGTGCAGGCCCATCAACTCCCGTAGAAATAATAGGATTGTCAGAAGTTCCTTCTGCAGGAGATTCTTTTTATGTAGTTGATAGTGATAAAGAAGCAAGACAAATTGCTCATAATTTAGCTGTAAGAGATAGGGAACAGGCTTTAAGAGCTACTCCAAATAAAGTTTCCCTTGATGATTTATTTAGTCAAATACAATCTGGTGATGTAAAACAATTAAATATTGTTATCAAAGCTGATGTTCAAGGTTCTGTAGAAGCTTTAAGACAAAGTTTAGAACGTTTATCAAACGAAGAAGTAAGAATTCATACCATTCACGGAGGTGTTGGAGCAATTACAGAATCCGATGTAATGTTAGCTTCCGCATCCAATGCAATTATTATTGGATTTAATGTTAGACCTGAAGCAGGAGCTAAATCTTTTGCAGAACTTGAAAAAGTTGATATTAGATTATATCGTGTTATTTACAATGCAATTGAAGATATTGAAGCTGCAATGAAGGGAATGCTTGATCCAGAATACGAAGAAAAGGTAATAGGTCATGCAGAAATCCGTCAAACATTTAAGGCCTCAGGATTAGGTACAATTGGAGGAGCTTATGTATTAGACGGTAAAATGATTAGAAACTGTAAAGTTAGAATTGTCCGTGACGGAATAGTAGTTTACGAAGGACAACTTAGCTCCTTAAAAAGATTTAAAGATGATGTTAAAGAAGTTCATAGCGGATATGAATGCGGTCTTACTTTTGAAAAATTTAATGACATCAAAGAAGGCGATATAGTTGAAGCCTATATTATGGAAGAAATTCCTAGAACTTAATTAAATACTTTACCATAAAACGGATTGGTGATAAAAATGTCTAAAGGAACAAGAATAATTAGGATAAACGAAGAAATTAAAAAAGAGTTAAGTGAAATTATCCGACACGATTTAAAAGATCCTCGTATCAATAATGCTTTTGTAAGTGTTATTAATGTTGATACTACTAGCGATTTAAAAATTTGCAAGATTTATATAAGTGTAATGGCTGATAAGGAACAAAAAGAAAATGTCATTGAAGGATTAATAAATGCCAGTGGTTATATCCGCAGAGAAATAGCAAAGAGAATTAATCTTAGAAACACACCTGAATTAATTTTCAAACTTGACGATTCTATAGAATATGGTATACATCTATCTAAAATTATTGATGAAATTAAGAAGGACAGTGGAGATGATGAAGCCCATGATTAATCAAGAAATATATAATCTTATTAATGATTCTATGCACATTGCTTTAGCCGTTCACACGAATCCTGATGGTGATGCCATTGGGGCGTGTACGGCTTTAGCTTTAGTTCTTGAAAAAATGGGCAAAAAACCCATAATACTTATGAAGGATATACCAGATAAATATAACTTTATACACGGTAAAGAATTAATATATGATGAATATCCTGACAATCTTCCCTTAGAACTTTTCATTGCCTTAGATTGTGGCGATAAAGAAAGAATAGGAGAATATATTAGTATTTTTGACACAGCCAAAATAACTATAAATATAGACCACCATATAACTAATCCAAAATATGCTGATTATAATTTAGTTAATTCTAATGCATCATCTACTTGTGAAATTATTTATGAACTTATTAAAGACTGGGGACTTTCATTAGATAAAGAAATAGCCTCATCTTTGTATACTGGAATTGCTTTTGATACAGGTGGCTTTAAACATAACAATACTAGCTCTTTTACCCATAAAATAATTGCTGATTTATTAACTTATAATATTAACTTTACTGATATTATGAACAAACTATTTTTTTCCCGTTCATTATCAGCAACAAAATTGCTTGCATATGCATTAAATAAAATGGAATTATACCAAAATAATCAATTATCAATATGTACTTTAGATAAAAAAGAACTTGAAAAATTTGATGCAAAGAACTTCGATACAGAAGGCATAATATCATTTATGAAAAATACTGAAGGAGTTTTAATTGCTTGTCTTTTATATGAAAAATCAGAAAATGAAATTAAAGTGAGCTTTCGCTCTTCTGATAATATCGATATATCTGTTATAGCTCAGATATTTGGAGGAGGAGGCCATAAGAAAGCTGCAGGTTGCACCATAAATAAAACTATAATAGAAGCTAAAGATGAAGTTATTAATACAATTTTAAAAGAATTGTTTTAAGGAGACATAAACTTGAATGGAATTATAAGTATTTATAAAGAAAAAGGATATACTTCTCACGATGTAGTTGCTGCAGCCAGAAAAATCTTAAACTACAAAAAAATTGGACATACAGGAACTCTTGATCCTGAAGCAGAAGGAGTACTGCCTATTTGTATAGGAAAGGCTACAAAGGCTGTTGAGTTCTTAATGGACTTTGATAAAACATACAAAGCAATTGTTGAATTTGGTACTACTACCACAACACAAGATTATACTGGTGAAATCATTAGTCAAAAAAAAGTAGATTTTAATGAAGACAAAATAAAAGAGGCGGTTTTTTCATTCGTTGGTGAATATGAACAGGTACCTCCCATGTATTCTGCTATTAAAATTAACGGAAAAAGATTATATCAAATAGCAAGAGAAGGAAAAACTGTCGAAAGAAAAGCAAGAAAAGTCTATATACATAATATAGATATTCTTGCGTTTTTACCTCCAAATCAAATAGAAATTGAAGTAAGCTGCTCAAAAGGAACCTACATAAGAACTTTATGTGAAGATATTGGTAATAAATTAGGCTTTGGAGCTTATATGAAAGATTTAATCAGAACAAAAGTAGGAATTTTTGAATTAGAAAATAGTATTAAACTAGAAGAATTAAAAAATCAACTTAATTTAGGAAATATTGATAATATTATCATTAAAATAGATAAGGTATTTTATAACTACAATTCAATTAAAATTAAATAT
Organism: Candidatus Epulonipiscium sp.; assembly: GCA_012518815.1. GTDB lineage: Bacteria > Bacillota > Clostridia > Lachnospirales > Defluviitaleaceae > JAAYML01. Next base: position 6,720 of record JAAYRK010000003.1, on the reverse strand, counting down.
TCTGGTGAAAATCTTCTTAAAAATGGGAACAAAATAAACCTTTCTTATATTGATGATCCCATTAAAGTTTTAAAAGCTGGGAATATTGTAAAAGTTTATAGCTATAAAAATGAATTTATCGGTCTTTACAAAGTAGAAGACAATTATTTAAAACCACTGAAATTATTTTTGTAAGGGGTTTAATCATGAGATATTTAACTAATTTAAACAGTTCTCATAATAAAGCAAGTGTAATTACTATTGGAAATTTTGATGGCCTTCATTTAGGTCATAGGAAATTAATTTATACAGTTAAAAAACTTGCTATTGAAAATGCATATGAATCCATAGTTTTTTCCTTTCACCCTCATCCTCATAAACTATTAAATAAAAAAGATTTTCCTGGAATGATTTTTTCAAGAGAAGAAAAAAGAAAAAGATTAGAAGAAATCGGAATAGACACATATATAGAATATCCATTTACTAAAGAATTTGCTAATTATTCTGCAAAAGAATTTGTAGAGAATATACTTTTAAAACAACTTAATGCAAAAATCATTGTTCTTGGCTCTAATAATAAATTTGGAAAAAATCAAGAAGGTAATGTCAACTTTTTAAAAGAAAGAACAAGTCTTTGGGGATTATCAGTTATTGAAATTCCTCCTGTATTACATAATGATTTAGTTGTAAGCAGTAGTCGAGTAAGAGAAGAGCTTATAAAGGGAAATATTGAAATAGTTAATGAATTATTATCCCTTCCTTATATTGTTAAAGGAACAATTGTAGAAGGCAGAAAAATCGGACGACAAATTGGATATCCTACAGCTAATATTTTACCTGAAAAAGATAGATTATATCCCCCTAATGGAGTATATTTAACTAAAACAAAATATAAAAATAAAACTTATAACAGTATTACTAATATAGGCTGTAATCCAACAGTAAGAGGTAAAAACAGAATAATTGAAACCTACATCGATGATTTCTGTCAAATGGTGTATGGTGAAAGCATATGTATCAAATTTTACAAATGGTTAAGAGAAGAAAGAAAATTTTCTAACTTAGATGAATTAGTAGAACAATTAAATTCAGATGCAAAAATTTGTAGAGAGTATTTTAAATAATTTTGTATATAATTTTTAATTTAAATTAAAAATTTAAGTTTACAGAATAGATTTATAGTGCTATAATCTATTTGATATATAGCCTTTGCTCGGATTACGGATACTCCGGCCTATTCCTAGCAAAAGGTGTTAATAAAAAAAGGAGGATTTTAAAATGGAAAAAGAATTAAAACAAGAAATCATTAAAAAGTATGGAAGAAATGAGAATGATACAGGTTCTCCAGAGGTTCAAATTGCTCTTCTTACTTATAGAATCAATCATTTAACAGAGCATTTAAAAACCCATAAAAAAGACCATCATTCAAGAAGAGGTCTACTTAAAATGGTAGGACAAAGAAGAGGCCTGTTAAATTATCTTATGAAAAAAGATATTGAAAGATATCGTACATTAATATCTGAACTAGGCATAAGAAAATAATAATAAAGGAGCGGAGTAATCCGCTCCTTTAACTTGAAATAGAGGATTCTTTTATTTAGACACCAAGCTTTCTAGAAATAAATTTAAACTAACAATAAAAGACTTGCTTTCTTGTAGTATAATTAGATTATATTTCAAAATAATACTATAATAAGCATGCTATTTTTTTTTAATACTAAATAATACATAGGGTAAGTAGAAAGGAGTAATAATTTTTATGTCTAAAACATTTACTACAGACCTTGCTGGAAGAAAGCTTACGGTTGAAATTGGTAAAGTTGCTGAATTAGCCAATGGTGCTGCTTTGGTTAGATATGAAGATACAGTTGTTTTAGTTACTGCAACAGCATCAGATAAACCTAGAGAAGGAATAGATTTTTTCCCATTAAGTGTAGATTATGAAGAAAGATTATATGCAGTTGGTAAAATACCTGGAGGTTTTATAAGAAGAGAAGGAAAGCCAACAGAAAAAGCTATATTAACATCAAGAGTAATAGATAGACCCATCAGGCCGCTATTTCCTGATGATTACCGTAATGATGTTTCAATTGTAGCTACAGTACTTTCTGTAGATCAAGATTGCAGTCCTGAAATTGCAGCTATGATTGGTTCATCTGTTGCTCTTACAATTTCTGATATACCATTTTATGGTCCAACTGGTTCAGTAAATGTAGGTTATGTAAATGATGAAATTGTAATTAATCCTACTGCTGAACAAAGAGAAGTAAGTAAACTTTCCTTAACAGTTGCATCTACAAAAGATAAGGTTATGATGATAGAAGCTGCTGCTGATGAAATTGAAGAAGAAATAATGTTAGAAGCAATCTTTAAAGCTCACGAGGAAAATAAAAAAATCGTAAAATTTATAGAAGAAATTCAAGCTGAATGTGGAAAGCCAAAACATGATTATGAAAAACACGTTATTCCTACTGAAATATATGAAGAAATTAAAGAATTCATCGGTAGAGATGAAATGGAAAAATCAGTTTTTACTGATGATAAGCAGCAAAGAGATATTCAAATGAAAGAACTTACTGAAAAAGTTACTGAGTACTTTTTGGAAAAAAATCCAGATCTTGAACCTTATATAAATGAAGCAATATATAAATTTGAAAAAGAAACCGTAAGAGACATGATTTTAAGACAACATAAAAGACCTGATGGAAGGTCACTTGAAGAGATAAGGCCTCTTTCTGCTGAAATTGATATTCTACCAAGGACTCATGGTTCTGCTATATTTAAAAGAGGGCAAACTCAAGTATTGACTGTAACTACTTTAGGTGCTTTAGGAGATGTCCAAATTTTAGATGGATTAGATGCTTTAGAGGATTCAAAACGTTATATGCATCATTATAACTTCCCTTCTTTCTCTGTTGGTGAAACTAAACCATCAAGAGGACCAGGTAGACGCGAAATTGGTCATGGTGCTTTAGCTGAAAAAGCACTCGTGCCAGTTATACCAAGTGAAGAAGAATTCCCTTATGCTATTAGGTTAGTTACTGAAGTATTAAGTTCGAACGGTTCTACATCACAGGCTAGTGTATGTGGAAGTACATTGTCATTAATGGCTGCCGGAGTACCAATTAAAGCACCTGTGGCTGGAATATCCGTAGGTCTTGTAACTGGCGAAACTACTGATGATTTTGTTATATTAACCGATATACAAGGTCTAGAAGACTTTTTTGGAGATATGGACTTTAAAGTTGCTGGAACTCATAAGGGTATTACAGCTATACAAATGGATATTAAAATTCAAGGATTAACAAAAGAGATTATTGAAAAAGCTCTATACCAAACTAAAAGAGCAAGAACATATATTTTAGATGAAGTTATTTTAAAAACTATTTCAGAGCCAAGAAAGGAACTTTCATCTTATGCACCACAAATATTACAAACTAGTGTAGATCCTGAAAAAATAAGTGAAATAATCGGGCCTCGTGGAAAAACAATTAATAAAATAATTGATGAAACAGGTGTAAAAATTGACATTGAAGATGATGGAAGAATATATATTTGTGGAGTAGATTCTGAAAAAGTTAAAAGAGCCTTATCTATTATCGAAGGAATTGCAAAAGATATTGAAGCTGGAGAAATATATCTTGGTAAGGTTGTAAAAATCACGACTTTTGGTGCTTTTGTTGAAATTGCACCTGGAAAAGAAGGCTTAGTTCATATTTCAAAACTTGCCCATGAACATGTAAAAAATGTTGAAGATGTTGTAAAAATCGGAGATGAAATACTTGTTAAGGTAACTGATATCGACAATCAAGGAAGAATCAATTTATCAAGAAAAGATACTCTTCCAAAACCAGAAAAGATGAATAATGAAAGGGAGTAATATAAAGCCATAATTAGAAAAGGAGAACTTATATGTTCAAGCTAAAAAAACTAACTAACGGAGTTACAATTGTAGCTGAAAAACTTCCCTCAGTTAGATCTATTGCATTTGGTATATGGGTTGGCAATGGTTCTAGACATGAAGGCAAAGATATAAATGGCATATCTCATTTTATTGAACATATGATGTTCAAAGGTACAAAAAATAGAACAGCAAGACAAATAGCTGATGAAATGGATAGAATTGGTGGACAATTAAATGCTTATACTACAAAAGAATATACTTGCTATTATTTCCGTGCTTTGGACAATCATTTTAGTCAAGCATTAGATATATTATCGGATATGTTTTTTAACTCAACTTTTGACAATAAAGAAATAGAAAAAGAAAAGCAAGTAATACTAGAAGAAATTAACATGTATGAAGATTCTCCTGAGGAACTTGTTCATGATTTAATCCAAAAGGCTGTATGGGAAGAAAGTTCATTAGGACAACCTATTTTAGGAAGTTCTGAAAGCATTAGCCTTTTTGATGATAAAAGTCTTTTTTCTTTTTATAATAAGAGATATAGGCCTGAAAATACTGTTATAGCATTGGCAGGAAATTTCGATTATAATGAAATATTTGCAGAAATTGAGGAAAAGTTTTCCTCTTGGAATTCAAAAGCAGAAGATGATTATATATATGTAGCTCCAAAATACAATGCTCAAATTATTACAAAGACAAAAGATATTGAACAAGTTCATGTTTGCATTAACTTCCCAGGGATTAGTTCTGGCTCCGATGATGTATATGATTTAATTACGCTTAATACTATATTTGGAGGTGGGATGAGCTCAAGACTTTTTCAAAAAATAAGAGAAGAAAGAGGTCTTGCTTATTCCATATATTCCTATCCTACTAATTATAAAGATACTGGTTTGTTTACAATCTATGGAGGCATGAATCCTTCCCAAACCATAGAAGTTATTAGATTAATTATGGATGAAATACATTTGCTCAAAAAAGAAAAAATATCTAATGAAGATTTAATTAAAACAAAGGAACAGCTAAAAAGCAATTATATAATGGGATTAGAAAGTACTGGTAGCAGAATGTCTAGCATAGGAAAATCACAATTAATACTAAATAGAATTAAAACTCCTGATGAGATTATTGAAAGTCTAGATGCTGTAAGCCAAGATAAAATCACGAAGCTTATAGATAAAATTTTTGATTTTTCAAAAACAAGCTTATCTATAGTTGGAAAAATCGATAATATTAATCTAAAGGAGATTAAAAAAATATGCCTGATAGATTAAAAGTATTGATTAAAAAAATGGAAAATGCCCATGATTTACCACTACCCAATTATATGACAGAACAATCTGCAGGTATGGACCTCTATGCCAATGTAAATGATAAAGAATTCATAAAAAAGGGTGAAATTAAATTAATCCCTACGGGAATAGCAATCCAATTGCCTAAAGGATATGAAGCTCAAATAAGGCCAAGAAGTGGCATGGCATATAAGCACGGTATAGGAATTCTAAATAGTCCTGGTACCATCGATGCAGATTATCGAGGCGAAATTAAAATAATTATGATTAACTTTGGTAATGAAGATTTTATTATTAATAGAGGAGATAGAATTGCTCAAATGGTAATTAATAAAATTGAATCAATAGAGTGGCTTATTGTTGAAGAATTAGATTCTTCTGATAGAGGTTCGGGAGGCTTTGGCCACACAGGGATATAAAAACATATGAATATAAAGGTTCATATGTTTTTTATTTTTTGTTCCCTTGATAATCATTAAAGGACAAGCACCAAACACAGGGTCTTTTACATAAACTATACTAACTAATAACCCAATATCTTTTAGCAGGAGGGATATAATTGGTAAATCATAGCATTAGATTTGCAGTCATTGGGGGAGATTTGCGACAAATTAAACTAATGAATATTTTGGCTAAGGAAGGCTACTTAGTTAATACTTTAGGCCTTAATAAAGAAAAAATTGAAAGCAATGTAAAGCTTTCTAATGACTTAAGAGAAGTTATTTCAAATTCAGACATTATTATAGGACCTATTCCTTGTTCAAAAGATAATAAAAGCTTATATTCTGATTATCTTGATTCAACAGTCATGCTTGAAGATATATTCAAAAATATCTCAGAAAACCAAGTATTTATTGCAGGAAATATTTCTCCTGAAATAAAAAAAATTGCAGATAACTATAAATTTAAAATTATTGATTTGTTAGAAAGAGATGATTTAGCAATCCTAAATGCTATACCTACTTCTGAAGGTGCAATCCAATATGCTATGGAAAACAGTGAGATTACTATTCATGGAAGTAAGAGTCTTGTTTTAGGATTTGGAAGATGTGGAAAAGTCTTGGCTCATAAGTTAAAAGGTCTTGATACCCAATTAACTGTGCTAGCAAGAAAATCACAGGATTTGGCATTAATTAAAAGTTACGGCTATAATATAATTCGACTTGAAAACTTAGAAAACTCGATAAGTAATTATGATTATATTTTTAATACAATTCCTTTTTTAATTTTAAATAAAAATGTACTTAGTAAAGTTAATAAGTCTGCCTTAATTATTGATTTAGCTTCAAAACCTGGAGGAGTTGATTATATTGCAGCAAAAGAACTTGGAATACACGCCCTATTAGCCCCAAGCCTGCCGGGTAAAGTAGCTCCTTTAAGTGCAGCTTTAATTATTTATGACTCAATATTTAACCTAATTAGGGATATGGGGGTAATAATATGAATAAATTAAATGGTATAAAAATAGGCTTTGCATTATGTGGATCATATTGTACTTATGATAAAGTGATTCCTGCTATTCAAACACTAATTGATGAAGGA
>JAAYRK010000035.1 GCA_012518815.1 Candidatus Epulonipiscium sp. | reverse complement strand
TTTAGAAGAAGGATGTTTTAAGAATATAAACCTAAAAAAGGAGCCTGTTGTCAAGCCCCTTTTTATGTACTTTTATACACTTTTCCAACGTTTTAATTTAGGGAAATATTCTTGCATCATTTGTCTTGCTTTTTCTTCTGTCATATCCTTATTATTCTTCACCATATGTGGAACACAAAATTCTATCATTTCATTCATTGTGATGTCGGCAGTAAAAGCCCCGTCTTTAAAGCAATAGATGCAATAGTCTTCATTTTTACTACCATCAGCATTGGTCCCAAATAAGCCTTCACTTTCTTGAATAGGTATACCACAACTCTGACAAAAAACCTTATCAACCATATTCATCCTCCTTAAAAATTTATTATTTTACGGATTCATTATACAGTTGATAAATTGACAGCTGTATGTCATATTTTAAAAATTTATTATAAGATTTTTCCTAAATTAGAAATAATACAATAAGAATATTTTTCATATAAAAGGGACATCTCTTTTATTAAATTTCCTTTTAGATAAAATCCTACTCTTTGTTATATTATAAGGTTCCAATTAAATAATCAATAAATTGTCTGGCTGTTCTTCCTGACCTACCATTATGCAACATCTCCCATTGAATTGCTTTTTCTCTTAATTTCATTCTATCTACAGATATTTTATGTTTTTCTGCAAGACCTTCAACTATTTTTAAATATTCTTCCTGGCTAGGGCTTGTATAGGTAAGAACTATTCCAAATCTATCGGCCAGGGATATTTTTTCTTGAACTGAATCTGAAATACGAACTTCTTCTGAGTTTTCTCTATCATTCCATGTTTCTTTTACTAAATGCCTTCTGTTAGAAGTAGCATAAATAAGTAAATTATCTGGCTTCTTTTCTATGCTTCCTTCTATTAAAGCTTTCAAGTATTTATATTCTGTTTCATGCTCTTCGAAAGATAAATCATCCATGAATATAATAAAATACTTATTTCTTTTTCTAATAAAAGATATGATTTTATTATAATCAACAAGTTGATTTTTATTTAATTCAATTAATCTAAGACCTCTATGGGCATATTCATTAAGAAGAGCCTTAACTGATGAAGACTTTCCTGTTCCTCTGTCTCCAAATAGTAAAACATTATTTGCCTTTTTACCCTCCAGAAATCTTTCTGTGTTTTCTATTAAGCTCTTCTTTTGTGCATCGTAACCAATAATATCAGTCAGTCTTATATTATCGGGATTTTCTATTCCTATCAATTCATTTTCCCATCTAAATGCTTTATATTTGCCTAGTATACCACTGCCATTTTTATAATAGAAATTTGCTAAAGTATTTAATATATCATCTACTGCTAAGTTTTCTTTCTTGCTAATGCTTAACATTGGCAAAGGTTCTATTCCAAGTTTGGTTGCTATAACATCCCAATCAATATAAATAAACTTTCTTAAAATAGACAAATCCCTTTTTGCTAGCATTTCTATAGCAATATCAACTTCGTTTTTTCCTTTTTCACAGCTAAGACTAAAAATATTTTCATCTTCGATTATTAAATCAAGTAAATAATTCTTCCATAGGGCAGTTTTAACATTATTATTAAATCCATATTCTAGCAGTCTGGAAGCTATATTAAAAAAATCAGTTTGAAGTAGTAACTTACTTTTATTTTGGTGCTCTAAATCAGAAAGAAAACGCTCCACTCTTTTAATCATACCGTCTCTTAAAAGCTTTCGGTATATCAATAAATTATTAAGCATAAAAACCCCCCGTTTTTTTCATTAAGATTATATATAATAAGCCTATGACGTATTTCTACAAGAACAAATTCTAGTTCTTTTGTAAAGTGTACATCATAGGCTTTAATCGTCAAAAACTATAAAATCCTCATATACTTAAACCAGCGGGATAAAACAAATATTATTAAGGAATGCAGGGGAATGATAACCAAACCAGCAATTATTCTGCCTGGTAAAAAGGCCAAAAATCCTTTATTATAAGCCACTGCAAGCCAAAAGGTATTAAGAAGCAGTGAAATTAAATAGTAGCAAACAGTAACTACAAACAATATTTTATCAAAAGAATAAAGGCCTTCTTCTGATTTTATTATAATTCCAAGTATTATAGGCAACAGTATAAATGCTAAAGCTATTAGCCCATAGATAATCAAGGCAATATTTGATATTCCACCATCTTGAGACAATGGAACATATACTGCTCCAGCTACCATTAGAATACTAAATATTACATTAATAATATGGTAATTAATCTTAATTTTATTATTTTTGATAGCCCAGTAAATTAAACCCGGTAATAAACCTCTTAAAGTTGCACTTATTGTCAAGCCCGGTATATATGGACCACCCATAGGATTAATCATAAAACCTAGTATATCACTAACTCCTCCCGTTAATGCTCCAGCAATAGGTCCAAATATCATTCCACTTATGATAACGGGAATATCTCCAAATCCTATACGTAAAACAGGAAAGCCTGCTATTGGTATCGTATACGAAAAAATTCTAGTTAAAATAATGCTAATACCAGCAAGCAATCCACAAGATACTAAAAGCTTTGTATTATAAGACTTTGCTTGTACCACTTTCTCCCTCCTTTCTTTAGTATGATATGACATGAGTAGCACACACCACACTAAAGAAAGAAGCTCTTTAATGCCAGCGGAAGCGATAAAGTATCGCAGTCCGTAGATAAAAATCTATCAGACTTTCGTTCAAGGGCAACTTCCCATCCCTTAACACTTAACGCACTTTACCTACTCTGTCATTTCATAATTATTCTATATCAGATAGTAAGAAAATGCAAGAAATAATGAGTTTGCTAGAAATATTTTAATTGACTAAAATATTTCATTAAGGTAAAATTGTTTAATAAAAAAAATAAACGATATATCTTTTTCAAAATTAGGAAGGATTAAACAATATGAAAAGAAAAGTAAAAGATTATCTAATTAAAGTTATGTTTATAATATTGGCCCTATCATTTTTATCAGGATGTATTAATAAAAAAGATACTCCCTACACTGCCGAAGAAATATTGCAATATGCAAATGACTTATATCATCAGGAATTTGAAATTATATCTGTAGAAGAAGAAATTAATAATAATTCATCTGTTTACTACTCTGCTAGTTATACTTTAAGCCCCAAAGATAATAAAGATTTTACTTTTCATATTTCATCTTATGTAAAACAAACAAGGCACTTTGATAAAAGTGCATATTTTGGTCCTTATGAAAAAACAATTTTCTCCCATTACTTTAATAATAAGATGAATTATCATAAGGAAGAAATTAAAGAATTAGCCGTTTCCTACGACAAATATATTAATGAATATTGTGATAGAGGATATGTTCAAGAATACGCTGACTTAGAAATAATCTCTGACTATTTTTATAAAGCTAATCAAATATATTCCTTTACATATGATAAGAAAATATCTAATCCCTTATCAGATAATTCTTCTATCCCATATTTATGTATTTATAAGAAAAGTACATTAGATGAAAGTGACGCTAATGCTAAGTTGATTGCAAAGTTACCCTATTCTATGTTTGATGAAAAACTAGAATATGATGCCATCCTAAAAGAACTTCGCAATTATTATATAGAGAAGGTAAAATCAGGGATTGTAGAAGATGACAGCATTCCAGAAGATATTTATAATACTTCACCTTAGCCGCTAATTACTAGCCTTTATATTAATAATAATTTTTATCCAAGCTACGTAAAAAAAGAAAATGAAATTTTAAAAGTAGATTTTCTTTTTGTTTATTATGAAGAAATTAATGATTATATATTAAGAGTTAAAACATGAAACACTTTGTGTATCCATAAAAGTTGATCAAGAAAATAAAGAAATTCATTATATATAATAGTAATTAAAAAATTTTTATATAAATATAAGAACTTGCTAACATCAATTCATATGTTAACAAGTTCTTATTTTTATCTTTATATTACACCTTCTGCTTTAAGATATTCAAAAAATTCTTGGATTTGTTCTCTTAAATCTTCTTCTGCCTCTTCCCGGTTATTGTTATAGCCCTCATTTTCAAATATTTTTATATATTTATCAGCTTCATGTTCTTTTAAGGAATAATTAACTAGCTCTTTTAAATTATACCTATCAATTACATCCAAATCTTCATCAGTAAAATGAAGATATTCTATTCCTACTTTTTTTTCTTCATCATACAAATCTAATTCAAAGGTTATTTTATCATAGGCTAATTCTAGAGCCTCTTGAGTTCTTAAAGAATTAAAATCAATATTGGGATATAAATCTTTTATAACATCTAAATCTGTTTCTAGTTTCAAACTTTTTACTGTATAAGAGTTTTCTTTTAAGTTGATTCCTGCTGCATTTGCTTCTTCATAAATAATTTTAAATGCTTCTTCTTCTGTAAGGATATATGGAGCTGCTATTTCTCCTGATAGCACCTCTCCTCCGTCTAAATCATAGCCACAGCCATTTAATAAAAATGCTGTCATTGCCACCGCTAAAGAAGACTTTATAATATTTTCGTTCCATTTCTTAGTTATAGCTAATTCAGGCAAGTGTTTAAACTCCGAACTTGTAGGATAGGCAGGTGTCTTATATTTTCTTACTGCATTAACCTTCATAGCGTCCCCCTTTTTATCATTTCCTATATTTTTTCTTTATTTACTTTTGAATTGTCTTCTATCACAGATGTAAAAGGATAAAGTTCATTATAATGTTTATTAATAAATGCTTGATTTTTTGCTTTATATAATTTTGCTGCAAGTTCATCAGTAATTAATATAATCATTTGCTCATGGGCACATAATACAGGTGAAACTTTATTAATGTCCCCGCTTGCTTGCTTATTGATACAAGAGCAAGAATGGACACATCTATCTTTAATAGCACATTCTAAGCATGCATCTTCAGAAGCTTTTTTTTCTTTTAAATGAAAAACAGTTCTAGTAATTCCTGTGTCTACATTACCCATCAATAGATTCTTATCATTAATAAGTTGTGTACAAGGATATATGCTTCCATCAGCTGTTATGGTTAAATGGCTTTTCCCTAAGTCACATTGATTATTTTTAAACTTTTTATTATCAATATGAGATATAATTTTGTAATCAAAAGGTGCCAAATAAAATTTTTCATTTGCCATGGATTTATCATAATACAGTTTACTTATTTTTTTGTATTGATTTTTTAAGACTTTTAATGATTTTTCTACCCAAGGGGCAGCATAATTCATAGACAATACTATATATTTAAATCCTTTATTAAAAAGATGGTTAACACTTTTATATAAATTAGTCACAGTATTGGGGTTTAAAACCAAAATTACTGCAGCATAAGGATTGTATTCTAAGAGTAATTCACTATTTTTATCTACAATATCAAAAGAACCTTCTTTTTGTTTAGTTACCCTATTGGTATCATGAGATTCTTTTATACCATCATGACTAATAGCAATACTAATTCTTTTTTTCTTGGCATATAAAAGAAAATCTTCATCTAATAAAGTTCCATTCGTAGTAAGATTATGAAAAAATTTTATTCCAGTGTTTTCTTTTATTTCTTCACAGTAAGCAATTATTTTTTTAATTAAATCCTTTTTTAAAAGAGGTTCTCCACCAAAAAATGATACTCCTACCTTTTTACTAGACATATCAACAGCCATATCAATGGCTTTTTTTGCAGTATCCCATGGCATATCTATGGGATTTTTTTTGTCTACATAGCAATATTTACAGGATAAAGTACATCGATTTGTAAGATGAAGAGTAATATTCATATATTCAACCTCTTAAATTTTATTTTGATACCTTCTTTTTTAAAATTAACTAAAAATAAACATCTCATATTAATTATATCTTTTAAAATAACCCTTGTCTATACACTCATAACTATTCAGATTTTGATGTAATTTAATAAATTCATTATATAAATTATTTTTGAAAAATATTAAAAATTTCATTCTTATTTCCATAAAAATTTTTCGATTTTTTTTGCCAAACATATTGACTTTATTATAAATATATGTTTATAATAAACCGTTTCATTTGTTTAGCAACTCTAAACAAAAAGTTTAGCTATTGAAAACCAAAAGAGAGATAGGTGTATCTATGAATATCGGTGAAAAAATTAAAGCATTAAGAGTAGCCAATGGGCTTACACAAGAAGAATTAGCTAACCGGTGTGAGCTTACAAAAGGCTTTATTTCACAGGTTGAAAGAGATTTAACTTCTCCTTCTATTGCAACTTTAGTAGATATTTTAGAATCTTTAGGAACTAATTTAAAAGAATTTTTTAATGAAACAGAAGAAGAAAAAATTGTTTTTCAAAAAGATGATATTTTTGTACAAGAAGATACTGATAATAAAAGTGAAATTCACTGGGTAGTTCCTAATGCACAAAAAAATGATATGGAACCTATCTTGATTATTTTAGAACAAGGGGGTAAATCTGCAACTCATGACCCTCATGAAGGAGAAGAATTTGGATATGTTTTATCTGGAACTATTGTAATTTATATTGGCAACAAAAAGTTTAAAGCTAAAAAAGGGGAAACTTTCTATTTTAAGCCTTCTAGATCTCATTATATTTCTAATGAAGGAAAAACAAAGGCAAAAGTATTATGGGTTTCTACCCCTCCTAGCTTTTAATGATATCAAAAGGAGGAAACGCTGTGGCTGAACATATTATTGAATTGGTAGATATTTCAAAAACTTATGATTCTACTACAGAAGTTCTTAAAACAATTAACCTTTACATTAGAAAAAATGAGTTTTTAACTCTACTTGGCCCCAGTGGCTGCGGTAAAACAACCACTCTTAGAATTATCGGGGGTTTTGAGCAACCAACAACGGGTAAAGTTCTTTTTGAAGGAAAAGACATTACTTCTCTTCCTCCTTATAAAAGAAGAGTTAATACTGTATTTCAAAAATATGCTTTGTTTTCTCATTTAAATGTTGAAGAAAATATTGCTTTTGGCTTAAAAATAAAAAAAGTAGATAAAGATACTATAAAAGAAAAGGTCCGCAGTGCATTAAAGCTTGTTAACCTCGAAGGATACGAAAAAAGATCCGTTGATTCCCTAAGTGGAGGACAACAACAAAGAATTGCCATAGCGAGAGCCTTAGTTAATGAACCAGACGTTCTCTTATTAGATGAACCTTTAGGTGCTCTTGATTTGAAATTAAGGCAAGACATGCAAGTAGAACTTAAAAGAATGCAAAAACAGCTGGGAATTACATTTATCTACGTAACCCACGACCAAGAAGAAGCCTTAACTATGTCTGATACCATTGTAGTTATGAAAGATGGCATTATCCAGCAAATAGGTACTCCCGAAGATATATATAATGAACCTAAAAATGCCTTTGTTGCAGATTTCATTGGCGAAAGTAATATTCTTTCGGGAATTATGAAACAGGATTTTTTAGTGGAATTTTGTAATCATAAGTTTGACTGCGTAGATAAGGGTTTTGAAATTAATGAGCCAGTAGATGTAGTTATAAGACCTGAAGATATAGAGATATTTTCTAATGACTCTGGAAAACTTGAAGGCATAGTGGAATCTATAACTTTTAAAGGTGTTCACTATGAAATGATTATAAAAACTGATTCCTTTAGTTTCATGGCTCACAACACTAATATGTATCCACAAAACTCTAAAGTGACCATTGATGTTGCACCTGAAAATATCCACATCATGAAAAAGGCGGTGAATTAATGAAAAGACGATTTCTTGCTTATCCTTATTTTATTTGGATGATTATATTTATCGTTGTACCATTAATTCTTGTCCTTTTTTATAGTCTTACAATTAGCACAGAAAATGGTTTTGTATTTACATTAGATAACTTTAAAACTTTTTTACAACCTATATATCTTAAAGTATTATGGCGTTCTTTATCTTTAGCCGGCATTAGTACTCTAATATGCCTTATTTTAGGCTATCCTACTGCTCTTATTTTAGCAAGTAGACAAATGAGTAAGAAAAGTTTTCTTATGTTTTTATTCGTCCTTCCTATGTGGATGAATTTTCTACTTAGGACCTATGCCTGGCTTACCTTGCTAGAAAAGAATGGATTTATAAATACTATCTTATCCTTTTTTGGAATAGAGCCAATACAATTACTATATAACGATGGTGCCGTAATATTAGGTATGGTTTATAACTTCCTACCATTTATGGTTTTACCAATTTATTCAGTGCTTAAAAAAATAAATCATAGTGTTATTGAAGCTGCTGAAGATTTAGGAGCAAATCAATATATTGTTTTTAGAAAAGTTATATTTCCCCTAAGCCTTCCTGGAGTCTTTTCAGGCATATCTATGGTATTTATGCCTGCAGTAACGACTTTTGTTATCTCAAGACTTCTTGGTGGCGGACAATATATGTTAATAGGTAATCTTATTGAACGACAATTTACTAGTGTATATGATTGGCACTTTGGTTCTGCTGTGTCCATCATTATGATGATTATTATATTAATAAGTATGGGGGTTATGTCAAAATATGACAACCAACAAGAAGGAGGGGGATTATGGTAAGAAATGCTATTAATCGGCTTTACTTGTTTATAATATTTCTATTTTTATATGCACCCATTATTGTGCTTATAATTTTTTCTTTTAATGACTCAAAATCCCGCTCCCATTGGAATGGTTTTACTTTAAAATGGTATATCGAATTGTTTCAAGATCCTATTATTAAAAAAGCATTATTTTATACAATTACGATTGCAATTTTGTCTTCTCTTATTGCAACAGTTGTAGG
This sequence comes from Candidatus Epulonipiscium sp., assembly GCA_012518815.1. Lineage (GTDB taxonomy): Bacteria > Bacillota > Clostridia > Lachnospirales > Defluviitaleaceae > JAAYML01. Next base: position 10,757 of record JAAYRK010000035.1, on the reverse strand, counting down.
TACAATTGCCGCCATAGGCATACACAATATGAATGATTGGAAAAAAACTGTGATACTAAATATTAATTATTTACCCATACTTAATCCGGATATTGTAACCGGTGTATCTCTTATGATTTTATTCATATTTGCAAGAATAAGATTAGGATTTCTTACAATGTTGCTATCGCACATAGTTTTTAATATACCTTATGTAATATTATCGGTGTTACCAAAACTTAGACAACTTAATAAACACTTATACGAAGCCGCTCTTGACCTTGGGGCAACTCCCGTATATGCATTTTTTAAAGTAATGCTTCCTGAGCTTATGCCAGGAATAATAACTGGTGCATTATTAGCTTTTACATTGTCTGTAGATGACTTTGTAATTAGCTTTTTTAACACTAGCTCTGGAGTAACCAATTTATCTATTACTATTTTCTCGATGGCAAGAATAGGCATTAATCCAAAAATTAATGCACTATCTACCCTTATGTTTTTAACTGTATTGATTTTACTCTTTATTGTAAATATTAGAACATCAAAAGATATTAAGGAGGAAAAACTATAATGAAAAAAATGAAATTTCTTATTTTCTTATCAGCTTTATTAATAATTGCTACAGCTCTTTCGGGCTGCTCAGCTAGTTCAGAAAATGCATATGGTAAGAATTCATCTGATAAAAAAGTATTAAATGTCTACAACTGGGGAGACTATATTGGCGAAGATGTCATTGCTGCTTTTGAAGAACAATATGGTATTAAAGTTAATTATGACACCTTTGCAACTAATGAAGATATGTACGTTAAAATTAAGTCTGGTGGAAGTAACTATGATGTAATCTTTCCTTCAGATTATATGATTGAAAAAATGATTAACGAAAACATGCTTCAAAAAATTGACATTACTAATATAACTAATTATGACTTAATAGACGATCAATTTAAAAATCTTGATTATGATCCCAATAATGAATACTCTGTTCCTTATATGTGGGGAACTGTAGGAATCCTCTATAACAAAACCATGGTTGATGAACCAGTAGACAGTTGGGATATCCTTTGGGACGAAAAGTATGCAAACCAAATCTTAATGCTAGACAGTTTAAGAGATTCTATAGCAGTTGCTCTTAGGAAACAAGGCTATTCTATTAATACAAGAGATTTAAATGAACTAGAAGAAGCAAAGCAAGCCTTAATCGAACAAAAACCTTTAGTTTTAGCATATGTAGGCGATGAAGTTAAAGACAAAATGGTTGGAGGAGAAGCTGCCCTTGCAGTAGTTTGGTCTGGTGAGGCAGTAGCTGCTAAAAGAGAAAATCCTGATTTAGAATACGCAATTCCTAAAGAAGGTTCTAACCTTTGGGTAGATGCCATGGCAATACCAGCAAGCTCACAAAATAAAGAAGCAGCTGAATTATTTATTAACTTTATGTGTGAAACAGAAATTGCCTTCCAAAATGCAGATTATATTGGTTATTCTACTGCACACAAAGAAGCAAAATATTTGTTCCCTGAAGAAATTATAAATGACAAAGCGGCTTATCCTTTACTTGAAGAATTAGATTCCTGTGTAATATTTAAAGACTTAGGGGACTTTACTAAAGAATACGATAGAATTTGGACAGAAATCATGGCTCAATAAAAAATAAAATAGGGACGGCCAATTGCCGTCTCTATTTTATTTTTAACAATTATTTTTTTAATTAGTATATATTTATTTTAAATTTTTAACCTTCTAAAGGCAAATTGCTATCATTTACATTTTATTATTATATGATATAATTGAAAGTGACAAAATATATAAGGAGGGTATACAAATGAAACCATTAAAAGGTACAAGAACGGAAAAAAATTTACTAAAAGCTTTTGCTGGTGAATCCCAAGCTAGGATGCGTTATACATATTATGCTTCAACTGCAAGAAAAGAAGGTTATGTTCAAATTTCAAATATTTTTACTGAAACTGCTGATAATGAAAAAGAACATGCTAAGAGATTTTTCAAATTTTTAGCTGGTGATAAAGAAGTAAATGATACTGCAATAGAAATAACTGCTAATTTTCCTGTTTCCTTTGGCAGCACTAAAGAAAATTTACTTGCTTCAGCTGCAGGAGAAAATGAAGAATGGGATAAGATGTATCCTGAATTTGCTGATATTGCTGATGAAGAAGGTTTCCCCGAAATAGCTGCTGTATTTAGAAATATTGCAGATGCAGAAAAAAGACATGAAACAAGATTTAGAAAGCTTGCAGATAATATTGAAAAAGGTACTGTATTTAAGAAAGATAAACCAGTATTATGGAAATGTAATAACTGCGGATATGTACATGAAGGAGAAGAAGCTCCAGTATCATGTCCTGCTTGTGCTCATCCTCAAGCACACTTTGAAGTATTTGTTGAAACTTATTAATCAATATATCTACAATAAATTTAGGCGGCATTTTAATGCCGCCTAAATTTATGAACCAGTTCCACTATATGATTTTGCTCCTTTCATCCATACAAGATATGAAATATAGAAAAATAAAATCCCTATTAGCGGTGAAAGCCATGTAAGAACTGGTATATCATCAGGTCTTAAAAAGACTAAACTTGGATAATAAGCTATAAAAGCTATGGGTATTATAAATGTAAAAATAAACTTAAAGCCAGAATTAAAAATTGTTGCAGGATATTTGGCATAATCTTTAAATCTAAAAACCATAACCATTATATAACCCGAATTAAGAAGCCAAAAACACGTTGAAGCTGCAAGATTCATAATAGCAATCATAAATAAAGATGCAGTAATAAGACTTATAATTAGCTTTATAATGATTGTTATTGATATACCTAAATTTATATTATTCCAAGCATATCCTAATACTAAAGATCCAAATACAAACTGTCCTAAACCTTTAATATCAAATACCTCAGACATATAATAAAAAAATATATTTATAGGCCTAAAACAATATTTAATAAAATCTCCTGAATAAACATGATTTCTTAAGTTCCAATTATTATCAAAAAAACATTGTACAGGAGTAAGGGCAATTAAAGAAAATCCATATAAAAATAACATTTCATAATAACCCCATCCTTTTATAGATGGGAAATTTTTAAATATAATCCAAAAGCTAATAAAACCCGAGATATTAGTAAATATCATCCCTATAGTAGAAATAATAAAATCCGCACGATAGCTCATTTTACTTTTTAAATCTTGAGCCAATATCTTTCTATATATATTAAAATAAAAAAGCAGACCCCTTTTTTGCATTATATCATCCTCCATTAATGGTAATTCTTTTTAGAGATATCTTCCAAAAAGAACCACTAACTAAAATCATAATAATTAGCCAAAATAATTGAATCCCCAAAATCTCTATTCTTTCAGAAAAAGGCATTGAATAATCTATCAATAATCTAAGGGGTGAATTATAAATTGCCTGAAAGGGTAAATAATAAACGACTGTTTTTAAGGGCTCCGGGAAAAATACTATAGGGATTGTTGCCCCTGATAAAAGCAGCACTATTACTTCTTTCATAATATTTATTCCCCAAATTGACTCAGTATAAAGACAAATAGTACCAATAAAAAAGTCAATAAAATAATTAATCAATAGTCCCAATAATACACTTACTAAAAAAAATAAAATATTATAATCTAGATGAATTGCTCCATAAGTTACTATATATACAACAATAAAAGTTGGTAAAAAGGTTATGAAAAAAAACATAATGAAATTTCCAGAAAGCTGAAAAAACTTAAAGATTGGATACTTCATCGGCTTAATAATATCTAATATTATTTTCCCTGATTGAATATCCCTTCCCATTTCCCATACAAGATACATTTCCATAAAATAAAATAAGGCAGAAGCAAGCACAAGATAAATCATGGTATCTTCGAAAGTCATACCATTTACTGTAGTAGTATCAACAGAAGCAAATATTGCTTTCCACAAAAAATAAATCATTATAAGATATACAAGATTACCTATAATTATTGAAAAAATTGCTCCTTTAAATTGAAGGGCTTCTATCATACCTGCTCTTGTTAGAGTTAAATATTTTCTGGTATTCATTCTAATCCCCCTTCATATATCTTCCTAATAACACTTTCCGTAGAAATCTCTTCAAGCCTTACATCATAGATTTTTCTTTGCCTTTGAATAAAATTTAATACATCTATCATTTCTACTTCATCTTCATTGACTAAAATATTAATCCACTCATCCACATCAGATACGTGGAGAGTTTGAGCCTTTGGATACACTTCTTTTAATTTCAGTTCCATATCTTCTACTTCTTTTTTTATAGCTTCTTCATTTAATTCTTCACTAGTTTTTCCTAGCCTTACTTTTAATGTCCGATAATTTCCAAAAATGCTTTTTATCTTTTCGATATCATTGTCATAAAGTATAGTTCCTTTATCAATTATTACAATTCTTCTACAAAGGGCATCTACATCACCCATATCATGAGTTGTCAATATAATAGTAGTATTTTTTTCCTTGTTTAGAGTCTTAATTAATTCACGTATTTTACTTTTCATAGCAACATCCAGACCAATAGTTGGTTCATCAAGAAATACTATTTTGGGGTTATGTAAAAATGCCGCCAAGATATCACTTAATGTCCTTTGCCCAAGTGACATCTGGCGAACTGGTTTGTGCAGTAGCTTATCTAAATCAACCGTAGAGCTAAACAAGTCCATCATATCTTTATAATCTTTATCTTTTACCTGATACATATCCTTTAAAATTTTAAACGATTCTATTGCAGGTAAAGCCCACCATAGCTGAGTTCGTTGACCAAAAACAACGCCTATATTTTGTGCATATTTGTTTCTATCTTTATAGGGTATTCTTCCGTCTATAATAATATCCCCCGACGTGGGCTCTAAAACACCTGTCATCATTTTTATAGTAGTACTTTTCCCTGCACCATTAGGCCCTAAATAGCCTACAATTTCTCCTTGTTCTATTTCCATACTAATGTTATTTACAGCATTGATTATTTTATAATCTCTAGAAAACAAGTCCATAAAACTGCCTCTTAGACCTTCTCTTCTATTCAATACTTTAAACTCTTTGCTCACATTTTTTAAACTAATAATTTTCTCCATTCTTATTTCACCTTCAATACAGTTGATTAGTCAAAATTTATAATAAAACCATGATATATTAAATAAAATTAGTTGTCAATATTCTGAAAAAACTAAGCATAAAATTAAAAGAAGATAAAAATGAAGAAATATAAAGAAATTCTCCATTAATACCTTCTTTTATAAAATTTCTTACAGATTATTTATCTACCAAACTGCTATTAAAAATTTCCTACCTCTTTTACTATTAATTCTTTAACTTGTTCTTTATCCATTTCTAAAGGAATTGATAACTCTTCAAGCAAATATTCCTCAGCCATTTGAAGATATTTTTCATCTCCTGCTGTTATCTTTTTTCCTTCTTTTAGACGGGAATTTTTACGGTTAGCTATTGTTCTAATTACTTTAACAAGTTCCTTACAATCACATTTTCTTAAGGCTTCTTTATACTCTTCTTCAATTCTGTTTTCATCAGAAACAGCTAATAAGTCAATATTCTTTAAATCTTTGATAAGTTCTATTGCTTCTTTCTTACTAATTATAGGTCTCATTACTACTCTTTTATTGTCTACTGGAGTAAATATCTTGCTTCCCTTGGAGTTATAGGGGGATAAAGTATAATATAGTTTGTCTTTTGGCATCCCTGGAGCCTTTAGTTTCCCAACAGCTTCAACCTTACATACTCCATTGTTTCCATAAACAATGTAATCTCCTACTTCAAACATTAGATTCCTCCTCTACTTATTACTATAACCATCTTTAATCTATTAAAACATCTTTCTGCTAAAAAAATAAAAAATGCCGCACCCAAATAGCTTGAGCAACGACTTATCATTTGTATGCAAATATTAGTTGTTATATCTTATATTGTTATACAAATATAATGCTCCTAATATTATTATAACAGAAAATTTTTATTTTCATAAGTAGATTTAGAAAATAAACTAATTTTTTGCTAATTTATTTGTTTATTCTTTTTTCTAACCAGTCTAATATATCATTCATTATTTCTTCTCTTTCAGGTTCATGTATCAATTCATGATAACAATGCTCATATAACTTTAGTGTTTTATCTTGAGATGTTACTCTTTCAAAAGTATTTCCCACTCTCTCATAGGGGATTATTTTATCTGATGTCCCATGTAAAAAAAGGCAGGGTAGAGTATATTTTTCTGCATTTTCTTGTGCCCATGTTATACCTTTATATAAAAATTCTTTCAAGAAACCAATGGTTGAATACTTCAAATCATAAGGATCATTTTGAAACTCCTTGAAATACTGATAATTTCTCGAAGCTCTTTTTTTAACAATTCTATAAACCTTTGCTTTGGGAATAGCTTTACCCAATATATCATAAAACTTCATGGGTACCATATATAAACCCCAAGGTGCAGTTAAGGCAGGACCAGAAAAAATTTGCCCTTTTATACCTCTTTCAGAGTGCATAAGACCATAAACAAAGGTAATTAATCCACCCATACTATGTCCAAAAGTATAAATTTCCTTTTCAGGATAACTGTCTTGAATGATTGAAACCATTTCATCAAAATCTGAAATAAAATCAAAAAAAGAATCTATATCTCCTCTTCTACCTTCTGATTGTCCATGGTTTCTATGGTCGATGGCGTATACCCCGTATTTGTTTTTTACTAAAAAATCGCATAATTCCAAGTAATGTCCAGAATGTTCCCCGTATCCATGACTAATAATAATGATAGCCTTAGCATCAAATGGAACATCCATCCTATAAAAAATACGAATATTATTGGAATTAACAAAGTATTTATTTATTAAATTCATAATTATCTCCTCTATAATAACCAATATATAAAATAATTTGGCTCTACTTATATCTATATTCAGTTAATATCTTATCTATAACCCTACTTGCTTCTGATTTTGTTAAACTATCAATATCTTTACTAAAGTCTATCTTATGAGTTCTTATAAGGCTTAGTAAATATTTCCTTTGCCTATCTGTTATCTTTTCCATTTTTGGGGGAGTCCATACCATGTCCTTAGCTTTAAATAAAGAAGGATTCAATTCAAAAAAGTCTTTTTTAAGACATTGAAATAATTTATGAGTCGCTAAAGCATCATGCATTGCTCGGTGAGCATGGGATAATTCTATTCCATAATACTCACAAAGAGCTCCTAAACTTCTACTAGGTAAATCTTTTAAGCTTTTTCTTGCAATTTCTAAAGTATCAAAAGCTTTTTTATTAAAGGAATAGCCCCTTTTATAACATTTTGCTTTTATAAATCTATAATCAAAAGAAATGTTATGTCCTAAAATATAATCTTCTTTGCAAAAGACTAAAAAATCCTCAAGAACTTCATCAATAGTAGGTTTATCCTTTACCATGTCATTAGTAATCCCAGTTATATTGGTAATAAGAGGTGGAATAGCTATTTTAGGATTAATCATTTGATTGTAAACTGAATGAATTTCTCCATTTTCAATTTTAATTGCACCAATTTCAATTATATAATCATTTACTGGATTACAGCCGGTTGTTTCTAAATCAAAAACAACATAATTATCAATGTAGTTATTATTAGTCATTATTTTACCTTTCTATTTTTTAATAACCTATTTTTAAATAGCCTAATTTTAATTCCCTGTATATAATTATATCATTACATTTTAATTCATTCTAGTAAGTGTTTTGCAAAAATGAAAAGCTCTTATCTTTTCCGTAGTTTAAGTAATTACGCTTTAAAGATAAGAGCTTTTGTTTAAATAACTATTTTATAGTTTTTAATAATCCATTAACTTCCTTGATACACAAATCAGGACTAGATAGGACTGGACATCCACAAATATTATGAATATCTTCTTCTAAGTGGGCCATTGATGCTTGAGCTAATACAATACAATCATAGCCTTTAACTTCTTTTGCCATTTCTTTTAACAATCTATCGTGCTTTTCCATATCCATAACCTTCATGGCATGAAAAGCTTCATGACAAACTTTTGTTGATAGATCAACTTTAACATTTGCCTTTTTTGCTTCCTTAGTTATTTTTGATTTGGTTGGTTCTATGGTGCTTTCTGCTGTAGCCATAATAAGAACCTTTTGACCAAAAGTAACAGCTAATCTTGCCATTTCATCATCTATAGCTATAACAGGCACCTTAATAAAAGGGCGAATCATTTCCACTACAGGAGTTAACGTAGAACAAGTAGTAACAATCATGTCCACTCCAGCTAATTCTGCATTCTTGATATCAAGAAACAAACGGTTTCTATTATCAATAGTAAATTCTCCAACTTCATTAGGGTTAATAGCCAAAAAGTCATCCCAAATATTATATATCTTTACTTCTTCGTCAATACTAGATTGAAGCCTTTCATCAAAACTAACGGCTACGCTTTTTACCGTATGGATTAATGCAATACTTTTGATAATATTACCTCCTTTACTCGTTTTTTGTTTTAGCATCTTCTACCGCTGCATATGCACGTTTTCTTAAATCTTCACCTGTAACAGGAGGAGAAAACACACAAAAAACTCTTAACATTTCATCTCCTGTATTTTCAATTTCATGGCTAATATTTGGAGGTGCAACAATCATTGAACCAGGAACAAAAGGATATTCCTTACCATCAATCTTTACCCTACCTTCGCCTGACATACAATACATAGCTTCCATAGCATCAGAATGAGCATGAAGATCTATTTTGCATCCTGGTTCCCATTCTGTAATATGTATGGAAAAATTACTTTCTTTTATAACTGGGTCATCTGCCATAAAAAGAGGTGTCATATAACGCTTAAAAGGCTCTGGTACTGCAATTGAATTTTCCTTCTTGTACTGATAATACATAAGGCTTCACTCTCCTATTTTAAATATTTTTAAGTCTCGCTCTTAAGCCTAGCTGCTTTAAATTCTCGTGATACAATAAATATCATTGTAGAAAAACTAGCTATCCCACCAATAATATTTGAAATAGGCTCAGCTAATAAAACTCCATTAACTCCTAAATTGAATAATTTGGGTAAAATTATAGTTAAGGGTATTACAATAATGACCTTTCTAAATAATGAGAAAAAGACAGCTTGTTTTGATTTACCCAAAGCAACAAAGACTGATTGTCCTGAAAACTGTAAAGACATCATAAAATAACCAAAGAAAAATAGTTTTAAAGCTGGAAGACCAGCATTAACAAAATCAACATCGCTATTAAAAATCCTAATAAAAAATGCAGGGAACATATATAAGATTATCCATATAGTAACCATATATCCAACACATAACATTGAAGCAAATTTAATAGCAGAAGTTACTCTTTTATAATTTTTTGCCCCATAATTATAACTAATAACTGGCTGGGCACCATCAGTTAATCCTTTTGCAGGTAAAGTAATAATCTCACGTATAGAATTAAGTATTGTCATTACCCCTACATAAAGATCGCCACCATAATATTGAAGATATACATTACACATGATTTGAGCAGCACTATTTGTAATAGCCATTACAAATCCAGATAAGCCTAAAAAAGTAATCTTAGATACTAAAGATTTTTTTAACTTTAAATTTTTAAGCTTTATCTTTAATATTGTTTCCTTACCAATCAAAAATTTAAAAACCCAAAGAGCAGAAAAAAATTGAGAAATAACTGTTGCTATTGCAGCACCTTTGACCCCCATATTAAAACCAAAGATAAATATAGGGTCCAATATAATATTTAAAATTGCACCTAGCAATACAGTCATCATACCTATTCTTCCAAAACCTTGGGCATTAATAAAATTATTCATCCCTAGACCAATCATAACAAAAATACTGCCTAAAAGATATATAGTAATATAGGCATTAGCATAAGGGAAAGTTGCATCACTGGCTCCAAATAAATATAACATAGGTTTTTTAAAGAGGAGACCAAGAATAGTTAATAAAATTCCGAAAATTAATAGCAAGGCAAAGGAATTTCCCATAATTTCTTCTGCTTTTTCATTATCTCCCCTGCCTCTTGCTATGGAAGATAAGGGGGCACCCCCCATACCAAATAAATTAGCAAAGGCAATGACAATGGTGATAATTGGCAAGGTTACTCCTAGTCCGGTAAGGGCTAAGGTAGCGTTTTCTGGAATTTTTCCTATATAAATTCTATCAACAATGTTATACAGGACACTAATCAATTGTGCTAAAGTCATTGGAAATGCAATATTTAATATATTTCTTGGAATACTTCCTTTTGAAAAATCGTTTTTCGATGACATTACCTTCTGCATCCTTTAATTAAATTTGTAGTAAATAATTTGTAAGCTGCTACAAATAAAAAATTTATAGCAGCTTTAGTGTATGCAATCGAGTTATACTAATTCCCATGCCAAGTTTAATGTGCGTTTTGCATTAGCAATTACTATTTCGCTATCTTCATTAGCAAATGGTTTTACTTCAAAACTTACTATCGGGCGATTTTTTTCATTTAAATAACCAATTTTCATTAACATTCTTAAGTAAGCTGCTAATTCCTCCACATCGTTTTCACTATTAGGAAAGCCAAATCTGGGGTGGTTATCACCATAAGCGGGTAAAGTGGGGTCTTTAATCACTGTATTTCCCATATGGGCGTGCTTAATGTAATCTTTAATAGGAATCAAGCTTTCTTCTAAACTTTCACGAAGCATGGGAATATGACTCGAATCTACCATCAATCCAAAATTGTCAT
>JAAYRK010000034.1 GCA_012518815.1 Candidatus Epulonipiscium sp. | reverse complement strand
TACCCATTCCACTTGCCATAACAGAAATTTTTCTTCCTTTATAATTTCCCGTAAAACCTAAAACATTTCTTACACTATTAAATTGTTTTACATCAGATAAGAAAGTATCTGCAATAAACTTTGCTCGCAAAGGATCTCCTGGCATTAATACAGTCTTAGCTATTTCATTTTTGTCTTTTGACTCAATGTGTGGTGTTGGTATCATCAGATTTCCTCCTTTTGTATGATTCATACTTATTTTTTCTTTAGAATAGTATCTATCCATAGTATACCAAATTCTAGTTTGTTCAGTATAGATTTATTAAAATAAAAATTATTTACTTAAATCTACTGTCAAGTAAATTAGTATTCTAACTATTTATTAATATAAAAATTTTTTTTGATAATTTTTTAAAAATGCGTTGACAAATATTTTTTTGAATGTATAATAAATATTAATTAATAATAATTATTAATTGCATTTTTTTATCAATTAAAGTTAATAATAATTTTTAAAATATAGGAGGTATTTATTATGTCATTAATAGGAACAGAAGTAAAACCATTTAAAGCTCAAGCTTTTCATAACGGAGATTTTATCGAAGTTACTGAAGAAAATTTTAAAGGAAAATGGAGCGTAGTTTGTTTTTATCCTGCAGACTTTACCTTCGTATGTCCTACTGAATTAGAAGATTTACAAGATAATTACGAAACCTTTAAATCATTAGGCGTTGAAGTATATTCTGTTTCAACAGATACTCATTTTACACATAAAGCATGGCATGACAGCTCAGAAACCATCAAAAAAATTACTTATCCTATGATAGGTGACCCCTCTCATACCCTTTCCAGGAATTTTGATGTGTTGATTGAAGAAGAAGGTATTGCAGACCGTGGCACCTTTATTATTGATCCTGACGGTGTCATCCAAGCAGTAGAGATTAATGCTGGCGGTATTGGCCGTGATGCAAAAACTTTAATTAGAAAAATCAAAGCAGCACAATATGTTAGAAATAATCCAGGAGAAGTTTGCCCAGCTAAATGGGAAGAAGGTTCTAAGACTCTTAAACCAAGTCTTGACCTTGTAGGAAAAATTTAATAATCAATGAGGTGAATAATATGCTACTAGAGCCAGATATCAAAAATCAATTAGACCAATACCTTCAGTTAATGGAAAATGAGATTTTAATTAAAGTTAGTGCTGGCTCTGATACTAACTCTCAAGACATGCTCGTATTAGTAAATGAAATAGCTTCCATGTCCCCTAAGATTAAAGTCGAAGAAACAGTTCTACCCAGAACCCCTAGTTTTAGTATTAATAAAGTAAATGAGGATACCGGCGTAACCTTTGCCGGTATTCCTTTAGGCCATGAATTTACATCTTTGGTCTTAGCTCTTTTGCAAGTAAGCGGAAGAGCCCCAAAGCTTGAACAAGAAGTTATTGATAGAATTAAAGATTTAAAAGGGGAATATCATTTTGAAACATATGTAAGCTTATCATGTAATAATTGTCCTGAGGTTGTTCAGGCCCTTAACTTAATGAGTATTTTAAATCCAAATATAAGTCATACCATGATAGACGGAGGGACTTTCAAAGAAGAAGTAGAAAGTAAAGATATTATGGCAGTCCCCTCAACTTATCTAAACGGTGAATTTATATTCAGCGGACGTATGACCCTTGAAGAGATTCTCGCTAAAATAGGCAGCAATCCTGATTCTTCAAAGTTAAATGATAAGGATGTTTTTGATGTGCTAGTCATAGGAGGAGGTCCTGCTGGAGCAAGTGCTGCAATTTATACAGCTAGAAAGGGGCTTCATACAGCTATTGTTGCAGAAAGATTTGGTGGTCAAGTCCTTGATACTATGTCTATTGAAAACTTCATAAGTGTAAAACATACTGAAGGTCCAAAATTGGCTGCTAGCTTAGAAGAGCATGTTAAAAGTTACAATATAGATATAATAAAACCTTACAAGGCAAAGTCTCTAAGGAAAAATGAATTTATCGAAATTGAATTAGAAAACGATGCTCTTTTAAAAAGCAAAAGCGTCATAATTGCAACAGGGGCTCGACCAAGAAAAGTTGGAGTTCCTGGAGAAGAAGAATTTAGAAACAAGGGAGTCGCTTACTGCCCCCACTGTGATGGCCCTTTGTTTGAAGGTAAAAATGTAGCAGTTATTGGCGGAGGCAATGCTGGTATTGAAGCAGCCATAGATTTAGCTGGCATTGTAAACCATGTAACCGTTCTTGAATTTTTGCCAGAATTAAAAGCAGATGCCATTTTGCAAGAAATTCTTTATAAACTGCCTAATGTAACTGTTTTAAAGAATGTACAAACACAAAAAATCACCGGCACCAGTAAAGTAGATGGAATTAGCTATATAGAAAGAGATACTGGGGCCCTTAAACATATCCCCTTAGAAGGTGTATTTGTCCAAATTGGTCTTATCCCCAATACAGACTGGCTAGAAGAAACACTAACACTCAATAAGCTAAAAGAAATTGTAGTAGATAAAAATGGATCTACAAATATCCCTGGAGTCTTTGCTGCAGGAGATTGCACAGACAGTCCCTATAAGCAAATTGTAATATCTATGGGCTCAGGAGCTACTGCAGCTTTAAGTGCCTTTGACTACTTAATAAGAAATTAAAAAGGTGTGATATGTGGTTAACGCCACATAATTCACACCTTTTTAATTTCAAAATTTTAGATCTTAAAGATAACAGTATTTTATCATAATAAACTAAGTATAAAAATCAAACTTCTAAACTTAACCATCTTGCTTTTTAAATCATTAAAGAAGCGAAATAACTGCCATGAATGAAAAGCAAATTCCAATGATCAATGATGTTCCTCCTAAAATCCATATCTTTAACTTCTTAAAAAATTCTTTTCCTAAATTACTTGCAATTAAAGCTACAATGGTAAATGCAGAAGTAATAAAAAGTCCAGGTAATACGATTATTCCTATTTCAATTGGAATCATTAAATAATACTCGAAAACTACTTTTCTAAATATAAACATTGCCAACAAATTAAAAATATCTAAAGCAACAGCAATTATTAAATATGCAGCAGATCTAGCAATAAAGAAATATGCTATATCCTTTAAAAAAACTTTAAATTCTCCAATGCTCTTTTTTTTCAATTTTGATATTGTAAATAGTAGTATGCTAAAAATAAAGGCTTCTATAAAAATAAATCTTAAAAAAATAAATAAAAGGTCAAATCTAATCATAAAGCTTTCAAAGAACATTTCTAAATACCTCTCTTTAGCAAAAATATAATATCCTTATAATAAGTCATTCTAAATATTTAGTCAATAAAATAATTTCTTAAAATACCTGTGAAAAAGTTAAATAAAAAACGACCTTAAGACCGTTTTTTTTATCAATTATTTTGAATAAGTACCATAATTACCAGGCGCAAATTTTCCTCCTGCTCCTATCTCAAAATGTAGCTTTGCAATCCCCAAATCTACAAGATCAAACTTATTAGTTTCCTCAACAAATGCATAAGTATTACCAGATTTATAAACAAATTTTACAGGATGACGGTTTAAAGCTGAAGGAGCAAGTTGTACTGCCTTTATTCCATTTAAAAACCAAGAAGGAACTTCCCCTTCTGATTCATAAAGATTTTCTGCTTTAACAGTATTCCTATGTGTCATACGATAAACTAATTTCTCTTTTAAACTAGGCTTATCATCAACAGGACCAATTGTAATAACACAAACTAATGATTCATCCTCTTCAATTTTACAAGGACAGTTCTTTTTATCATAACTATCTCCTACAAAACAAGTACCAAGTCCAAGAAGTACTGCTTCCAATACAAGTAATTCTCCAAAATATCCAGCCTTTTCTTTTAGATAAGGATCTGATGTTTTTCCCACAAGAGCAATAATACTTTTAACACCATGAAACATTCCGTAGCTTTTTATTAAACCATTAAATCCTTTACTAGCATCTTCAATGAATTGGATAGAAAGACCTGATAGCTTATTATAATTGCAAATATATTCATTGATTTTTTTCAACTTGTCAGGCTCAATATTCTCATTTAGATAAGTCCTTCTAGAAATTCTTTTTTCTATTGCTTCAAAATATCTCATGGCATTTGCTGTACTATGCAACTTATCCATTATACCTTTTCCTTTCTTCAATAATTTATAAATTCATATAAAAAGCTAGTTACTAGCATTAATAAGGGCATTTTCTATGGCCTTTTTAATTACAACACTTGAATTTGTTGCCCCAGATACTGCATCAACATTTAAACTTTGAGCAGCTTTAATATCTTCAATAATTCTTTCAGCCTCTTTACCTTTATCATTTTTATGTTCTAGGAGCACAATATCAATTATTTTGCCTTCTTTAACTGTAACTTCTACTTTTGCATAAATAAAATCCACGTCGTAATAGCCTATATAAACCCCGTCAGAGATTTCTCTAAAATTAATATTAGTAATTTGAGTATTGGCAACCTTTTCTTTATAATTATTAAGTTTATTTAAATAAAAAACTAAGATAGCAAGACATACAACTAATACAAGCACAAAGATTAATAACATACTTTTATTTTTTTTAATCATAACACTCTAATTGAATGTATTTGTCTTTAAATACATTCAGCACTCCTTTCTAAAATATTTTTTCCATTAGCTTCTTATCGACTGATAAAGCAATTCAAAACTACATTGTAAAAAGTCTTTTGAAGAAATCCCCAGACTTTTTGCAAGATATTTATTCTTTTCCTGCGACATACGAATTATTCCAAAAATACTAGCCCAAAAAATAAAAGAAGCTAAAGGTAACTTTATATCATTTCTTACAAGCCCTTCTTTAACACCTTCTTGAAACATTTTAGATATTTCATTATTAATCTCTTCTCCTACTTCATATATTTCATGATAAACTTTAGGTGTTTCTTCTAGCTCTAAATCTACATTAATTTCCGCAAAAACACTGTCAAAATGAAATGGGTGTTCGTTTTTAAAATCCACTAAGGCATAGCATAAGGCAAAATACTGTGCTCTAAAATCTTTTTGTTCAGAAATACATTTTCTAACATGATCTAGAAACATTTTCATTCCTAATAATGTAATAGCACCAATAATTTCATCTTTATTCTTAAAGTAAACATATAAGGTAGCTTTACTGTATCCAGCTTCTTTTGCAATATCATCCATTGAAGTATTTTCTATCCCATTTTTTAAGAATAGTTTTTCTGATGCACGTATTATATTGTCTCTATGAAATTTTGCTAGGGCTTCTTTCTTACTTACCTTCATATCATTCTCCTTCTTATACTATTATCTTTTATTTATTACTAATAGAGTATTTTGATATCTTTGTCTTAAAATTAAACTCTGAGTTTAGTGTTTATACTTAAGGTTTATTATATTCTCATAGGTAATAACTATCAATAACTATTCTAGAAAATTTTAATTATTTTATATCTAATCAAAAAAATCATCTCTTATCATTAATACTGATAAAAGATGATTTTATTAAAAATATCTTGTAATTACCCAAGTTCAACCCTTATATCATGGATCTTATCCTTATCCAAAGCCTCAATAACTTCTCTTTTGATTAAATAGTCTGATTTTGGCTCGGTCAGCTTTTGTTCGCCCTGATTAATCCATACTCTTTTAATTTGATATTTACCTGCTTCTAAACCATTTGTATTGACATATGTAATTTTTAAAATTCTATCTGCAAAGCTTGTCAAAACTGCTGCTTCGCTTAAATAATTAAATTGTTCCCTTCTTAGTTGCGGCTTAAGCCTTAAATTGCCCAAATCTCCTCTTACACCATAAATTTGTGTTAAGACCGTCAGCAATAACCAGCTTGCAGAGCCTGTAAGATAATGATACATACCCCGGCCCTTTTCATTGATATATTCAGGAATACCAGGATAAATCCTACTTTCTTCAAAGTTTTTGCTCTGATTATAGATAAGTTGAATGACTTCATAAGCTTCTCTGGAAAATCCTCTTTTATACAAAGCATTAGAATACATTACTGCCATATGGCTAAACATTGCTCCATTTTCTTTATGTCCGAAAGCAAAGCCAAAAGCTCTTCCTAAATCTTTTTTGAGTTCTTTAAAATTTGTATTTAATCTGTAGCCACCAATCTTAGGATTCTTCAGGTATCTGTCACAAGCTTTAACAACTTCTTTGACTTGTTCCCCGGTTGCGATATCTCCCATAAGGGTAAAAACCTGTCCTGTTAAAGTCATCCTCACTCCTTCAGGAAAATCTCCTTCAACCCTTCTTCCGTGGTTATCGTAATAACCATTAAACCACTTATAACCTTCCACATTTGTTATAAATTCTTTCTTTCTGATATGCTCTTTGATCCAATTGGCTTTTTCTTTCAAATCCCTTGCCAAAGCTGTTAAATCCACTTTTACTTTTTCTCCGGAAATTGTATGCTTGCAGGCATCAAAATACCTTTTTAACAGTTCTTTCTTCTCTTCAACAGAATCATAATTTACAGGCTTTATCATCGTATCCAGTAAGATAAGCATTTCCTGAGCCAGTTCTATTGTATTAATCTTTTTCTTTTCCTTTAATATTAAAATCATGTCACTGATTTCAGCCAGATTGTTTCCATATAAGGCAGTAAAGGCAACGCTTTCGCCATTTTGGGCTGCCATATCAAAGGCGTCATTCCAGTCGGCTCCCTCTAAACGGATATTATTGTGTTCCCCCACATTATAAAAAGGTGTTAAATGTTGGAGAATAATATGTTCTAAAATCGTTCCTTTATATATTTCTCCTTTATGCATTTTTAAAATGTTACCCTGGTACTTGTCCCATAATTCATCGATTTTAGTAGATCTTGCCGCCTGGGAATCCTTAAAATATGTTTGCTCTTCTAATAAAAAATCTAAATCCCCGCTGTAATCAATATAAAGTTTTGTTGTAATCCATGGCCAGGCACCATGGTCCATCCATATCCTGCAGATATTGTTTCTGTCAGCAATAAATTCTCCAGGCTTTGTACCAATAATGGTGGCATTACTGCCATCAATTCGAACTCCTCCATAATTGTTGATTAATAAATGTCGGACTTCTTTAGGCTCCATCATCAAAAGAGCCAGGCAGTCCTGCCAAAGATCTCGCCAACCTCTTCCCCCTCTTCCATAATCATGATGAGGTAAAAAAGAACATCCATATATTCTTCTTAAAATTGGCTGAATAGTAACCCATTTCATCCATAAATCAAATTCTTTGTCATTAGAATAAAATTGCAATACTTCAAGCTTGCTTTTCCAATAATCAATATTTTGATTTAAATGTTGATAAAATCCTTCCTTGCTACAGTATTTATTTGCAAGCTCTTCTCCTTTACCCTTATCATTTTCTATATAAATTGCAATAATATATGTTTTTTCTTCTCCGGGCTTAAGAATTTCATCCTTAAAACGAAGAGCTCCTATAGCTTCATATCCTTCTATAAAACTTCCTTCATAAATAAAAGAATCTTTATTCTTTACAATAACTTCAGGCCATTCTAAAGAGCCACCTTCGCCTATAAAATCTTCTACAAGAGGAAAACTTCCTAAAGGTTTACTGCCTGCATCATCCCAAGCCACTACACCATAAGTTACTTTGTTTTCTTTATGTCCTCTTTCATCAAAGGATAAGGTAGGCTGAACTTCTATACCACTTTCTATTGTATATATCCTATGAAGCAAAGAAGTAACATGGCGATGATCTCTTAGATTATCTGCCGACCTTCCAAAGATAGGGATTGCTGCTGTAGGCGTAATTTGCTTTTGACTATCCCCTGTATTTTTGATAGTTACTGCCATAAGTTCAAGCTTGTCCTTTGTTACAGGAACAAAATTTATAATCTCTGCTTTAATTCCAATTTTTTTATTTTCCCTAATTAGCTTATGCCATAAAAAACCTGCTTCTAATTTAACTTCTTCAGCTTTATCAGCTTCAAAAGTATCTAATACTTGTTTAGCTGAATTTCCCGCCACTGACCAAGGGCCTTCATCTTTAATATAGATCCAGAAATTTCTTGCTGACTTTGTGTTATGTAAATCTTCTGGAGAAACAGGAAGCATAAGAAATTCATTTTGACCTGCTTTAATATCTCCATTTAATGAAGGAGTTATTGAAGACATCATGCCTACATCATTTGCCAAAGGAAAATATAAGTAGCTATTTTTATGGGGCTCATCTAAAGAAAAACTACCATTATCATCGATAAAGTGCCAGCCATACTTTTTATCAGTATTCATATCCATTTCCTCCTAAAACATTCTGCTATTATCTTAAAATATTACAAATAAAGATTTCTTGCTTTTAGGCTTCTAATTCAACTTTAACAGTAATTCCTGTTTTATTACAGTCAATAATTTCAATATCATATCTTTTATCAAATTTACTTAATTTCGTAATTTCTAATATTTGTTTTTTTAATAATTCTAATTCTTTTTTGCTAAATACACAACATAGGGGTTCTTTTAAATTATTCTCTATTATAACAGCTACCAAATTGCTTATCTGTTCTACAGTTATTTTTATATGGCTAGGCATATCATTTTTTTCAATATAATAGTAGATAACTCTGCTTACTATTGCTTGAATTAAAAATTTCGGACAAATTGTTTTAGTCATTGAATGACTACTATTAATCTCAAAAGTTAAATTTTCATTAAAGCGAATTGACTGAATCGTTAAATATTCATTTACAAAGTCCATTTCATCCTTAAGTATAATGCTTGTTTGATTATCATTTATAATAAAGCGAATCATATTTGCTAAAGCAAGGGTTAGTTTACATATTTCACTTGCACCTATAGATAACGCCAAAGAGTTAATCGTTTCAAGAGAATTAAACAAAAAATGATAATCTATTATTTTATTATCAAAGCAAAGCATTTCTGCTTCATTGATTTTATTAATATAATTATTTTTCATATATCCTATCCCTGTCTATTAATAATTTATATTGTATTAAAAATTTTTCACTAAAAATAAAAAACCCTTCCTATCTTTTAATAGGAATATATAAGTATACTTTTGTATATTCATTTTCAACACTTTCTATTTTAATAATATCGTCAATGTCTTTGACTTTATAATAAATACTTATTCTTTGTATAATACTTTTTAAACCAAATCCTGATGTCTCATTAATTTCCTCTCCTTTTAATATCTTTTGAATTGTTTTTTGTGACATTCCAGCTCCATTATCTTCTACAATAACAAGAATTAAGTTTTTATCTTCTAATTTTTTTATCATACATTTTATATTTAAGGATTTTTCTAAATTGCTAATACCGTGATTTATAGAATTTTCTACTAAGGGTTGGAGAGTAAGCTTTGGAATTGTACAATCTAACACAGTATCATCAATCTCATATTTAACCTCGAATAATTTGTTCATTCGAATACTCATAATATCCACATAGTTTTTTAATAAATCTAACTCATCTCTAATAGGTATTATGTCTTTACCACTACTTAAACAAAATCTATAATATGTTGCTAGAGTTCTTAAAATATGAAATGCTTCTTCTTTTTTACCTATACTAATGTATGCACTTACAGCATTAAGAGTATTATATAAAAAATGAGGTTTGATTTGATTTACTAATAAATCAAACTCTAATTTTCTTTGTGTTTCATGCTCTTGGTTTAGCCTTTCTAAAAGTAAATTAATCTGATCCATCATGGTATTTAAAGCTGTACTAAGTTGATTTATCTCATCATTGCTATTAGTTATTTCAAACCGAGTTGTTAAATCACCATCTCGAATTTTATTGATAGAACTAGATATTGATTCTAAAGGTTTTAATATAACTGAATTAATTATCCTGCTTCCTATAATTGAAAGAATACCATTAAGTAAAATCAAAAATATAAAAATTAATTCAATATGTTTAAAATTATTATCATATATAAAAACACAACATAAACTCCAATCATTTGATTCTATGGGAACTTTAATAAAGTAGTGTTTTAACTTTCCAATTTGTTTTTTATAATATTCATCAACTGTGTAAGGTATAATAGATAATGTATTCTTCATTTCTTCCGTTGTATCATCATAAGGAAAAATAATAGGATTCTTTTTATTATCTTCTATCATATATGAATACATATCATTGCTGGAAAATTTATTATATATACCTTCTAATACATTATTTCTTACCGTCATAACAACATATCCAATGGTCTGAAAGTCTTCTCTGCTATTTATGGCCCTAGAAACTGTCATATAGTTTTTACCATCCTGAATAAACAAATTTTCCTGAATGGTCCATTTTGATTGTCCATTTAACAATGTCAATTCTTCAGTATCAATAAATTCCAAAAAATCCTTTGGAAAGCGTTCTTCTTTTTGTTCTCTATCTACATGATAAATATAATTATTTTTATCAATAATATAGATTGAAGCAATATCAACATCTCTATTAATAGTACTATTTAAATATTCATTAATTTCTCGTTCATAAATATAATAAGATTGCTTATCCCTTTCTATTAATGCTTTCTGAACACTAGGATTTAGTGAAATATCTGCTGATATCATATCAACTCTGCTAATAATATTTTCAATCGTAGTTTTTATTAAAAACACTTGCTGCTGGTCAGTTTTAAACATCTTTCTTTCTACTTGTTTTGTATTTATTCTAAAATACATTATAAAACTTACAGATACCAATACAATCATCATTGTCATATATCCAATGTTTAACTTAGCCCGGATTCCCATCCTTGGATAAAAATCATATTTCAACATACTCCCCCTCTAGTATCTTTATATCTACAGTTCTTTTTATAATCCGCAGGAGTAAATCCTGTATATTTCTTAAATAACTTACTAAAGTATCCCTTTTCTTTATATCCTAATAAGTCACTTATTTCATATATCTTATAATTATCCTCCTTTAATAATACCTTTGCCCGATCTATTTTAGCCTTAGTAAGATAGTCTAAAAAATTCTCTCCTGTCTCTTGCTTGAACAATGTACAAAAATAGTTTTTGCTTATGTGAAGATAATCAGAAATTGAAGCTAATGTGATTTTTTCATCAATGTTTTCTAAAACATATTCACAAGCCATATTAACTATCGTACTATTATTATTTAAGCCATATTTTTTAATAACATTGATTAATTCGCTTACATTGTTAATAAAATGAGTTTTTATTTTTTCAATATCCTTATATCTTAAAAAACCTAAGTCTTTTACTTGCGTTAAATTATATATTTCACTTATATAGCTATACTTTTCTTGAACAGCTTTATAGATATTTGTTGCCATTTGAGTAAAACAAAGACTTATTTTATATAATTCATAGCAATTGTTTCTTATAATTTGTTCTAATAGCTCTTCTAAAAATTTTGTCGATTTACCGTCTCCAAGAAGTATATATGAAATAAGAATCTTTTCCTCTTCTAAAGGATAAATAAATTTATTTTGTTCAAGGGAATCCAACTGCATTATATGTATTATCTTATTCCTTCCTAAAACATATTTGTGTTTTAAACTCTCCTTTGCATTAAAATAGCTTAAATAAGTTAATTCTACGTCTTCATAAACTTTCCCAACCCCAATAGTAACTCTAAGTTCTTTCTCCTTATTTATTCTGTGTAAAACTTTATCTAAAACTTCTGATACCATTTCGTCTAACTGCTCTTTATTTGTAATCTTTTTGGGTTGAATTATTATATTAATGCTCCCTAAACCACCTTCACTAATAATACTATTTATATAATCTTCGTCTTCTAATTCTTGTTTTATTATAACTTGTATTTTTTCAACGATACTTTCATACTCTCCGTTTAAAATCCAGTCTTCTCCTTGTTCTTCAAAATCATCTAGTTCTAATATTGCTACTTGGACTAAATTATTTATTAATGGAATATCATATTCCTCTACTAATAGCCAAAGTTTGCCTAGGTTTTTCCCGTGAATTATATCGTTGATTACTTTCTCCCTAGAAAAAGACCTGGTCAACTCTAATTTTTTATTAAGATATTCAGTTTGCTCTTTAATCATTTTATCATTAGTAAATTTTTTATATACTTTTTCTAATACTTCTTTAATATTAGTTGGATCCATGGGTTTTAATAGATAGTCAATCGCACCAAGGGATAAACCTTTCTGTGCATAAGCAAATTCCGCAAAACCACTTAATAACACAACACTCACATCATTATTTTTCTCCCTTAAAACTTCTAATAGCTCTATTCCATCCATTTGCGGCATTTTAATGTCTGTAATAATCAAATCTACAGGCTCTTCTTCTAGTTTTTTTAAGGCATCAAGACCATTTTTTGCCTCGCTAACTATTTTAAAGCCCAGTTCTCCCCAATCCACTACATGCTTTAATCCTGTTCTAATAATTGGCTCGTCATCAACTATCATAACTTTAAACATATTATATCTCCCCCTAAGATGTGAGAAGTACTAAGAAAATATACTCACTGCATAAAATTGAAAGAACATTTTTATTAATTACAATTTTAACATATTTGCATTATAATATCTTTAAAAAATAAAATAATCTAATAAACTTGGGTGTTTTGTATATATACAAAAGAGGGCGTTGAATTTAGTATTGTTATACAAAATCCAGCATCCCTCTTAAAATGTAAATCTAAATTACTATTTACATATATTATTTAAATAAGTACTTGTATATCATACTTATAGCTTTAAAACAAATGAATTAATTTATTTCTATATACTTTTATTCAGCTTATTTGAGGTTAGTATTTATCCTTTTGGTATACCCTTACATAATCTACTACCATTTGTTGTGGAAAAACAGTAGTTTCATCTGGATTTCCGGGCCATCCACCACCAACAGATATATTTAAAATCAAGAAAAAATCTTGGTTAAATGGTGCAGGATAATTGTAGGCATCAGTTTTATTTAGATTTTTGGAATACCATTCATTTTCCTTGTGATATAACTTGCCGTCAATATACCAACGAATTTCACCAGGTTCCCATTCAATGCAATAAACGTGGAATCCTTCTCCAAAATTTTCACCTTCAGGCAAGAAATACACTCCTTGAGATTCTTTGTGAGGTTCACCAAAATGCATAGTTCCATAAAGCTTATTAGGTGTATCTCCCAATAATTCCATAATATCAATTTCCCCACATACAGGCCATCTTCCATAATACATCTCATCTTCAGGCATCATCCAAATAGCAGGCCATATACCTTTACCTGTAGGCATTTTTGCTCTTATTTCGAATTTGCCATAAGTCCATTTTTGTTTCCCTTTTGTAATTAGCTTTGATGAGGTGTAATTATATGTTTTTCCATCTGGCTCTGTAATATCTTCTTTCCTTGCCTCAATTATAAGTTTCCCATCTTTTACATATGCATTTTTATTTGTATAGGATTGTATTTCTCCATTATATCTACCATTATCAGGACGATCAAAGCTCCAATAATTCATATTGATTTCCGAACCATCAAATTCATCACTCCAAACTAGCTTCCACTCTTCTGTCCCCCTACTAGTTTCACTATAATCAACTTTAACTTGCTCGGCAGATTTTTTTAAATTCATTTTCAACCTCCAGCTAACTTATAATAGTTTAAACTAAAAATAAAAAGTTAAAATCCCCATTTAAAACTTTTATATTATCCCCGTTTCTAAGATATATTAGCTAATAATAATGATATATGAAATCACATTAAGAATAAATATGAAAAAATTATGTTTTATAGCTAAAATCTTATCATTATTTCTCATAAAACAATATTTCAACAAAGTGTTCCTTCCCATCATTAAAATCTGGGAGCACATTCCCCTTTAGTTCTTTAGAATCTAATAATAATTTATAGTTACCCTCTTTTATTCTAAAAAAGCCTTTGGGTTTACTGATTTTGAAGTTATATCTTGCTTTTCCTGTGTTTAAAACAAAACTTGTCTTTTCTTCTTTTGTCTCTAATATTGGATTAATCTCTATTCCATTAACCTTATGCTCTATTCCAAGAGCAGATATAAGAGTTAAAGTTAGCCAGGTTGATGTTCCACTAAGGATTGGTCCAATATTTTCACCTGTCTCACTATTATTATATTGAGTACAAAATCTTGGGTTTCCACAAGTTTCAAAAGGATGCTCCATTGTTTTATAAGGTAAAACTAAATCAACTGTCCAATATGCCAACCTGCTTAGTTTTTCTGCAAGAACAGGATTAGTTACTTCTTTGGCAGCTTTAAACATTGCAGCAGTTGCCATCATACAAGCATGTTTAAATACACCACCATTTTCTCTATCTCCTAAAAAATACTCTCCTGTAGCTGTACCCTTAGCTACCTTTCCTAAATCCGTAGGACTCATTAGGCGCAGACCATAAGGTGTTTTAAGTACAGATTCTACAAGTTCTAACATGATTTCTATTTGCTTTTCAGTTGCTGTATCACTTAATATAGACCAGCTAAAGGAATTTAGAAAATATGTTCCATCAATATTGGGGTCTGCTGATAATCCGTCCCCTTTTGCACCCAAATACGAAAACTCACCATTAGTAAATCTATTAAATAACACTCTTGCAAAGAAGTCCTCTTTCCATGCATATTTTTGCAAATTGTCATATAAGCGATTAGACAAGCTAATTAGTTTTTCTGTATAATCTTTATCTCCTTTCTCCCTTGTTAAATAAATCATGTGATCAAGAGCAGTTTTTAATAAAAAACCATTCATTATGCTTTCAGAATAATTATTAATAATTTGCTTAATATCTTTGCTATTAGGAATTTCTCCTTTAAATATTTTCTCTTTTGTTAATCCGTCCATATAATCTGGGTCTAATTTTAAACAATCATTCCAATCAGCAAAGTCTAATAACGGTATTTGATGTTTACCGACCGAAATCTCACCAGAATATTTTAAAATGGACTTTACAGTATCATAAACAGTTCTTTTTTCTACAGGCATTGTTCCTGCTATCTCACATTCTTCTTCTAAAAAATCAATATCTCCAGTCAAATTAATATAACGATAAATTGCTTGAATTAGCCATAAACCATCATCGGACCACTTACCTGCTTCTTTGCCAAGCCAAAAGAAATTGTGATAAGTATAGCCAAATTCAAAAACTTTATTACACCATTCTTTAATCAAGTCTTTTACAAAATCTTTTGCACCCATGCTAATAAAATAATGCATTGAAGTGAAAATATCTTGAATTTCTCTAAATCCAATTTCTCTATATCCTTTTTGGGTTTGTCCAAAAGAACGAGATACAAAAGTTTGATATAAAACTTGAAAAGGCAGGTTATTATTCACGTAAATATTGAAATCCTTATCTTGCGTATTTACTTGAAGATAGCCCTTATAGGCATTATAGAATTCCTTTTGTTTATTTAATGCTTCTAAAACTTTGCCTTCTTGACTATACATATCTAAAAAATTCTTAATTTCATCCTTAAAGGTGTCATCATCAAAATCAGGATTAACTTTACTTGAAACTAATCCAGTGAAATTATCCAATATACAAACCTCTTCCTTATCTAAGTTAACTTTAGCTCCTACGGCAAAAAAGCCCGGTCCTTTCCTACTAAGCTTATTGGTTAACTTAAATACTCCCTGGGGTTTTTCTAAAGAGCCATTCCCTACAAATTCATAGTAATTAGTGCAAAATTCAATTGGGTATTCAACCTTTCCCTTATTATGAATCACAGTACTATGAAACCTATGATCCTCTTTTGTATATTCCGGATAATAATCTGGAGCAATTACAAGTAACTTGCCTTCCTCATTGGTAATTGTTTTAAACTGCATGATTATATTACTATAAAGTACGTCTTCCATCAGTGCATGAGGAGTAGCTGAGCCAAACATTCCCGTATAGACAATCTTTAAGCTTCTAGGCTTTTGTGTTAAGTTTTTGATTTTTATCTGTTGGGTTTCTACTGCCAAAGGCATTTTATCCTCTTGAGGAATTAAGAAAATTAGTCTCTCTATTTCCAGTCCACAGTGAGTGGTATAATTAATTCTTGTAAAATTTTGAGAGTGTGTACACTTAGCAGATAAAATATTTTTGTCAGATGGAGCTGCCGAGTAAAAAATTTGCTGACCATCTTCAAGAATATAAAATTGCCTATTAGCAGGAAATCCATTTTCTTCTTGCAACATATCCCACCTTGTAGCTAAAACTTGTGTAGCAGAATGTGCTCTAAAGCTTCCTCTACCTAATCCATCCACAACACTTTTCGGCGTGGTTTGAAGAGGATTACCATAGCCCATTCTGTTGCCTAATAATAAATTCACATAAAAGTGCGGTCCCGGGGAATGTACATTTAAATCAAAAACATGCTCACCTGCTTCATTAATAATTCCTGCCCCATCTTTCATACTAGAAACAAGCTCTAAAATTTTAGACTTAATATTTTGAGGAATATAAGTCTCTGTTATATTGTCTTTTGCTTTTACAAATAGTATTAAGTCATTTTGATATGAATCTAATAGAAAAAGAATAGAACCTTCAAGTCTTTCCAATTGCTCTATGTAATTTGTTAATTCCTTAATTTTAAACATTTCTATCAATAGTGGTAACTTAATAGGTAAATTTGTTATACCTATTACTTTTTTATATGAACCATCCATAAATAAGGCATCAGTTATATAATTGTCTTGTAAAATATTGTTAAACTCAAGTCTAAGGAATTCTTCCGCATTTTGTATAACATCTCTTGCCTTTAGTTCTAACATCATATTCCCCTCCCTATATATAAATATTTAAAATATGACTTCATGCTATTATTTTAAATCAATTTTAATAATATCAATAGCCTATATAATTATGATTTTACAGCAAAAAATTATCATAACAAAAGCCTATCCTAGAAAGGATGGCTTTTTATTAATCAATATTTTTATATTTTTTCATTTCTTCTGCCTGAATACTAACATATTCTTCTGGTGTAATCCTGCCTTCTAATAAGTCTTGCAGATAAGCTAAATGTACTTCCTTTACTTTTTGAGGTAATATCTGATCGTATGCAGCATGGTATCCCGATTTTGGATATATTTCAATAAATTGATGAATTGTCTTATCCTTGCTGATCTCCACATCGTCCCAAGCTGGCAAGCCCATTCCAATTTGAGTTAATTCCCTACTTAACTTTGGCATAATATCCAGATATAACTTCAAAGCTTCTTCTTTGTTTTTACTTTGAGCATTAATCATAAAAGTATCAACATAGCCCCCTATACCTTCATCAATTCCGTGCTCTTCTACTACAACAGGAAAAGAAATCACCTTTACGTTATCTTTAATTTTGGAAAATTTCTCATCGTCTATAGTACCTGCCATCCAGCTACCATTTAAATGCATAGGAACAATTCCTTCCATAAAAAGCGAATCTGCTTCATAACTTAGTAAACGATAATAATCATCAGAAAAAGCACCTAGGTCTTTTAATTCCTTTAACTTAATTGCTGCATTGACCATGGCAATATCATCAAAAGTTTCCTTACCTGCTGCAATTTCTTGTATTTTGTCCAGTCCTGCTTCTCTTTCAGCCAATGCCATATAATAAAAGGAAATTGCCCAAAGTTCCCTTCCAGGTAAAGCCATAGGAGTTATATCATGTTCTCTAAACTCTTTTACGGCTTCTACTAATTCAGAATAAGTTTCTGGAATCTTTATATTATATCTGTTAAACATTTCTGTGTTACAATACAAACCCATCATCCAACCAAATAGCGGTAAGCCATATATTTTATCTTCATAAGTAAATGCATCAAAAGTATTCTTTAGAGCATGTTTTTCCAGTTCTTGCACGTAAGGTGTTAAATCCACTGCTTTACCTGACTTTACTATAGGTTCAGAAAATCCATGTCCCCAAACAAAAAAAATATCAGGCCCTTCATTAACAGCTAGTGCTGAGGGTAGTTTGGATTTATAAGTTTCTGTTGTGGTAGTTGTTATAGTTATCTGAACTTGCGGATGGCGCTTCATATAATCGTTTACTAGGTTCTGTAATGCCTTACCTGCCAAAATATCATTGTTACCCCAAATGCTCCAGATTTCAATATGTATGGGTTCTTTATTAAATTCTTGCACAGTTTCATCTACATTATTATTTATACTACAAGATGACACAAAAACACATATTAAAACAAGAAAACAAACTATAATCTTTATAAGCCTTTGTTTTAGAGTGTTGATTTTTATCCCCCTCCGATATATATTGTAAATATTGTTTTAATATTCTGTAATATAATTTTAACTTATATGGGATTCTTTTTCAATATATGCTAATCTGCCCTTTATGACTTCGGCAAAAAATCAGAGGCCGAAGCCTCTATTTTATTTAAGCAAGCATAAGATTGGTATGTTTACCTTTATTTGCATAATCCTTATAGTCTAAATACTGCTACCTTTTCTTCTACCATTGCTGATAAATTTCTTAGTTCCTCAGCTAATTCTACCAAATGTTTATTAAGCTCTACTTCTTCATTTGAAGCAGCTGTTAGATTTTGTGTACTCATTAAATTCTCTTTAGAACTATTGCTTAGTTCTTCCATCAACTCAACTATCTCTTCTCTAGAACTATCAATTTTTGATATTAATTCTTTTACACCATCAATCTCCACTACAACATAATCCATTGATTTATCAATTAACTCAAATTTTTCTGATGTGTCTTTTACAGCAATATCATGTTCTACTGTAAACTTTTCTGTACTTGTTACTACATTTCTTACATTCTCAATACTCATACTCATATGGTTAAGCTTTTCATCTATATACTGAGCAGATTCACTTGTCTGTTCCGCTAATTTTTTTACTTCATCTGCTACTACACTAAAACCTTTTCCGTATGAACCAGCTCTTGCCGCTTCTACTGCTGCATTAAGTGCTAAAAGGTCAATTTGTTCTGCTATATATTTTATTGTAGTCGTAATCACAGATATCTCATTAGATTCATTTTTTAACCTCTCCACAACTGCCGAAATATTTTCTATCATTTCTTTTAAGTTTTCAGCCTTTTTATTTAAAGAGCCTACAGACTCTTTACCCTTTTCACTAGATACCTTTACTTCATATATTTTTTGATTCATTTGGTTAAAACTATCAATGATATCTTCTATTTTATTGGATAGACTAAATGCAACCTGACTGCATGTTTCTATTCCTTTTGTTTGAGAAAGTGTTTCCTCTTCAATATTGCGAATTGTATCTGAAAACTCTTCAATTGTAGCATAGTTTTCTTGGCTTGTAGCTGATAATTCCTGAGATAATTTATATGTTCCACCTGACATTTTCTTAATTTCTAAAATCAAATTTTTTAGACTTTCTGTCATATCCCTAAAACATCTGCCTAAAACTCCTATTTCGTCCCATCTCCCTACTTTATAGTTAATATTTAAATGACCTTCTTTAACTTTCTCAATTTGTTTTATAAGCTTTTTCATCGGCTTTGTAATATCTCTTGTAATTAAAATTGCAGCAAAAAATGATATAATTAAGCATACTATGCCAATTAATAATAATTCAACTCCCATATAGGTTACAGGGGCAGTTATATTTTTTACAGGAGTTAGTCCTACAACAATCCAATCCATATTTTTACACTTGCTAAAGGTAACTAATAATTCTTCCCCATTTATTTCTTCAATAAACCAAGATGTTTCTTCTTTTAAAACCCTATCAAGATATTTATCTTCTAATATTTCTCCATTCTTATTTAAATCTCTAGGATCCATAACTATATTTTTGTCTTTTCCTATAATGAAAAAATACCCGTCGTAATCCATTTTAATATCTTTAACTAACTCATACAAATATAGTTCTTTTACATTAGCCATTAAAGTTCCTACACTTTTTAGAGAAGTAGTAACATACATATTCTTAAATACTGTCAGTATTCGCTTGGAAATTCCCCCTGTAGCATCATTGTCTGTTTCATATGTATCAATCCATAGCGAATTTTTCTTGCTTTCCTCAAATTTTGTAACTGCATAAGAAGATAGTAGATCAAAATCTTGCTTCATTGCTCTTACTCCAGAAGAAAAAATCTCATTATCATTTGTAATTATATATATATCTACAATATCTACTCTTGCATTTATGGTATCATTCATTAATTGTTGAATTTGATGTCTGGACCTTATTTTTTGAGAATCATCGAGTTTGCTATAATTTTCTACTAAACTTCCTATTTGTTCATTCCTTGATAAAGCAATCATATTTCTATCAATTTCCATAAAAGCAATATCAATACTTTTACTTGTTTGTTTCATAAGTTCTAGTAAATTATTTCTATTTTGCTCAATTAATGAAGATGACATTTTATTATAAGATAAGAATCCTATTATAGACAAAGGGACTATAATTAGGACCGCAAAAGATAGATTGAGCTTGGTTCCAATTTTAAGATTTTTATAAAACATCTGGTAGATCACCCTTTTCCATTAATAGTGCTTTGAATACTACTAAGATGGTTTAGATAAGATGTTAGCTGATACAGCTAACATCTTATCCTTTTACTGCTCCGGCTGTTATCCCACTAATAAATTTCTTTTGCAAGCTAAAGAACATAATTAATATTGGAATTGTAGACACTACTCCAGCAGCCATCAAAAGATCATATCTGTTTTGATAATTTCCTACATATAATCTAATACCCACTGGTATTGTAGCCACATCAGGAGTTGTTGCTAAAACCCAAGCAAATAAAAGCTCATCCCAAGCCATTAAAAAGATATATATGCCTGTAGCAATAATCCCTGTACTTGATAAAGGTAAAATAATCCTAAAAAATGCACCAAATGGGCTGCAACCATCTATTTGTGCAGCTTCTTCTAATTCTTTTGGAATACTTGCAAAGAAACCTCGTAGTATCCAAATACTAAATGGAATAAAAAATGCTGAGTATGTGATAATTATTCCATGATAAGTGTTTACAATACTAATCCCAATACTTTTTTGTATTTTTGTAAACATCATAAAAAGAGGTAGTAAAAACATAATACCTGGAATCATTTGCGTAGATAGTACTGCCGTGCCGAATAATCCTGCCCCTGGAAATCTAAACCTTGCTATTGAATATCCTGCAAAAGTTGCTATGCAAAGGGCAATAATGGTTGTTATACTACATATAATCAAGCTATTCTTAAAGTATTTAAAAAAGTTTATATTCTGCCACATTTCAATATAGTTTTCCCAATGGGTTATATCTGTTAATTTGCCAGCTGTTATATCATTTTGCGTCATAAGAGAACTGATGAACATCCATACAATTGGAAACACAGTAAAAATGACTATAATAAAAAGTAGTATGTTAGCAGCAATATCTTGGATTTTTTTCTTTCTTCTCAAATTTGCCATATAGCTTTTTTTCATTCTTCCACCACCAAATCATCTTTAAATACTTTGTACCAAATAGCTACAATAGTTAACACAATAATCATTACTACAACTGTTGCAGCTGCACCAGTACCCAATTGCCATATACCAAAAGAATTTCGGTTAATATTAGTCATCAACAAATCTCCCCATTTGCCTGGGAATCCCGCTCCATGACCAAACATCATTGCTACAATATTAAAAGAATAAATATGAGTAATCATTCCATGAAGTAGATTAACTGCAATAATTGGTCTAAGTAAAGGTAGTGTGATATGTCTAAACTTTTGAACTGATTTCGCTCCATCAATCTCTGCTGCTTCATAATAATCTTCTGGAATATTTTGAAGGCCAGCTAAAAGCATTATCATGACAAAAGGGGTACTTCTCCATACCGTAGGGATTATTATTGCCCATAAAGTATTAGGGCCACTAATCCAAAATGGCTTATTAGGCAATATATGTAACCAATCAACTAATATCCTATTAATAATTCCTGTATCTTGCTGCCACATAAAGCCCCACAACATTCCTACTACATATGATGGAACGACCCAAGGAGTTAATAACAAAGTTCTCGCTAAACCCCTAAATTTAAATTTTCTATTTACTAACAAAGCTGATATCATTCCAAATACTAGTACAAGTAGATTTACTAAAACAGCATAAATAATAGTATTTCTTAGAGCATCTAAAAAGCCCGACCGCATTGTACTGCTTTTATCAAATAACACAGTATAGTAGTTTTCCAGTCCTACAAAAGGTGCCTTTAAAAACTGATTTAAAGTGAATTGGTTTAACTTCAAAAAGGACATATAAATTCCTTGTATCATAGGTATAAAATGAATAATTATCATTGCTATAATTGCAGGTAAAACCAATTTATAAGCAAATTTATTTTTCTTAATTTCAGATTTTAATGTGTTAAGTTTTTTAGTTTTTTTTACTACTTTTTTGCTGTTTGCTGTCTCTATTTTCATATAAATCTCCCTACTCTAGTTTAATATTAAAAATCAGTGCAGAGATTTTTCTCTGCACTAGTATTCACTTTATTTAATTCGATTGATATACTGCATTGGCATCTGCTGCGGCTGCATCTAATTCTAGCTGTGTTTTTTCAGGATCATATGGCCCGTTTACACCCATAACATTATCCCATACATTACTTAAGCCTTTTTGTAATAAACCTTCAGATGGAGCCCATCCAGGAATAGAAGGATATGATCTACCATATTTAGCTTGTTCTTTAAATACTGATAACATTGGATCTTCAGCGATATATGGGTCATCATAAGCTTCTTTTGTTGCTGGAAGATTTCCATGTCTTTTTGAATATTCAACTTGTGCCTCTTTGGATGATAAGAATTTAATTAATTCTACTGCTTCATCCATATGTTTAGTTGTTTTATAAACTGCTAAAGTACTTCCTCCAAAGAAAGAATGTCTTCCTTGAGGTCCTTCTGGAACCATAGCTACCCCGACCTTATCAAGGATAGATGTTTCTGGCTCTTTCTGGGCATTATCTTTTATAGTTTTAGCAAAATAACCGCCAGAAAAAATCGTTGCAAATTCTCCTGCATTAAACATTCCTTCAATCTCTGCAGAATTCTTTTCTAAGCTTGGCATAGACATTAAACCTTCTATGGCAAGTTCTGTATAGAATTTAACTCCTTCAAAGGATTCTGGAGAATTAATAGCAGAAGTCTTAAGATCAGAAGCTACATAATCTCCTCCTGCTCCCCAAATCCACCAAGAAAAGTTATGTACAACATTCCAGTCATTCTTTCCTGGCATACCTAGAGCAGCCATTTTCTTTCCATCTATCTCTACTCCATTCAATTTCCTTAATGCTTCTTTAAAGCTATCCCATGTAGCAAAATCTGTTTCAGGATTTACACCTGCTTTTTCACAAGCATCTTTTCTATAAAAAAGTGCTCTAGAATCAACAAACCATGGTACTGCATATCTCTCTTCACTTCCTACTATAGTTGTAGTTGGCAAGGTCGCAGGTAAGAAAGCATCTACTCCTCCAAACTCATCGTAATAAGGACTTAAATCAGCTAAAGCATCCATAGAAGCTACCGCTGCTACCCATGTTGTACCTAACTGAGTAATGTCTGGGGCTTCTCCACTGGTGGCTGCAGTGGTAACCTTGGTCCAAGCAGAACCCCAGTCAATTACTGTAGGTATTACAGTTATATTAGGATTTTCATCCAAAAACGGTTGAATTGTATCCATAAAATCCTTCTCAGGCTCACCACTATTGGGCATAATCCAAACTGTTAATGTAACTGGTTCTTTTGCTCCATTTTCTCCTGTAGCTGTAGAAGATACAGTATCGTCTTTAATAGGCCCAGAACTTGAACAACCTACCACACTAAAAATCAGTAAACATGCTAGAAACAAAGAAACTACTCTTTTTTTCATAAATATCCCCCTTTGTCCATATTGCTTTAACCTATACAACAATATAATAATTTATCTTCAAAATAAAAAAAATATGGTAAAATTACGATTGTATTGTAATAAATTCATATAATTGATTTGAATTGTATTTTTTACTAGTTGATATTGACGATTAACTCTAAGAAACAAAAGTCGGCTTTTAGCTAATTGACTAAAAGCCGACTTTTATTTTGCAATATGACTTGAAATTTGTGACTCAATTTATTAAAAATTAAAGCCTTTTTACAAGTTCCTTTTTTATTGATTATCTGATGGTTTTTTAATAGCTTCCATTTGGGACTTTGTTTCTTTAGATATAGAATCCTCTAAAGAAGCAGAACTAGCTGCTTGTGAATCTAAGTATCCTTCTATATGATTTTTATGAGCATTTTCAACTTCTAGCTTTAATTCTCTAGCAGACATCAAAGTACTGCCACTGCCTCTTACAATAATTTGTTGTAAATAATCTGATGTGGCAACTACAATATTATATTCTTTACTATAATCATAAGAAAACTTTTCAATATATTGGTCTGCTGTCTGAGCTTCTTTAGTAAATACCACATGAATATTGTTATAATCAATCATTTCTTCTCTATGTCCCTTTACTCTATAAGCATCAAATACTACAATAATATTACACTTTTTAATAGCCTTATAATTGCTTAAAATATCTAAAAGCTTAGTTCTTGCACTATCCATTTTCTCATCTGCAAGTTCTTTAAGCTCACTCCAGCTATAAATCATATTATAACCATCCACAAGAAGATATGTTGGTTTTTTATTCTCTGGCAGTTTTCTTTTTAATCCATCTTCTTTACTTAAGGATTCATAATAACGTTCAACAGAAGACTTTGATTTCTTCCACTTGTGATCCTTCCCTTTATTAGATACAGTCTTGGCTAAAATGCTATCAATTTCTTCTAAACTAATAACTTCACTAGCTGATTGCTTTTTTATTTGAGGCTCTTTTTCTTCCTGTTCTTTTCGGAGTTGAAGATAACTTTCAAGATGCATATAGTCTTTTACCTTATCCCAGCTAACATAAAAACCTGCTCCATGAGAGTAAAATATTGATCCTGTAGGATTTTCCATGTCAGACTCTGAGTCATAATTTATTTTTTCTATGACTTCTTCTGCATTATGACAAGGCTCATAGCCCTTAAAAGTACAAAATAATTTACCAAATCCTTTTGTATGAGAAGTTAACTCTTTTTGATAATTTCTCATAGTGGCTACAGGAGCACTGCCTTTTAAGATAGTTACTTCATCGTTTGCTTTTAATATTTCACAAGTTCCGTACATTTTTTCAACATCAGTCATAGCTCGTCCTACCATTTTTGTAGGCAGTTCCATTTGAAAACTATAAAAGGGTTCAAGTAGTATAGACTTTGCTTCTTTTAAACCTTGACGCAGGGCACGATAAGTTGCCTGCCTAAAATCTCCGCCCTCAGTATGCTTATTGTGAGCACGACCAGACACCAAGGTAATTTTCATATCCGTAATAGAAGAACCTGTTAATACTCCTTTATGATCTTTTTCTTGTAAATGCGTTAGGATAAGCCTTTGCCAATTTCTTGCCAAAAGATCTTCACTACAATTTGTTTCAAACTGCAAACCGCTTCCAGGCTCTCCTGATTCTAGCAGCAAGTGAACTTCCGCATAATGACCTAAAGGCTCAAAATGTCCAACTCCTTCAACGGTATTTGCAATAGTTTCTTTATAAACAATACGGCCATCGTCAAAAGATACATCTATATCAAATCTCTTTTTTATCAGACTTTGTAAAACTTCAATTTGAACTTCCCCCATCACTTGGGCTTGAATTTCTTCTAGGGCTTCATTCCAGACAATATGTAGTTCTGGATTTTCCTCTTCAAGCTCCCAAAACTTTGGCAGCACTTCTCTTGGAGAATAAGCTTTAGGGAGTATAATCCTATAAGATAATAAAGGCTCTAAAACAGGCTTACTAAAATCTTTTTCAAGACCTAACCCTTCTCCTGCCCTTGTTTGTGTTAAGCCTGTTACCGCACATACTGTACCAGCACAAGCTTCTCCAACAGCTTCAAAAGTTTTGCCTGAATAAATACGGATTTGATTTACTTTTTCCTCCCATCCCTGCCCTTTAATTAAATCCCTTACCTTTAACTTACCTCCAGTAATCTTCATATGAGTTAAACGGTTTCCTTGCTCATCCCTGGTGATTTTAAAAACTTTGGCAGCAAACTCTTTAGGATAAGAAACTACTAAGGTATAATCTATCATTTTTTCTATGAAATCTTTTACACCTTCTAATTTTAAGGCAGAACCAAAAAAACAAGGGAAGATTTTGCGCTCTTTAATTTTTTCTTTAATCATATCCTTTTGTATATGCCCTGTATTTAAATAAACTTCTAATAAATCCTCGCTACAAACAGCGACTTCCTCAAAAAAGCCTTCCCCAGAGTCTTTTTCAAAGGATATACACTTATCAGTTAATTGACTTTTAAGGGCTTTTATTAACTCTTTTTTATCTGCTCCATCTTGGTCCATCTTATTGACAAAAATAAAAGTAGGAATATCATAAATTTTTAATAGCCGCCAAAGGGTTTGTGTATGGCTTTTAACCCCATCAGCAGCACTCACTAGCAATATGGCATAATCCAAAACTTGAAGGGTCCGCTCCATTTCCATAGAAAAATCTACATGTCCCGGCGTATCAAGAAGGGTAACTTTACTAGTTCCAATTTCAAAAATAGCTTGCTTTGAAAAAATAGTAATTCCCCTACTCTTTTCAATAGCATCTGTATCAAGATAAGTATTCTGCTTATCTACCCTGCCCAGTTTTCCTATTTTACCACTTAAATATAAGATACTTTCTGATAATGTAGTTTTACCTGCATCCACATTGGCCAATATCCCTATCACTAATTTTCTTTCCATAGATTTCAAATCCTTTGTTTTATATCTATTTATATCAAAAATCTATTTACAAATCCTATAATTCTTGGTAACCTGCAATAGTATGATAACAATAAACATAGCTTTTTTCAATTTTAAAATAGCATCCAATTTCCGGGACTTAAAAAAATTAGCCAGCAAACTAAAAAGTTTTGCCGGCAATTTTAAAAAGTAATATATTAAATGAGAAGCTTAGCTATTACTTATTTCCCAATAACAACGTTTTGTGGAAACTATCTTCCCTTCTTCTTTGAGCTTTTTCATTACCTTATCTACTTCTTTTCTTTCAATACCAGTTTCAGAAGCAACTAATCCAGCATTAACTGGTTTATCGGCTTTTTTGAAGTAATCAAGTATTACATCATAATTTTCCATTTATATCATCCTCCTTAGTGTAATCAATAAACATAATTAATTAATAATGATTATATTATACCATAGAAATTATTAATTGTACATATTATTAGGATAACTTAATATAATTAATCTTATTCTTTTTAGCCTACTAGTGTGTGAAATATGTATAATAAATTTTATTTTTCATAATTTTTACAATAGATTTTTTTTTAAAATTCTATTGACTTGTTAGTTAATTTATTGTAATGTTAAATAGTCTAGTATTATAATTTATAATTTATACTTTATGCTTTATATATAAATAAAGTTGGGGCTAAAATTGCCCCTATTTTTTTTATATTATATCTCTATAATTAAATAATGAGCATATTACTAATGAATATATTTATTATTTTACACGCATTTTTTAATTAACATAGATATACTGAGTCATGAGGTCAACTTCTTCTGAATTTAAAATTCTAAATCCGTATTCTTCTTCTGCTATTGTAAAAAATGAATACCATGGTACTTTCTCTAAATGAATATACACTAACACCACTCCTTTTTTTTATTTGTTAATTTAAGTATAAAACAAGAGTGGTGTTTAAGTTGGACATAGAATGTCTATCTTTGTTCAATTTTTTCTATATAATATTGGGAACAGCTCCTTTCTTTATTTGGCTGTGATAAAAAAGATTGACCGCAAAATTCATTAGCCTTGTAACAAGTGTTCTTGTCAACAGGATTCTTTTAATTATATTCTTTATGTTATAGAGTTCATAATATAAACCTCAGTAAGATTTGTTAACTCTTCTGGAGTCATGTTTTTTGGAATATGTACGGATTCACAAGCATGATAGGAATAAATATCTGTATTGTGAATACTATTTTTTTCTTGAATTTCTTCAAAGTTCATTTTTTAAAGTATTCGTAATAATACTGTTGATTTATACTTGCAGAAAAAAATTTTTATTGCTCTTTATTTCTACTAATCTCATAACTTTTAATCCTTTCTGCATACTGATATGATATTTTCTACTGCATTAAACAAGCTAATACTTATTTAAAATGCTCTTGTTTATTTGCATGAAAAATGTACCAATAAAGTGTCATAAATACAATAACAATCACTTTTTTATTAAATTTATATTATTAACTAAAGTTCTTATTTTTTAATTTTATCATAAACTTATTAAAATTTTATAATTTTTCTAGATAACTATTATATTTTTATTTTTTTTAAATATAATATATATAACCAAGTTTTTTTATCTATTTAATGCTGTTTAAGCTTGATATAATGCAATTTCATAAATTAATGTAATTTTTGGCTACTCAAATTCTTAAATTAAATCATTGACAAGGGCAGTTTTCTAGGGTAAAATTGAAAAAAATTATATAAAGGCTATGATTAAGAGCTAGTAACAGTAATGAAAATCCTTCAGAGAGCTTTCGGTTGGTGTGAAGAAAGTAGGATTATGCGTACTGCGAATTCGTCTTAGGAGCTGTACACTGAAAGGTATTTTATTAAAATACCCAGTAGGCTGTATCGGAATCCGACCGTTATCACGGAAGGGCAATGATTGTTGCCTATAATAAGGTTGTGCAAACAACAAAGCAAGGTGGTACCGCGACAAATAATCGCCCCTGTAGGTTTACAGGTGGCGTTTTTATTTACTTGAACTTTTAAAAGATAATTAAATAAGGAGGAATTTAAATGAGAAAATTAACTAGTATTTTAGCTATTTTATTATCTACATCAATTATTGCAGTAGGATGTACAAAACCAAACACTTCTACTAATTCTGGTTCAAATGGAACAAATTCTGATGGTGTCAGTGTGGGCATTATCCAGTATATGGATCACGTTGCCCTGGATTCTGCCAGAGAAGGATTTATAGCTGCTCTTAGTGACAATGGCTATAAGGAAGGGGAAAACCTTACTATCGACTATCAAAATGCTCAAGGTGACCAAAGTAATCTTTCTACAATAAGTGACCGTTTTGTAAGCAATAAGGTAGACTTGGTACTTGCTATTGCTACTCCAGCAGCTCAATCTATTGCTGGTAAAACTACAGAAATCCCAATTCTTGCAACAGCAGTTACAGATTATGAAGCTGCTAAATTAGTTGATTCTATTGATGCTCCTGGTGGCAATGTTACTGGTACTACAGATATGAACCCAATTAAAGAACAAATTGAATTACTTGTAAAATTAGCTCCTAATGCTAAAACAATTGGACTTCTTTATACTTCAAGTGAAGAGAACTCCATAGTACAAGCAAATATTGCAAAAGAAGTTATAGAAGGCCTTGGACTTTCTCATGTGGAAGTTACAGTAACAAACTCAAATGATGTACAACAAGCAACTCAATCCATAGTAAACCAATGTGATGCTATTTATATACCTACGGATAATACTTTTGCATCAGCTATGCCAGTAGTTCACGGTGTAACTGCAGAATCAAAAACTCCAGTGGTATGTGGAGAATCAGGTATGGTTGCAAATGGAGGTCTTGCTACCTTAGGTATTAATTATTATGACTTAGGTTACCAAACTGGTTTAATGGCTGTTAAAGTATTAAATGGTGAAGCCAATCCTGCTACTATGCCAATTGAGTCTGCTACTAAGTTTGATTTTTCAATAAATGGTGCTGTAGCTGAAGAAATTGAAATTGAAATTCCAGATGACCTTAAAGAATATGTTGTTAAAGAATAATTAATTACGAGATTTTATAAGCTAAAGAAATGGGGGAATAAATATGTTGCAGATAATTTTAGGTGCTGTTTCCCTAGGACTTTTATGGGCGATTATGACCATAGGGGTATATATTACCTATAGAATTTTGGATATTGCCGATCTTACTGTTGAAGGAAGCCTTCCTCTTGGTGCTGCTATAGCAGCTTCTGCTATCAGCACCGGAGTCAATCCTTACCTAGCTACTGGAATGGCTTTAATTGGAGGCTTAGCTGCAGGCTTTACAACAGGCATCTTGCACACAAAATTAAAAATTCCTGCTCTTTTGTCAGGAATTTTAACTATGATTGCTCTATACTCCATTAATCTAAGGGTTATGGGAAAAGCTAATATTTCGCTTTTACGGATGGACACTGTTTATACTATCTTTCAAAAACTTGGTTTAAACGAAACAAATTCCGTAATAGCTTTGGGCTTAATCTTTGTTTTGCTTCTTATATTTCTTTTGTATTGGTTTTTTGGAACGGAACTTGGTTCCGCCATCCGTGCTACAGGTAATAATCCCAAAATGGTTCGTGCCCAAGGTATTAATACCAATACTATGAAAATTTTAGGTCTTGTTATAAGTAACGGTTTAGTTGCTATAAGTGGTGCCTTAATTGCTCAAAGCCAAAGCTTCGCAGATGTCCAAATGGGTACTGGTTCTATAGTTATTGGCTTGGCATCTGTAATTATTGGTGAAGTGCTCTTTGGAAAAAGGAACTTCTTTAGCCGTTTACTTTCTTTAGTACTAGGAGCAATCACTTACCGTATCATTATTGCTTTGGTACTAAAACTTGGTATGCCAGCAAACGACTTAAAACTCTTTACAGCAATAACTGTTGCAATTGCTTTGGCATTACCTACTATTAAAAGTTCTCTTCAACCAGCAAATAACCAATTTGTAAATAAATTCTTTAAGGGAGGGGAAAATGATGCTGTCCGTAAATAATATATACAAAGTATTTAATCCAGGAACAGTTAATGAAAAATTAGCCTTAGAAGGCGTAAACCTAACCCTTGAAGAAGGAGATTTTGTTACCTTAATAGGTGGAAATGGAGCTGGAAAATCTACTCTTTTAAATGTCATTGCTGGTGTATATCCTGTTGACCAAGGAACTATTATTATTGATGGTATAGATGTAACGAAACTTCCAGAACATAAACGGGCATCCTTCCTTGGCCGGGTCTTTCAAGATCCTATGATGGGTACAGCTTCTAATATGGGTATAGAAGAAAACTTAGCCCTAGCTTATAGAAGAGGACTAAAACGTACTTTAAGATGGGGAATTAAAAATAAAGAAAGAGAATTATATAAAGAATTATTAAAGACCTTAGATTTAGGCTTAGAAGACAGGTTAACTACTAAAGTAGGGCTTCTTTCAGGAGGACAAAGGCAAGCTTTAACTCTTTTAATGGCAACTCTTAAAAAACCTAAGCTCTTGCTTTTAGATGAACATACTGCCGCCCTTGACCCAAAAACTGCACAAAAAGTACTAGAACAAACAGATAAGCTTATAGCAGAAAATAATCTTACTACTTTAATGATTACTCATAATATGAAGGATGCTATAAAGCATGGAAACCGTTTAATTATGATGCATGACGGTAAAATAATCTTAGATATTAAAGGTGAAGAAAAGAAAAACCTTACTGTTGAAGATCTTTTACAACGTTTTGGTAAAGCTAGTGGCGAAGAATTTGCTAATGACCGTGCACTTCTTTCTTAAGACAAAAATTAAAGGCATTTGATATTTTATCAAATGCCTTTTGCTATTTTGGTTCTATTTTGTTATGATTAGTTATCAACTTAATTGCATCTTCTTGTGAAAGGGATTTACTAAAAAACAAACTTTTATATAAAATAAATTTGATTTATCTCTTCCTCATTTTTTATTTCATTAGATTGAACAAAAATAACGCTTGAACTCTTTTAAAAAAGAATTGCAAGCGTTTATTTATATATATAAATAACAATTTATTCATCAAATGAACTTTCCATAGAACTAACCATGCTTTCGATTGACTTTAATAGATTTCCTGTAAAGACATTTGCTAACTCTTTATTATCTTTATTTGTATCAATAGCCCATTTACCATCTTTTTTTATACAATCTACAGTTAGTTCAGTAGAATATTCTTCAGTAGTTGTTGTCTCTAAAGCAGCAATAATCTCTTCATCTAGAATTTTTTCAAAATATTCATCCGATACTTCTTCTCCACTAAAAGATGCTTCCATAGCCTTAACAAAATAATTAGACATTGCTAGCTCAAAAATTTTATTTACATCACCATATGTGCATGATACTTTTACAACTGCTGTATCTCCATCAATAGTTACTTCACCTATTTTATAAGTTAATGTTTCATTACTTTTCTTAATAAGTTTCAAGAAAGTGTCTTGTTCTGCAATTTCACTTGAATCTGAATCTAATATTTCACTAAGTTTTTCTAAATCTGTATTTTTCATTGCATCAAATAATTCAATAACTGCTTGTTCTGGGCCATTTTTTGAACACCCTACTAAACTTAATGCAAATATTGATATTAATAATATAGCAATTATTTTATTTTTCATTTTCAGCCCTCCAAAAAATAATCTAGTGAATATTATAACCTCAATCCTAAAAATATGCAATTGATAAAATATATTACATTAGAAAAATATCTCTTTTTTTCATATTTGTCCACGGTCATTGTATTCCTTATATATTTAATTTTATGTCTAAAGATAAAAAATTTATAATCAAACAAATCACCTTAACAATGCAGATACACCTTTTAATTAACTGTATCTGTTTTTATATTTTTTTCTTCATCCTTTAGAATCATCCTTTTCATTAATAAGCATACTGCCCAAACAGGCATAGGTTCACAAATTTTCTCCTTCCATCCCTTTAAATCATTAAGTATTCCTTGCTTATGCAAAAATTCCACCCCTTCATATCTCCACTTTTGTTCAGATTTTGCTTG
Organism: Candidatus Epulonipiscium sp.; assembly: GCA_012518815.1. Lineage (GTDB taxonomy): Bacteria > Bacillota > Clostridia > Lachnospirales > Defluviitaleaceae > JAAYML01. The sequence goes on along the minus strand of JAAYRK010000034.1, from coordinate 13,777 downwards.
GGACTTCTTTTGCAATTCTTTTATAAGCTTCTCCCAAGGAAAATCCTTTCCTGGGCAATTAGCTTTTCTAAGGGGATCTATTTCAAAGTGTCCTAGTATATGTTCTCTATCCATAGGAATTTCATGTCCCCATTTATTCCTTATATAATCCTGTATATAACGGTGCAGCCACAAAGTTGCCTGAAATTGTTCTTCAGTTAATTGACCCGTCGTTCCCTCATGCTCTATAGAAACAGAATATAAATTAGGATTCATTTTCATGCTTCTTACCAGTGCACTTTCAGCTTTTGGAATATCGTATAATTTTAAACCATTAGCCCAGGCCATATCCTCAATTCGTACATATTGCTTGATTTCTCCTTTGAATGTTACTAAAAAATGTGCTGAGGATTGTTTGTTTGTACTCGATCTAAACCAACTGTCACAACTTTCTGCCGTTCCGTCCACTATATGATTGACAATTATAAGAGGGATATTTTCTTCCCTAGAAGAAAAGTTAGTGAATTCATTTCCTCTCCATTCAATTTGATAACTTCCCATCTTCCTACCTCCTTTTTACACTTTATAAATTACTAATCCTTCTTTAATAAAATACACCTTGAAATATTTCATTTCAAAATTTAAATGCTTTATTTCATTCATATTATCTTTCTTAGAGTGTATTTTATTTGACTTATTATAATTTCTATCTTTATGAAAGTTCAAAATGAATTTTTCTTATTTTTTTACTCTAAAACAAAAAATCATAACCACCATAAAATGATGGTTATGATTTACTTGTTAACATGCTCGCAATTATTTAAACTAACTGCTATTGCTTCCTATTAATACAAAACTAGCTAAAGCACCTTCAATAATACAAAAGACACCATAAAAATCCTTTTCATCCTTACTCATTTTTCATAAAACTTTCTTCATTTTTTTATAAAAGTCATAATAATCATACTAAAATGCAGTGGTTACAAAAAAACAATTAGTTTAGTTAAATAAATGAAGAAACATCTATATCTCTAAAGGTTTTTGTTTTTCTAACATCAAATTCATATTTTAAAAAGTCCTTAAAATAATATCTAAGAAAAATATCTGAATTCTTACATTCAGGACAGTATTCAGCATAAATATCTACATAGGATTCTTTTGAAAACAAATCTTTCTTAAATCTTTCCTCTATATAATTTAGTCTTAGTAGCTTATTTATGGTCATATCTTGAACAAGATTATCAAGTATATTTTTCTCAAATAGACTTCTTTCAAATCTAGCTATCAATTTTTTCTTGTGATATTTTTTACACTCTTTACACCATTTTATCTCCTTAAGGTTTAATCCAGATGAAAATCCACCCACAATAATTCCTATTAAATCAATTATCAGGTATATAAAAAGATAATTTTGACTTAAACTATATGTCCCTTGAAACTGAGAAGCTGTATCGTACAAAAAGTAGGATGAATCAATAGTAATCGCCCTATTAAAAGAAACATATTTAGTTACTGAATAGGAATTCAAAATCAATTTCATAAAGTTTTTAAAATCTATTCTTCCATATCCTTCTACTACGTAATTGCTAATATGATCTCCTGATAAGCTAAATACTAAATATCCCTCATCTATTCTAGCTAGATGATATGCTAAATAATATATTAAAAAATAAAATATAATAGCATATAAAATTAATAATAAATGAATTTTATATGAGTATATAATATTTCTTTTTACCATTCCATAAGCCAAACCTTTGGAAACATAATATCCAAAAATCATAGCAAAACCAGGCACAATGAAAAAAATGTATACTGAAAACAAAAAACTATCAAACAAAAGAATGAAAGATAAGGAAACTATTAAAGCTATTATAGAAGTTAATAATCCATATAATAGTGTGTTTTTCATTGTAAATACCACCTTACCAAATATCTTGCTTTTCTAATTATCAAAAATTACCATGTTGATAATTATATCACATCGGAATTATTGATTAAATAATTATTTTTAAATTATTCTATAAATCTAATATAAATTTCTATGATTTATATTTATATTGTTAATTAAAATAAAGGGCTGGCCATTAACATAAATATGATTACATAAATGGCATACTTAGAGGTATTATAATTGGATTAGAAAGCAATCAAGGGTTCTGGCCAATTGCCAGAACCCTTGATTATACCTAAGCTGCTAACGGGATTCGAACCCGTGACCTCCGCCTTACCAAGGCGACGCTCTACCTACTGAGCCATAGCAGCATTTTAATTAATTCTTGCTTAACGCTTAGATATATTATCATGTTTCTTCTTTTAAGTCAAGCATTTTAGAGGCTTTTTCTTTAGTTTAATCTTGGCATTTTTTATTATTTGTATAGGCTTATTTATTCTTATAAAGGATAAATTAATTATATTATATCTAAGAATAAACTGCTTATTTTTTTGAAGTATTTTTTAAGATTATTTAGGAAACTATTGATTCTTTTTACCGTCTAATTAATAGGAGAGTGATTGTATGAAAAGATATTTTTCTTTAATGATTTTTATGATTTTAGCTTTTATATTATTATCAGGCTGTGAAATATCTAAAAGTATAGATCCGATTAAGAAGGAAGATGATACTGGCGTTAATAATGAATTGGATGAAGGTGCTAAATGGGAAGCTTCAATACATGAAACTGTCAATAATCTAAATGGAGTAAGTATGACTGTTAAAGAAGGAACTTTATCTTCCAAGAGCTTAACTTTAATTCTTGAAAATAATTCTGATAAGGATTGTATCTTTAGTTCAGATTTCATTTTAGAAAAGAAAGTTAATAAAAGGTGGTATCAAGTCCCTGTAATTTTAGACAGTGACTACGGATTTGAAGATATTGCTTATGAATTATCTTCTTCCTCTGTTAGACAATGGCCTGTTGATTGGAACTGGCTTTATGGAAATTTAGATGCTGGTGAATATCGTATTATTAAATCTATATTAAACTCTAAGGACACAGGGGATTTTGATAATTATTATCTGGCTGCTGAGTTTATAATAAATTAAAATAAATTATCTGTCTTTAGATAAATTGTAATTGAAAATATAGTAAAAAACATCAGTATTATAATACTGATGTTTTTTTTAATGGTCTTTTTTATTTTTTAGAAATTTTTCTAATTTCTTTTTTACTCTTTGTAGTGCGTTATCAATGGATTTTATATCTCTATTCATTTCTTCTGCTATTTCGTAATAAGCTTTGCCTTGAAGGTAGAGGGATAATACTTGGCATTCTAAATTGCTTAATATTTCTCCCATCCGTTGTTCAATAAACTCTAAGTTTTCTTGTCCAATAAGAAGTTCTTCGGGATTAGCAATTTTCCCTCCTATAATTACATCCATTAGGGTTGTCCTTTCACTGCCATCATTAAAAACTGGTTTATGAAGGGAAACATATGAGTTCAATGGAATATGTTTTTGGCGAGTTGCCGCTTTTATTGCTGTAATAATTTGACGGGTTATACATAATTCTGCAAAGGCACGAAATGAAGAAATTTTTTCTTCTTCATAATCTCTTATAGCTTTATATAAGCCTATCATTCCTTCTTGAATAATATCTTCCCTGTCAGCACCAATTAAAAAATAAGTCCTTGCTTTTGCACGAACGTAATTTTTATATTTGTTGATCAGGTAGTCCATTGCATCATTATCCCCGTCTCTTATTAAGTCTACGATAGCTTCATCTTCCATTTCGTCATATGATAAGATTGTGCTGGTTTTTTTAAGATTCAATCTCACTGTACCGCCCCCGTTTGCATATTTTAGTGTTTTGGTGTTTTCCCATAATTTATCATTTCATTAACTTGTCCAAGACAAAAGTAATGGTGTATAAGTCTAATAATAAATACTTTTTTCTAAACTAATTGTCCTTTTTAGGCTGTACTTATAAGTATATCACAATAAAAGTATTTTGTTAAGAGTAACTGTAAAATATATCCATTTAAAGCAAAGTTATTTTTTGTTAGTCTTTTGTCTTATTACCTCATACATTAGTATTCCTGCTGCTACAGATGCATTTAACGAAGAAATTTGGCCATACATTGGGACCTTAACAATGTAGTCACATTTTTCTTTTACAATCCTGCTTACTCCTTCTCCTTCGCTACCAATTACTAAAGCAATAGCACCAGTTAAGTCTGTATTATACATTATTTCTCCGTCCATATCTGCACAAGCAATCCATATTCCGAGGGATTTAAGCTTATCTATTGTAGCCGCTATATTAGTTACTTTTGCAACGGGAGTATATTCTATAGCTCCAGCAGAAGCCTTTGCTACTGTTGCTGTTAAGCCTACTGCTCTTCTTTTGGGAATAATTACACCATGGGCACCTGTGATATTAGCAGTTCTTATGATTGCCCCTAAATTATGAGGATCCTTAATAGAATCTAAAATAATTAAAAAAGGTTCTTCTCCTTTTTCTTCAGCAATTTTTAGGATATCCTCTAAATCTACATAATTATGAGCTGAAACAAAGGCAATAACTCCTTGATGTTTTTTTGTTTCAGATATTTCATCTAATTTTGTTTTTGCGACATTTTGGATTACAATTTTTCTTTCTTTTGCTTCAGCAATTATTTTCTTTATAGAACCTTCCTTACTTCCTTGTTGAACTAATATTCTATCGATATCTCTTTCAGATTTTAATGCTTCTAATACAGCATTTCTTCCTTCTAGCTGTAAGTTTTTATCTTCTTTGTAGCTTTTCATGAAAAAACTCCTCTCTTTTTACAGATAGTATACAGATAGTATATAGAAGTAAGAAAGTAAGTTAATTTTATTAAAAGATGCTTATTCTTGACTTCTAATAAATTTTGCTTTCTTTAATAAAGCTAGGATCTTATCTCCTTTTGGAATCATATAAAAATCCGCTTCGGCTATCGCACCAGTAATTAAAAGCATGGCTGAATACACTACAACTCCAACGCAAACAGCTCCTAAGCTTGAAATGGTGTTACCCGTAGCAATTCTAAGGAGATTATAGGAAGCATAAGTTGCTCCTCCCATAATTAGTGTTGACAATAAAGGTTTTAATATTACATAACTAGTATTAATTTTAAAGCCTGAATATTTCGTAACGAATATATAATTTAAAATTGCAAATACTCCATATCCTATAATTGAACCTATTGCCGCACCATTAACCCCTAATGGGCCTGCAACAAGTATATAATTAACAACTGCTTTTGCTATAGCTGCTATACACAGATTAACAACCGGAATATAGAATTTGCCCATCCCTTGTAAAACTCCTGTATATGCTTGCCCTAATATGATAAATACTAAGCTTATACTCATTAGTGCAAGAACACTTGCTCCTTTGTCATATTGCCTATAAACCAAAGTCATAATAGGTTGTGCCAAAATTCCTAATCCTGCAGCTGAAGGAAGGCCAAGCAGCATGGCAAATCTTGTTCCCCATTCTATTTTATCGTGAACTTCCTGATTGTTTCTTTTTTCTATTGCTTCTGCAATACTTGGTACTATCCCCACTACCAAAGCCATACTAAAAGTTAGGGGAACATTTACAAAAGTTTGTGCCTTTCCAATTTGCCCATAAAGATTGGATGCTTCTATTTCTGTTAATCCTGCATATAAAAGTCTTCTTACTACTAATGATGAATCCACCCAATTCATAACTGAGTTAACAGCTGCTCCTACAGAAACAGGAAAAGCAATAAATAAAATTTTTGATGCCGTAGGTAAAAAATCTATCTTTTGATTATTTTCTTTAGTTTCATCTATTCTTTTTATAATTTCTTTTCTTTTTACTAAATAATATATTAATAAAACAATAGAGCCTAATATTCCACCTGCAGTAGCACCAAAAGATGCACCCCCTGCAGCAACTGCTATTCCATAATTACTAGTAATAAAATAATATGCCAATCCTAAACCAAACACTACCCTTGCAAAACTTTCACTTATTTGTGATGTTGCAGTAGGTATCATATTTTGCATACCTTGAAAATATCCTCTAAAAGCACCCATTATAGCAATAAAAACTGGACTAAGTGCTAGACCCCATAAAGAATATTTTGCTTCAGGAACCCAGCCTTGTACCTTGATTAGCCAATCTGAAGCTAAAAATAAAAATAAGGATGCAAATATTCCTGTGAAAAATAATACAATAAATGTATATTGAAATACCTTATGTGCTTCACCATATTTTTTATGAACTAATTTTTCAGAAATAATTTTTGATACAGTAGAAGGAATTCCCGTATATGCAATAGCAATCATAAAAGTATAAATAGGATAAGGCATTTGATAATATCCTAGTCCTGTATCTTCAATCATATGAGTTAATGGAATTCTAAAAAATGCACTTAATATTTTTGCAATTACTCCCCCTATTGAAAGGATAATTGCCCCCTTAATAAAAGTCTTTGTCTCTTTCGACATTTTGTGCAACCTCCATGTCTTTTAGTCTTTTTCTATACCTAGTTTAATTAAATATTGAAGTCTTTCTATCTGTCCATCCAGATACAAATAACCCAAAAGAGCTTCTAAGCCCGTAGCATGCTTATAATCTGATAAAAGAGCATTCTTTGGGACAGTTACTGACTTCGCATTTCTACCTCTTTTAAATATGCTTTCTTCTTCTTCGGTTAAATACGATTTAATCTTATCATAAATTTCAGCTTGACCAGAAGCCTTTACATATTCTCTGACAGTTTTATTAAGTTTATTAACTGAAGCATTCCCCTTAATAACAACTGCTGTTCTAATAAATATCTCAAATACTGCATCTCCAATATACGCCAAAACCAAGGGCGAATACTCCCTTGGTTTGACATCATTATTTTTGACTTGCTCATTAAGAGTATTTAATAATTTACTAGTAATTGATTGATCTTCCATATTAATCTCCGTTCTTTTGTAAAATTACATTTGTCTTTTCCATTTTACTCCTTGGGGAGTATCTTCTAAAATAATACCTCTTTGTTTCAAGTTATCTCTTATTTCATCAGCTAAAGCCCAGTTCTTGGCTTTTCTAGCTTCTTGACGCTTCATTATAAGCTCTTCTATTTCTTCCTCTAAGACATCTTCTTTAATATCTTCTTGTTTTTCTAATAAGCCTAGAATATTTAATAAACTTAAGATTTTATTTTTTATAGCCAAGGCAAATTCCTTAGAAGAATTGTTATCTATATTAACATTAGCAAACTTAACAAGCTCGAATATTACAGATATAGCATCGGCTGTATTAAAATCATCTTCCATTGCTTCTACAAATTTGTTTTCAAAATTCTCAAGCCCTTTTGATAGTATAATTTCTTTTTCAGTCATTTTTTCTTCTTTAGCATGATTAATTAAATGGTCTAAGTTGATTATGGCATTTTTAATTCTTTCAAGACCACTTTGAGCTGACTGCATAAGTTCTCTGCTAAAATTAATCGGACTTCTATAATGAGCACTTAACATAAAAAAGCGAATAACTTCATAAGGAAATTCTTGTGCTACTTCTCTTAAAGTAAAAAAGTTTCCCTTAGATTTTGACATTTTTTTATTGTCTACATTAATAAAGCCATTGTGCATCCAATATTTCGCAAAGTTTTTGCCTGTAGCCGCTTCACTTTGGGCAATCTCATTTTCATGATGAGGGAAAATTAAATCTTCTCCTCCTGCATGAATATCTATAGTATCGCCCAAATATTTTTTTGCCATAGCAGAACATTCTATATGCCAACCTGGGCGTCCTTGCCCCCAAGGACTTTCCCAATAAGGTTCTCCTTCTTTTTTTGGTTTCCATAAAACAAAATCCATAGGATGTTTTTTATCTTCGTCTACTTCAATTCTTGCTCCTGCTTCCAATTCATCTTGATTTTTCTTAGATAGCTTTCCATATGCTTTATAGGCTTGAGTATTAAAATAAACAGTCCCATTTATTTCATAAGCAAAACCTTTTTCGATTAATATTTCAATAAGGGCTATTATTTCAGACATTTCTTCAGTTACTCTTGGATGAACTGTAGCCCTTTTAATGTTTAATCCATCAGCATCTTTTAAAGTTTCAGCAATATACTTTTCTACTATTTCTGTTGTTGTTTTGTTTTCTTCATTGGCTTTTTTTATAATTTTATCATCCACGTCTGTAAAATTTTGAACATAATTTACTTTATAACCTTTGTACTCAAAATATCTTCTTACAGTATCAAATATTATATAAGGTCTTGCATTTCCAATATGAATATAATTATATACTGTAGGACCACAAACGTACATCCTTACTTCTCCAGGGTTTATAGGAACAAATTCTTCTTTTTTCCTTGTTAGAGTATTATATATCTTCATTGTCCATTTTTCCTCCCTTTTCAAATTCTTCTATCTTTTTCTCTAATTCCTTTATTTTTACCTGAAGTTTGCATAGTTCCATTTGTACTGGATCTGGTAATTTAACCTGATCTAAGGACTGACATGGATCTACCTTTTGCTTAGCTCTTTTTACAATTCTTGCAGGAATTCCTACACAAGTACAATTTTCAGGAATTTCGCTTAGTACTACTGAACCTGCTCCAATTCTAGAATTATCTCCTATTTTAAAAGGACCTAAAACCTTTGCCCCTGCTCCAATCATTACATTATTACCAATAGTAGGATGTCTTTTTCCTTTTTCCTTTCCTGTACCTCCTAAAGTAACTCCTTGGTAAATTGTAACATTGTCGCCTATTTCACAAGTTTCTCCAATTACTACTCCCATCCCATGGTCTATAAATAATCCCTTACCAATTTTTGCTCCAGGATGTATTTCTATTCCCGTAAATCCTCTCGATATTTGGGATATTAATCTTGCTATAAAATATCTTTTACGTTTATAAAACCAATGAGCTATTCTATGAGATAAAATAGAATAGAAACTAGGATATAAAAAGACCTCTATAGTTTTCTTTATTGCAGGATCTCTTTCTTTTATAACTCTAATTTCTTCTTTTATAAAGCCCATCATGACCAATCCCCTTTCAACCAATAAAAAACTCCATCTCAATTCAGAGACGAAGTTAATCCGCGGTTCCACTCTGCTTAAAGCTTGTGCTTTCCCTCTATGCATATAACGGTATGCCGCCGAAATAAACTACTTAATTTCATCTATTTAACTCCAGGATGCACTTCACCTATATGCTTCTTTAAAACCGTTCTCAGCTAATACGGTTCTTCTCTGTAAAGGCATATAAATTACTCTTCCCTTCATCGTATTTATGCATTATACTTCTTGATATTATAACAGATTTCTAAAGCAATAATCAATTCTATTTTTATATGATAGAATAGTCTATATTTACTTAATTTCTTGTAAACATGATAAAAATACATTTACAACATATTCATCAAATTGACTTCCCCTATTATCTAACAATACCTTAACAGCTGTATTAAAACTCATGCCCTTGCGGTAAGGCCTATCTGAAGTCATTGCATCAAAAGCATCTGCTACAGAAATAATTCTAGCTTCTAAAGATATTTCTTTGTTTCTTAATCCTTCTGGATATCCCGTGCCATCAATTCTTTCATGATGCTGTTTAACATGAATGCTAATATCTTTTAGAGCTGGTATATCCTTTATTATCTCATAACCCTTTAATGGATGTTCTTTAACTATATCTAACTCCTCTTTGGTAAGATTTGAAGGTTTGTTTAATATTTCATCAGGAATGCCTATTTTGCCTATATCGTGAAGGGCTGCTGCAATTTTAATTTTTTCTAAATTAGTTTTATCAAAGTTCATTTTTTTAGCAATTGCTACAGAGTAATCCGTAACTCTGTCTATATGGCCTTTAGTATATCTATCTTTTACTTCTATTGCATTTGCTAGTACTTTTACCGTATCAATAAACATTTTATTTATATCATTATATAATCTGGCATTTTCAAAGGCAATTCTTAATACATTAGTATAACAACTTAGTAAATACTTTTCGCTGTAATCAAAATAGTCACCTAATAAAAATATAACCGCCATCACTTCATTATCTTTATTAACAATTGGTGCTATGGCTAGAGATTTAAATTCTTGGGATAAATTATCCCCAATTATGTTTTTTATTTTGATATTTTTTATAATATCAGAGTAAATTTCTACTTTATCTATAGGAACATCATAAACAAAATAATTTTTATTTAAGAATCTATTGATTTCTGCATTTACTTTTAAAAAAACATTTGAATCCTTATAATAAGTATCTACAAGCTTCAATCCTTTTTCATTGCAAATAAAAGCGGCTCCAAATGAACTATCAATAAAAGGGACTATATCTTTTAATGCAATTTTAAGTAAGTCATATTTTTCAAACCTAGATGTTACTTCTTGACTAAAATAAAATAAATTCTTTAATTCTTCAACCTTCCTATTTAATTCAGAGTTAATATTTTCGATTTCCTTGGTATATTCCTTTAATTGTGAATGTGCTTTTTCTAATTCAGACTGCCTAATATATAACTCATTATCTTTATAACCAATTTGTTTGAAATACTTTCCAATTTCAATTCTGTCTTCTCTAATTTGAGCTTCTTGCTCATATATTATATTAAGCATCCTATTAAACTCATCTTTTAATATGGATATTTTTCCAGTATAGCTTCCTTGTATTAAATAATTATTGCTATTTCTACTTTCTTTTGAGCGGTTATTAATCGACAGTACTTCTTCTAAGAGACAATCCAATTCTTCTTTAGGCATAATTGTCACCTCTAATTCTAACAGTTCAATTGTTTTTTACATTTATCCAATGAATCTGCTAGCCTTTCTTTATTAATAGGTTTTACTATAAAATCTTTTGCTCCTGCGACTATTGACTGAATAACCATATTTCTTTGTCCCATAGCTGAGCACATAATAATATACGCCTCAGGATTATCTTTTACTATTTCTTTGACTGCTTCAATTCCGTTCATTTTAGGCATAATAATATCCATAGCAATTACATCAGGTTTTAGTTCTTTTGCCTTTTTTACTGCATCTTCCCCATTAAGAGCTTCTCCAATTACTTGGTAGCCCATTTCCACAATCATACTTACTAATACATTTCTAGCAAATCCAGCATCATCCACAACTAAAATTGTCATAAAAATCACCCTTTTTAGAATAAGTGAAATTGTTTAAATGTATAGTAAGTAAATTGTATCACTGTAATAATCCTATTTCAATGGGAAAGAAGGTTCATTTTTTAACGAACAAATAGCATATGCAGCTATTCCTTTTCCTTCTCCTGTAAAACCTAAACCTTCTTCAGTTGTGGCTTTTATATTTATTTGTTGTATATCAATATTTAAAGCTTTGGCAATACTTTTCCTCATATCATCAATATATGATGCTAACTTAGGCTTTTGTGCTACTATGGTTGAATCAATATTTTCTATACTATAACCTTCTTCATTCAATAAATCCCTAACTTTCTTTAATAAAATCATACTGGATATATCTTTATATTCTTCACTATTATCAGGAAAAAGCTTCCCAATATCTCCTTTAGCAGCTGCACCTAAAAGAGCATCCATTATAGCATGAACAAGTACATCTGCATCAGAATGACCTGCAAGGCCCACCTCATATGGAATCTCGATTCCCCCTAAAATTAGTTTTCTATTTTTTGTAAGTTTATGTACATCATAACCTATTCCAACTCTCATTGACTTTCCTCCCATTTTTTATAAAGAAAAAATAACTTTTTCAGTTACTTTTTACATTAACTGTTCTATTTTAAAATTAATAACAATGTTTTGTATAAATAATAGAAAAATCTCAAAGCAATAAATTATGAATTTTAATAAAAGTTTCATAATTGTTTCAAAAAAAGTTTAAATATTTTTTAATTTATTATATAATGTTCACAATATAATATTAATATATATATATTAACTATAACTAAGTCATTTTTCAACATTTTTCAATATATAATTACAAATTCCCATATTTGTATATTAATTTAACAAGTTAGGAGTGTATTAATGTTTACCTTTTTCCTGCTTCAATTTCTTGAAGGGCTCTCAATATACCTAATTATAATTACATTATGTGGATTGAAAAATAAAATAACTGGTTCTAGACTTTTATTACTTACCTTACTTCATGGAATAAGTTATTATATAATTACTCAACTTTTCCCATTTCATCTTCAAAGTATAATATTTACAATAGCTACAATCATTATTAGCAATTTGTTGTTAAATGTAGATTTTATTTTATCATCTTTTAGCAGCCTTTTAGCAATATCAATGAAAATTGTCCTTGAAGTATTGTTTTTAATATTTTGTCTTTCTGTTTTAAAAATACCTCGTGATGAATTTTATAAATATGATTTTATCAAAGTAATAACAACATTTATAAACCAAATTACCTTTTTTATCATAGCATTAATAGTGCATAAGAAAAACTTTAGTTTACATAACAAAGCTTACCTGAGTAAAAAAAGCAATATACTAACATCTTCATTATTTTCGATAATCAGTATACTTGCTATGTTTTTAATTGTTCTTAATAGCTACATATCTGCTTATCAAGGAATAGTTTATTTATTTTTTAGTATTACTTTTATATCATTAATATTTACCATATATAGATTAAATAAATATATAGTTTCCGTGGCTATTAAAGAAATTCAATTAGAAGATCAAAATATATATATTGAATATATTAAAGAATTAGTTACACATTTAAAATGTCAAAGACATGAATTTATTAATCATATTAACGTATTATATGGACTTGTACAAATAAAAGATATTAATAGATTAGAAACAGCGAAAAATTATATCGAAAACTTAAATATTACAATACAAGGAACTTCAAATATTATGGCAACAGATGAACCTGTAGTGTCAGGACTTCTCTTTACTAAAATAGCTATTGCTGAAGAAAAAAACATTGAATTTGATGTACACATTACTGATAAAATTACATATACAAATATGACATTAACTGAAATTTCAACCGTATTAAACAATCTTATCAATAATGCCATTGAATTCTTAGAAGATATCCCTGAAGAAAAAAGATATATTTACTTTGAAATTTCAGGCGATGATGACCATATATATGTAGAAGCTAGTAATGAAAATAATAATACTCCTATCTCAGATACAGATATCATTTTCGATAAAGGCTTCTCTACTAAAAATAATGAAGAAAACCTTAGAGGATTTGGCCTTTATAATATTAAAAACATTATTGAAAAACACAAAGGCATAATATCAGTTGAATCAGATGAACATGAAACAAGATTTAAAATCATGTTACCTAAATCAAATAAAAGTCGGTAGATTAAATTCTACCGACTTTTTTTAATAGCGGAGGACGGACTTGAACCGCCGACACTACGGGTATGAACCGTATGCTCTAGCCAACTGAGCTACTCCGCCGTAAAAATAAAATATTATTCATTTAAAAAACTCTTCTAGCTTCCTACTTCTTTAAATGGTGGGCGCAATAGGGCTCGAACCTATGACCCCCTGCTTGTAAGGCAGGTGCTCTCCCAGCTGAGCTATGCGCCCTAGAAAAAGTTAGATGTTGGATGTTGAAAATGACAACATCACTTTTGTTAATGTTTAAAATGACGACCCAGAAGGGACTCGAACCCTCGACCTCCGGCGTGACAGGCCGGCGCTCTAACCAGCTGAGCCACTGGGCCAAATTATGACAGGGGCAGAAGGACTCGAACCCTCGACATCCGGTTTTGGAGACCGACGTTCTACCAACTGAACTATACCCCTTTAGTTGAAAATTAGATGTTAGAAAAATCAAATCTACATCTACATCTACTT
>JAAYRK010000033.1 GCA_012518815.1 Candidatus Epulonipiscium sp. | reverse complement strand
CCTGTTACAATAACTCTACCTTCACAGTTAAAAATTGCTTCACAAGCTGCAATATACTCTTCATCAACTTGTTCTGCTACTCTATTTAAAGCTTTTGCTTCTTTTAATATTTGTTCTCTACAATTATTAATTATGTAACTTTTCGTATTGCTGTCCATTCTTACCCTCCTTTTTAATTATTACTTAGTTATGTTATTAGGATTTCTTTCAAGGGTAACATAAACTGCAAAGATTAATACAACACCCTTTATAAATAATTGTACTTCTGAAGGCATTCCTAAAAGTACTAGCCCGTTTGATAGTACGGCAAGGGTAACAGCACCAATTAATGTACCACTTACTCCTCCAATACCACCTCTTTGAGATGTTCCACCAAGTACTACTGCTGATATAACGTTCAACTCATATCCTTGACCAACAGCAGGAGAACCTGAACCAATTCTAGCTGCCATCACTACTCCCGCAATAGCAGTAAGTAAGCCCGCAAACAAAAATACTAATAATTTTTGCTTATTTACGTTAATGCCGCTTAATTTTGCAACTCTTTCATCGCCACCAATTAACCTGGTATATCTTCCAAACAAAGTATACCTTTCAATAAGCCATACAATTAAAAACATTACTAGTCCAAGGATTAGTATCCAAGGTCTTAAGCCAAAATACTTCTTAAAAGGACTATCAAAAGGTATCATTGTAATAGTACCAGAACTTATCATTGTCACTACTGCTCTTGCAATAGATAAGAATCCTAGTGTTACAATAAAAGTTGGAACTTGTAGTTTAGTATGAGCTAAGCCCATAGCTCCGTAAAAAATAACACTTACTATAATAGCAACAAGTAATGCTAATAATGTGCTTTTTGTTCCGACAAATATCTTAGCTGCAATAACACCACAAAGGCTAATCATAGAACCTGCCGATAGATCAATACTACCTAGCATTATGATAAAAGTAGCTCCTAATGCACATATAAGAAGGTCAATACTAGCTCCTAATAAAGTCTGAATATTGTTCATTGTTAAGAACTTTCCACTTGTTGTCAGTGAGAAAAATATAAAAAGTATTATAAAAGCTGTTAAAGAAATATTCTTTTTCAATTTTTCTTTTATTAAATCCATTTTATTCGCTGAATTTGTCATCCCCATATTAACAATTTCCTTTCCCCTTAGAATTGTTTTAAACCATTTTTGCTACGACAGCTTCTTCAGTAAAATCGACTCCCCGAGTAAACTCACCAGAGTTCTTTCCCTTGCGGAAACTATATATTCTGTCACACATGCCTAATAATTCTGGTAGTTCATCAGAGATTAATAAAATGGCTTTCCCTTCGTTCTTAAGAGCTTCTAGAGTCTTATAAATTTCATATTTAGCTCCCACGTCTACGCCTCTTGTAGGAGAATTTACAATTAATAGACTTGATTCATTAGCAACCCATTTTGCTATTGATACTTTTTGACGGTTACCACCACTTAAATTTGACACAAGCGTCAATTCTGATGGCGTTTTAATCTTAAGTCTTTTTATCGAGTCCTTTGCAACATTGCGCTCTAATCTATGATTAATAATTCCTCTTTTACTCATTCTCTTTAGATTTGCAGAAGAAATATTCATAACTGAATCATATATTAAGAATAAACCTTCAAGGTCCCTGTCTTTTGGAATATATGCAATTCCATTTTTGATTGCTTCTAATGGTGATTTCATATAACCACTTTTACCTTTGTAAATCATTTCACCGCTTGTTGGCTTTTCATCTCCGAAGAGGGCTCGTCCAAATTCATCCGAACCACAGCCACCAATTCCCGCAATACCTACTATTTCTCCAGATCTAACATTTAAATTAATGCCTTCGAAACAACCTTTTTTTGTAAAGTTCTTTACTTCTAACATTACATCGCCAATAGAATCATTGTTATCGCTTCTATAACTTTCTCCTGACACATCTCTTCCAACCATGTTGTTTATTATCATATCAGGAGTAGTATCCTTAACCATCATATTGGCTACTAATTTTCCGTCCCTTAATATGCTAACTCTGTCGCAAAGGTCATAAACTTCATCTATAAAGTGTGAAATATATATTACTGCAGTACCTTTGTCTCTTTCTTCACGCAATAACTTATAAAGAATTTCTACAGATTTTTTTGAAACAGCGGCTGAAGTCTCATCAACTAACAGTATTTTAGGTTTAACAGAAAGTGCTCTTACTATTTCAACTTGCTTTCTTTCTTCAAAACCTAAGTCATTTAGTATATCCGTTGGTTTAATGTGACTAAAATTATATTCTTCTAAAATCTTTGCTGCTGCTTCATTTTGTTTTTTCCAGTTTATTAATCCTGCTTTATTTGTAAATTCCTTATCCCTGCCCATAAATATGTTTTCAGCTACTGTCATATTATAAGCAAAATTGGGTTGTTGCATTATGATAGATATGCCTGCCCTCTCAGCATCATGTACATCATTTATATCAGCTTGCTGTCCGAATAAATAAATATCTCCAGCATTGCGTTTATATATTCCCATTAATACTTGAAATAAGGTTGATTTTCCTGCCCCATTTTCTCCTACTAAACCATGTATTTCTCCCGGGAATACTTCCATAACGTCTTCAGGGTCCCAATCTAATGCTTTTGTACCTTCGAAGTATTTCTTTATTCCTTTAAAGACCACTGCAGCACCCAAAATTATTCCTCCCCGTTATATATCTTTTTGTTAAATCTCCCTTGTCAAACAACTAATATTAATGTTATTTGACAAGGGATTAAACAATAAAATTAACTATTCATTAACTATAGATTAATCTACAGTTTCTAATACTTGTCTAAATTTTAGTCAAGAGATAATTCAAATATTAATTCTGCATCTGGGTTGTAAGTTTTACTTAATTCTTTCCAATTGATAGGTTGCTCATTATCAATATATTTTTGTACGAATTTATCTAAGTTGTCTTGAGAAACATTTAATAAATTCAAGCTAACTACTGGGTCACCAGTATATTTGTTACCATTGATTTCGTCAAACACTATAACTGCTCCAAAAGCTGATTGCATATAGTGTCCTCCAGTTGAGAACCATAGTTCGCCTGCTTGCATAGATTCTACTGCTGGTGATAATAAGTCCATACCACCAACTTTAACTTTGTCAATAATTCCTAACTCTTTACATACGTTAACTGATGCTAATGCTAAAGAGTCATTATAACACCATACACCTTCTAAATCTGGATTTGCTTGATACATGTTACGGAAATATTCATCTCCGTCATCCCAGTTTTCTCCAGCCCATTCATATTGCAATAATTCAACATCAGGATTTTCTTCTAACGCTTTCATTAAACCTGCTCTACGACCTTCAGCAACTGATGTGTTTTGATATCCGCCGATACCAATCATCTTTTTAACACCAGAATCGATTAAGGACATTGCAATTTGATAACCTGCTTCTTCGTCGTTTGGTCCAATAAATGCAATGTAGTCTTCTCCTGCTACTAAATCGTTCCCTGGCCAACGGTCAATAATAACAACTTTAACGTCATTTTTCTTACAAGCATCTAGTATTCCTGCTACAACAGATGCATCTTGTGGCCCAAGAACAAGACCATCAATTCCTGCTGATATCATACTTTCAACGTCATTTAACTGTTCTGCTTGGTCATTATTACAGTCATCATAAATTAAATCAAATCCTAATTCTTTAGCTGCTGCTTCTACATGACCAAGTGCTGTTCCCCAGAACTCATTGTTGATAGTTGGGAATGAATATCCAATAGTAACTTTTTTGTCAGTTTTATTATCTTTGTTATCATCTGCTTTTGGTGTTTCAGTTCCTACGTTTGTGCTTCCACCGGTATCTCCTGCATTACCGGTATCCTTTCCACCACATGCTACTAAACTAGCAAGCATTGCAACTGTCAATAATAAAGCCAATAATTTTTTCATAGTCTTACCCCCATTTGATTTTTTTTGTTTATTAATACTTAAACGATACAACCAGATATTACTTAATTTCTGGAGCATCGTAGAGCGGTACTATGTAGTTTTCCATGTCTCGTCCAACTTCAACCCATGAATTAGTTTCCATAGACTTATATGCACCTACAAGTATGTCTGTAACAAGAGCACTGTCTTCAGGAGTAAGTGATGGTGGTACATCCTTTTCTACACAATCTAAGAAGTGTTCTAACATTGATTTATATGCCCATCCTCTCTTTGGATAAATTGGCACCCAACGTTTTGGTACATATCCGTTTGGTTGCATAATATCTTCTGACCAGAATAATTGAGGATAGCGGTATTCTCTTACTATTTCAGGTAATTCAGATTGTTTAAAGTCCTTATGGGTATATACTGCTAATGGTGCAGATTGAAATGGGTTAGTTGCTTCTGAGCCAGTAAAAATTGTACCTTCTGTACCATATACTTCAGAAATATTAGATACAGCAGGTGAATATCTGTCACCACTAATTACTCCAGTTGCTCCATTTTCAAACTCAATAGTAATCCAGAATGAATCATCTAATGGTGTATATTCTTTACCAAATGCTTTTACAATACCTATTACACGTTTGGGTTTACTTCCCATCAAGAACATTAATAAGTCAGCTCTGTGTGCACCTAAATCAAATAATGCACCCGCACCAGCTTCATAAGGATCTTGACGGAATCTTGTATAAGATAACTGCTCATGATACAAACCCCAACCTTCATGAAGTGAAGAACGTCCCATTTGAGGTTTACCAATAAAGCCTTCATCTATTAATTTACGTGCAATAACATTTTGTTCCCAAAAGCGTTGGTTTGTACCTGCCATCAAGAACACGCCTTCTTCTTTACTTACGTCTACCATTTTCCATGCTTCTTCATGAGTACATGCAAAAGGTTTTTCTACTATTACATGTTTTTTTGCTCTCATTGCATCAATAGCTTGTTGTGCATGATAGCGGTTAGGAGACCCTACAATTACTACTTCTACGTTCTTGTCTTCTAGCATAGCACGATAGTCAGTATATGACTTTTCAGGCTCCCATTTCTTTGTCATTTTTTCTAGTATTTCTTCGTTTGGATCACAAAGAGCTGCTAACTTAGCATTCTCTAATGCAGCTATTGAAGGACAGTGTCCAATATCAGCTATTGAACCAGCCCCGATAATTCCTACTCCAATCTTTCTTGCCATATTTAATGCACCCCTTTTTATTATTTATTAGTTATACCTCCTATATACTGTCAACTATTCATTATTTTGTTGCAATCTCTCTTGTACCCGTTCTTTTGAAGGCATTCTGTCATATGTACATCCCCCCGAACGTTGAATTACCAAGGACGCCGTAGCATTCCCATTTAAGATTGCCTTTCTAATGTCCTGTTCTTGCATATAAGAGGCCATAAACCCTGCCCCAAAAGAATCACCTGCTCCAGTAAAATCTAAAGAGCCGTCTGGATTTTCACTAGTTGCAACAAATGGCTTTATGTACTGAGGATCATTATCAGCAATTTTGTATAAAGCACCTTTTCCACCAAGGGTTACTACTACTTTAGGAGCACCCGTACTAATTAGGATTTCTGCTGCTTCTTCTGCTGTTTTCCCAGGAATTATGGATGCTAAATCTTCTTCACTAGCTTTAATTATCGAGCTATTATTACATAATGTTTCAATTACCTTTTTGCCATATTCAGTTTCTATAGAATGTCTAATATCACTCGTTGCTCCCCCAAAGCCTCCCAAGTCTATAAATACTACTTTATCCATAGAATGAAGTTTAGATACCAAATCTAGATCTACCTCATAATTCATAGGACAAATCTTATAATATTTCGCTTCTAAGTAATCTTTATGGATATCTTCAAATTTTATTGTTGGAGTGCTTTTTTGATATTCTACTCTTTTTGTTCCATCTTCGTTATAAATTAATAAATTAGTTGTTGTATGTGAATATGGTAGAATACCCCTTTTATCTAAAGCATCCATTTCAGAAATTATTTCTTCCATATCATTCCCGTAATATGTTACTATCCCAACCTTCACGCCTTGTGCAGCCATAACTAAACTTGAGTAGGCAGCAGGGCTTCCAAGTACAGGACCCATTTGCTTATCCGGGAATATAATTGTCTCTTTTATAATTGTACCTATTACTACAATATCTATTTTGTTTTTCATATTAATACCCACCCAATTTTATTTTTAGTTAAAAGCTGAAAAATGAGTGACACCTTTTATATAATTCAACCTTTAGAGAGGGAGTTGAAAAAGTATACATGCAAGGAGTAACACCTTTTATAAGGAGCCGCTCACTTTTCAGTATGAAATTAACAAAGTGATAATCTTAATTATTTGCCTTTAATAAATTCTTCTACTTTTTCTCTACATACATCATCTGTAAATTGTACAGGAGGATGCTTAAAGAAATATGATGAAGGTTCTATTATTGCACCTGCTAGTCCTCTATCTAAAGCTAACTTACAGCAACGAACTGCATCTATACTAATACCTGCTGAGTTAGGTGCATCTTCTACTTCTAAATGCAACTCAAGCTTAACAGGTGCTCCCCCAAACTTAGTTCCTTCAATTAAAATAGAAGCTGTCTTCATATCACCTTGATTATCAACAAATGCAAATCCTGGTGCAATCGGAGTATCAGATTTTTTAAGAATAGAAGCAACCGCATCATGCTTTGTTACATGCTTTGTTTCTCCACGCATTACCAAGTTGATAAAGTCTGTGTTACCTGCATAGTTTAATTGATATGATTTTGTAATTTTAATTCCTCTGTCTTCAAATAGTTTTGCTAATGCTCTATGAATAATAGTTGCTCCAATCTGGCTTTTCCAGTCATCACCTAATATTGGTACTCCTGCTTCTTCACAACCTTTTGCTATTTCTTCATCAGAAGCCAATAATTCTGGAATTCCGTTTACTATTCCACAGCCTGCTTTTTTTGCACATTCTACATAATATCTTGCTGCTTCATATGAACCAGTTGGTAAATTAATAAGTATTACATCTACCTTATAATCTTTTAACGCTTGTGCTACATCAACAGGTTCTTGATTTTCATCGATTGTGAAATAATCTTTACCATAATAATGTTGTAAATGATCTGGAGCTCCATCAAGAACAGGCCCTTTTAATACTGGTGCGTTTAGATAAGGTACTTCAGCAATCTTGTACGCACAGTTTGGAGCTGCATAAATTGCTTCACTTACATCTTTTCCAACCTTTTTTGAATCAATATCAAAACCAACTACTACTTCAATGTCTTTGGGCTCATATCCACCAATCTCATAGTGCATTAAGCCTCCAGCTTCTTCTGCGATTTCTGCATTTTTGTAGAATTCTATACCTTCTACTAATGAACTAGCACAGTTCCCAACTCCTACTAATGCTAATCTAATCTTTTTGTCTCCCACTTTTTTACCTCCTCAGTTTATTAAATTTATTTAAAACTTAAAATTTATAGTAAAGGTTTTTACCCTTTTACCTGTTTTACCATGCTAAATAATTATATGGGAAATATTGCAGTTAACGTTAAAGTAGACTTTAAAAAATAATAAATGCTCAATTAGGCAAAGTTAACAAAGACAGTAAGCTATAATGCTTGTTTGTTATTGGGTAAAATAATAGTTTTTATTGTTATTTTTTGTCCAATAAGCATTACAGTTAACGTTAAAGTGTTTTGAGAAAATAATTAGAAATAAATTTATTTATTTCTAATAGCTTTCTTTTGTGCAAAGTTTTATTATTCCTTAACAATAATCATTTAGTTTTGTAAGATAAGCATTACAGTTAACGTTAAAGTAGTTGTGAAAAATAATAAGCAATGAAGCTAGGTAATTATTTTAAGTTTTGCTTATTGCTAAAATGTTTTTCTTAATGATTAATTAATTGTTCATTCGAAATATGTATAATTAATAATATCTAGAATTAATAAATACTATTTTTATTTGTATTTAAATTTTAACTTATTTATTTTATTATGTCTATTGTCAAATACGCTAGAATGATCTTATAGTTTTTTGTGCACTTTGTATAGTTTGCGAAAAAAATTGGTTATTTTTATATTATTTTTTAATAAAAACCTTCCCTAATAATTACTTTTTTTAATTATAATTTATAGTTTAGTTTAATATGTTAATCAAGTGCAATGTAATAATAAAAGAAATGCTAACCTTTTTTACGGGTTAAAGCATTTCTTTAAACACAAATAACTATTCCTTTTTTTCATTTTTCTTATGATTTTGTTTTAGAGTTTTTTCATAAAAAGCTTTTAATTTAGCATGTACTTTGCCATGTATTGTATTGTCATCATATTTATTATCTTTATCTTTTTCTCCTGCAGGCACTCCTGTTAAGATTTCAATTCCTTCATCCACATGAGTTATGGGGTATATATGAAATTTACCTTCTTTTACTGCCTCAATAACCTCATCTTTTAATACTAAATCTTTAACATTTTGATGTGGAATAATTACTCCTTGTTTTCCTGTTAAGCCTTTTGTTTTACATATTTTATAAAAACCTTCAATCTTATGAGACACTCCGCCAATTGGCTGGATTTCTCCATTTTGATTAATTGAACCTGTTACTGCTATCCCTTGCTTTATAGGAACTTCACTAAGACTTGACAAGACAGCATATAACTCAGCACTGGATGCACTATCTCCATCAACACCACTATAGCTTTGTTCAAAACAAATTCTACAAGAAAGAGAAAGAGGAAATTCTTGAGCATAAGTTTGACCTAAATAACCTGTTAAAACTTGAACACCTTTATTATGAATATTGCCGCTCATTTCTGATTCTTTTTCAATGTTTATTATTCCCGACTGCCCCATGTAAGTGGTTGCAGTGATTCTTGAAGGCTTTGCAAATCTGTAGTCTCCTGTATCAAGTACTGCAAGGCCATTAATTTGACCAATTTTTTCACCATCACAATCTATCATGATAACATTATTTTTCATTAATTCTTCTATTTTTTCTTCATATAAATTTGAACGCTTTTCTTTTTCAGTTATTGCCTTTTGGATATCTTCTGCTGTTATTTCACTTTTGTTCTCCATTTTAGACCAAATACTAGCCTCACACAATATTTCAACAATACTATTAAACCTTGTTGTTAACTTTTCTTGATTTTCTGCTATTCTAGAGGCGTATTCAGCTAATTTTGCTATAGCACTTACATTAAAGGGAGCAGTATTTTCCCTCTTAGAAAAGGCGTGAACAAATCTAGCTAACATTGTAATATTTTCTTTATTATTTTCCATTTCCGAATCAAAATCTACTCTGATCTTAAATAACTTTTTAAAATCTTCATCTAAAGCATATAATAAATTATATAAGTAATCGCTACCTATTAATATCACTTTTACTGATACAGGAATTGGCTCGGGCTTCAATGAAGAAACTGCAGTAAGCCCCATTAATTCCCTCAAATTTTCTATTGTTACTTCTTTTGTTTTTAATACTCTTTTTATAGCTTCCCAAGAATGGGCATTACTTAATACATCTAAAGTTTGTAAGATTAGATATCCTCCGTTAGCTTGATGAAATAAACCTGGTTTTATTTTTGTAAAATCAGTAGTCAAATTACCAAATTCATTATCATATTCAATTTGTCCTATTAATTTATTATATGTTGGATTAAAATCAACAATTACAGGTGCTCCTTTTGTTTCCGTATTATCAACAAAAAGATTTACCCTGTATTTTTTTACTACATCTTCTATGTTTCTAATCATAAAAGGTAACATAGGAGACACAGGTTGTTCTTCTTCATCATCCTCATATTCAAGAAATTCTTGAATGTTTTCTAAAACGTCTTCTTGAACAGCTTCTAAATATTTAATGACTCTATCATATTCTTTATATTTTTCTTTCAAAAAACTAATATGATGTCCAACAGCAAATAAACCAATTTTATAATCCAAGTCCTCAATTTTTTGTCTTGCTTTCTTTTCCAAATTCCTGACTGTCTTCATTGTTTCAGATACTTCATCTTGGATTTCTTCCGTTACTTCATCAATTCTTTCTTGTACTTCTTTTTCTAAATTACTATAGTCACTTTCATCAACAACTTCTCCGTCAATTATTGGTACAAAATATATTCCTGTACCGGTCATCTTAACAGCAAAACCTAATTCCCGTGCTCTTTCTTTCATATTGTTAATCAGTTCATCTCTTTTGGTTTGATAATCTTTTATTATTTCTGCTTTTTCTTTTTCATATTCTTCAGAGCTAAATGCTTTAGGAATATCTGCAAGAAGATATTCTATTAATTCATTCATATCATCTCTAAATTCTTTTCCTAAGCCCGGAGGAAAACGGAGAGCAATTGGATTGCTTGGCTTATTATAATTATATACATAACACCAATCATAAGGAATTGGCTCGTTCTTAGCAAATTCTTTTATATAACTTTGAGCATAACTGGTCTTACCTGAGCCCGTAGGGCCCGACATATAAATATTATAACCCCTCATTTTAATATTTAAGCCAAATTCCATTGCTTTTACGGCTCTTTCTTGACCAATAATCCCTTCTAAGGGTTCTAAATCATCCGTTGTTCTAAAAGCAAATTCTGAAGGGTCTATATATTTCTTCAGCTCTTTATAACTCAGTTCCCTAAAATTCTTCATATTTCCACTCCTTTCTATATTATTATATTCAATACTAATAATCTATTTCCTCTAATTTCAAAAGATTTTATTTCTTTTTGAAAAAAAATCTACAAAAAAAGTCTTCTATATTGAAGACCTTAATATTTTTTAATTATAAATATTTCCACATAATAATTGCATCTTCTTTCGTATCATGATAATAATCTTTTCTTATGCCTGCACATATAAATCCAAATTTTTTGTAAAGATTAATAGCTTCAATATTACTTTCCCTTACTTCTAACGTAACTCCTGTAAGTTTTCTTCTTTCTGCTTCTTCTATTAATGATCCTAATACAGCTTTGCCTATTCCTTGATTTCTATAAGCGGGGTCTACTGCAATATTAGTAATATGTCCTTCACCAACAATAATCCACATTCCTCCATATGCTAATATTTTATTATCCTTTTTCGCAACAACATAATATGTTAAAGGGCTAGTTAACTCCTTTTTAAAAGAGTATTTTGACCAAGGAGTAATAAAGCATTTTTCTTCTATTTTATAAACTTTATCTATATCTTCCTCTTTCATAGGAAAAATTTCAATCATAAAAATCCTCTTTCACTCAACTCATTTATTTTTTGTCTCGTATTCTCTTTCAGCTTGGGACTTTCTTAGATAAAACGGAACAAATTCCATAGAATTTTGTATTTTTCCTTCTTGTGCTAAGATTAATGCCAAACTCCCTATAGATGACGCCCTTTGCATATTACAAGTTGGAGGAGCAAAATAGTATTCTTTATCTTTCATTTTTTCTTTAATGGTTTCTTTATATACTGGCACTGCATCCCCTAGAAAAACTACTGGCCTATTAAAAGCTTCTGTTTTTTCTAAGCAATGCTCTATATCCATAGCCATGTATTCGGACTGTCTTTTAGGTTGATTATCTTCCCATAAATAAAATGCTGTATATACTTGATTTCTTCTTGCATCCATTATAGGGCATATTAAATAATCGCTATATACAATATTGTATGCTAAACCATCAAGGGTGGGAACTCCTATAATGGATTTATTAAGAGCAAAAGCTAATCCTTTTGCAGTGGTTACACCTATTCTAAGGCCAGTAAATGAACCTGGACCACTAGAACTAGCAATATAATCTAAAGAATTTAAATCTAAATCTATCATACGACATAGCTTATCAATCATTGGAAGCAAGGTTTGAGAATGGGTTTTTTTATAATTTGTTGTTATCTCTCCAAGTAATTTATCGTCTTCAACAACTGCAACGGAAGCTACATTTCCCGATGAATCTATGGCTAAAATTTTCAATTTTACATCTCCTTTTTATTTTCAATAATAATCTTACGATAATTATCAGCTTTATCTAAATCTTTTATGATATTAATCCATATTGCATTATCTGGAATTAATTCTTCAATCATATCTGCCCATTCAATCAAGCAAATCCCATCTCCATAAAAATATTCCTCATAGCCTATCTCTTCCATTTCATCAATATCTGTAATCCTATAAACATCAAAGTGATATAAAGGTAATCTTCCTTGATATTCATTTACTACAGTAAAAGTAGGACTAGTTATAGCTTCTTTTATATCAAGCCCTTTTGCTAAACCTTTTGCAAAAGCAGTCTTACCTACTCCTAAGTCCCCTATAAGGCAATATATATCTCCTTTTTGGGCCTTGCTTGCTATTTTACGACCTAATTCTTTTGTTTCTTCTTCCGAAAAAGTTTCATATATCATTATCTTATTCCTTTCAATAATATCATACTTGTACACTATTTATAAATATATAAATAAATAAAGGAACGGTCAAGACCGTTCCAAATAATTAATTATTCATTTATAAATTACTTATTCTATTAAACAGTAATCTTAACGGTGTATAAAGAACAATGCTCACACTTGAAATAATAACTGCTTTTAATATATTAAAAGGAAGAATTGAAAATATAATCAATGTTTTTAAGTCCTTAACATTAGAATTAATTTTTGCACACATTTCAACAATTGCATCTATTGACAATCCAAATGCCACTGAATAAAACGGTATCATAACAAAATAATTCATAAATGCCGAAACGATTGCCATGGTAATAGTTCCAACAACACAACCAAAAACAAATCCTAATATGTTTCTTTTGTATTTGTAAATAAGGCCAAGAGGAAAAATATATGCAGCTCCTACAATAAAATTAGCTAAAGGTCCTATGCCAAAAGTTTCACTGCCCGATACTGTATATAATAATACCTTAATAAGCTGAATTATTACTCCTCCTACAGGTCCTATGATAAATGCACCAATAACCGCTGGTAAATCACTAATATCCATTTTTAGAAAAGGCGGAAAGCCAGGAACAACAAATTCTAGCTTCATAAGAACAACAGCAAGAGCTGATAATAATCCCATCCTTACTAAATTGGTAGTCTTAAATACATTTTTTTCTCGATTAACCGCTTTGCTAACACTTTCCATAATAACCTCTCCTTTTAAAAAATTTTATCGGCCATAAAAAAACAGCCTGAAGATTCTTCAGACTGACTAGTTTTATTAATAAATACAAAAGTCATTTCTTCTCCCATCCAGACTATACTGTCGGTTTTGGAATTTCACCAAATCAGTGCTTTCACACTCGCGGACTATAACCGCCGGTCGGGAATTTCACCCTGCCCTGAAGAACCTTCTTATTAAATTTTATTTATTATACTATATGTATTTCATTCTGTCAATTTTCATTTATTTTAAATTATTTCAAATTTACATCTCATATCTGTATGTTTCAGTAATAAATGTTTCTTCCATTCCGCAAGATAAATAGAATTTTTTAATATTCTCAGAAGAGCTCTTTAAAGTAATCGTAATTTTTTTGGTTTCAGGAAGTGACCAATAATGGTTTAAAACTGAAATATAAAGGACCTTTCCTAAACCTCTTCTGGCATACTTATCTATTACCCCTAAAACATCAATGCGGCGGTTAATCCCGTCTTCATCAATATTTTCCACAATACAAAAACCTATGATTTTCTTAGTGGCTGTGCTCCTACTTACTCTATACATTAAGAAAAAATTATAATTATTTTCTTTGGCTATTTTATCAATCAGTTTTCCTTTATCATTTATATGTCCAAAGATTTCTTCATATACTTCTAAAAATTCTTCTACATCCTCTAAGATTTCCATCTTCTTAATTTCAATACCCTCTGGACATTCTAACTCATTAATAACCGGTTCATTCATTTCCATCATAAAAAAACTTCTTCTATATTCAAAACCAAGATTTAATAAAAAATTTATTCCTTCTTCATTTTCTCTGTCAAGATTTGCATATATATAGCGAATTCCCAATTCTTTAGCATCATTAATTAAAGAGTTCATTAATAAAGTTCCTATTCCCTGCTTCCTGTAAGCAGGATCAACAACTATACCATATAAGTCTGAATTTGGAGCACCTTCTTTGCGTACTAAATCCAGGCCCCCAAATCCTATAACTTTTCCGTCGTTAATTGCAACTTTTAATAAGAGATCTTTTCCCTTCCAGTGCTCTTTCATTTCTTCAACCGAATCATAATCAGGATGTAAATGGTTTATAACTAATTGGCCGACCTCGTGATAATCATCGTTAAACGACCTAACTTCCATACTTGTTCTCCTTCCTTAAATCCCTTTCATTGTCAACGCAATCCTCTTTTTATTAATGTCGACACTTAATACAGATACCTTAACAATATCTCCTACCCTAACTACTTCTAGAGGGTGTTTAATATATTTATCTGACATTTGTGATATATGAACCAAACCGTCTTGATGAACTCCTATGTCTACAAATGCCCCAAAATCTGTGATGTTTCTAACTGTCCCAGTTAAAATCATCTTTTCTCTTAAATCTTCTAATTCTAATACATCACTCCTTAGAATAGGCTTTGGCATATCCTCTCTGGGATCCCTGCCTGGCTTTTCTAGTTCTTTTATTATATCTTCTAGCGTAGGTAGCCCTACTTCTAAACTTTTTGCTAAGCCATCAATATCTTGAATAGTTTTTCTTATGTTTTTGATTTTAGATGCTTTAATATCATTTATAGTAATAGCAATACTATCAAGAAATCTTTGTGCCACATCATAGGATTCAGGGTGAACGCCTGTATTATCAAGTATATTATCTGATTCTGGAATTCTTAAAAATCCTGCACATTGTTCAAATACCTTAGGTCCTAATTTTTTTACTTTTAGAAGCTCTTTTCTATTCTTAAATTTTCCATTAGTTTCTCTATATTCAACAATATTTTTAGCAACTGCATTATTAATTCCTGATACATACTGCAATAAAGAAACAGAAGCAGTGTTTAAATCTACTCCTACACGGTTTACACAATCTTCTACAACACCTTGAAGAGTTTCTTCTAATCTCTTTTGATTCATATCATGTTGATATTGTCCTACTCCTATAGATTTAGGATCAATTTTAACTAACTCTGCTAAAGGGTCTTGAAGCCTTCTTCCTATAGATACCGCACTCCTTAGCCCTACATCATATTCAGGAAACTCCTTAGAAGCCAAAGGAGAAGCAGAATATACTGAAGCTCCTGCTTCATTAACAATGATATAATGAACCTTTCTATCAAGTTCTTTAATTAAATCCGCAATAAGCATTTCAGATTCCCTAGAAGCAGTTCCATTCCCTATTGAAATAATATCAACATTATATTTGTTTATAAGCTCTGTAAGTATCTTTTTAGATTCTTCTATTTTATTTTGTGGTGGGGTTGGATATACCACTGTTGTATCTAATACCTTCCCTGTCTCGTCAATTACTGCTATTTTACATCCTGTTCTATATGCAGGGTCTAAGCCAAGAACCACTTTGTTTTTTATTGGTGGTTGCAATAATAGCTGGGAAAGATTGCTTTTAAATACTTCTAAAGCTCCTGTCTCAGCTTTTTCACTCAATTCATTTCTTATTTCTCTTTCAATAGCAGGAGCAATCAATCTTTTATAACTGTCCTCAATAGCAGACTTTAATATTTCAAAGCCCGGACCTTCACCCTTAATAATTTGTTTTTCTAAAAATAGAATAATCCTATCTATAGGAGCGTCAATTTTAACGGATAAGAACTTTTCCTTTTCTCCTCTATTAATAGCCAATATTCTATGGCCAGGAATATCTTTTACCGCTTCACTATAATCATAGTACATTTCATAAACAGACTCTTGCTTTTTATCTTTAGCTTTTACTACTAATAAACCCTTGCCAAATGTTTCTTTACGTATATATTTCCGATAATCAGCATTATCGGAAATCCATTCTGCTATTATATCCATAGCTCCATTTATAGCATCTTCTATACTATTTACTTCTTTTTCTAAATCAATATAGTCCTTTGCAATTTCTTCTATAGGACTATTTATAAGCTGCTCCCATATTATTTTAGCAAAAGGTTCTAAACCCTTTTCTTTAGCTATAGTAGCTCTTGTTCTTCTCTTAGGTCTAAAAGGTCTATAAATATCTTCTAATTCAGTTAATGTTTCTGCTTTTTCGATATCCTTAACAAGCTCATCTGTAAGTTTACCTTGCTCATCAATTGCTCTTTTAATTTGCTCTTTTTTTTCAGCCAAGTTGCGAAGATAATTTAGTCTTTCATGAAAATTTCTTAAAACTACATCATCTAAAGAACCTGTAACTTCTTTTCTATATCTTGCAATAAAAGGAATTGTGTTTCCTTCATCAATAAGCTTAACAGTATTTTCAACCTGAAATGTTTTTAGGTTAAATTCTTCTTGAAGTGTTTTTATAATATCCATTTAATCACCATTCATTTTTCATTTTTACATTAACACTATTATATACGATTTGTTATCTTCTAACAATATTAAATATCTTGGGAAACTAGATAATAAAAATATATTTATTGACAATTATATTTTATAGTGTTATCATTCAAAAAATATAAAAAAGGAGGACGTATTTAGTTATGTCAAAATTTAAATTTTTATCTTTAATTTTCATGTTTAGTTTTTTAGTATGTCCTATAGTTATATATGCCATCAATTTAGAAAGGCCTGTTAAACACCAAAGTTTAGCTACCCCTTATGAGCAAACTGCTGCTCTAAAAAGTGATGGTACTGTTCAAATTACAAAAAACACCTATTTCAATGATTCTGTTTTACCTAATGTCTCAAGCTGGAATAACATAATCCAAATCGATGCCAGTGACATGCATATCATTGGTCTAAAAAAAGATGGAACTGTTGTTGCTTCAGGCGGTAAAAACGAAAAAGGTGAATGTAATGTCCAAGATTGGAAAGACATCGTTCAAGTATGTGCAGGATATCAATTTTCTCTGGGATTAAAAAGTGATGGAACTGTAGTAGTAGCTGGCACTCTTACTTTTGACAGAAATAACGAAATACTCGAATGGGAAAATATCCAAAAGCTTATTGTAAATGATTCACTAGTTATTGGAATAGATAAGTACGGCAAAATTTTATCAACTAATTACAGTGACGGTAGAAAAGAAGTTTTCCAAAAAGCTTTTGAAAATTGGACAGATATTAAAGACATCTTAGTTTTAGGTGATGTTGTTTTTGGCTTAAAAAATGATGGTAGCTTGGTATCTGCCGGGGAAGAAACAGATCCTTATTATATTGAAAGAACTAAAATTGGTCATTGGAAAAATTTTGTTCAATTAGCAGCGGGCCGTAATCATGTGCTTGGATTAAAATCAGATGGAACCGTTTTAGCAGCAGGGGAAAAGAATTTTAGAAACCTTGGCCAACTTAATGTTAGTGGTTGGAAAAACATCGTGGAAATTGCTGCTGGAAGTTATTATAGTGTTGGACTTAAAAGTGACGGAACCTTAGTATTTGCAGGTGATAATGAACAAGGACAAGGAAACATAAAGGGATGGAAAAATATTAAGGTAGCTAATTCAAAAATAAGCACTAGCTCATCTAATGATTTATCCAATAATTTTAAAGTTATTGTCAATGATAAAGATATTTCTAGTCAAGCTAAACCTTTTTTTGATTCTTCTAATAGGATTCAAGTCCCTGTAAGAGCTATAAGTGAATCTTTAGGTGCTGATGTAGATTGGAATGCTTCTACAAAAACTGCTGTCATTTCCGTTAATGACACAGAAATAAAATTTATTATTGGAAGTAAAAATTATCAAGTTAATAACTCAACTATGACTATGGATACCGCTCCAGTAATTAAAGACGGTACAATATATGTCCCTGCTAGGTTTGTGTGTGAACCTCTAGGATGTGAAGTTAATTATGAAGGCTCTTCAAAAACTATAACTATTAATCAAGAATAAGTATTTTATCATCATCATAAGTTAAAATAAGTTAAAATTGCTTAAATATAGACGGCGAGGTGAAACTATGAATGTAAAACTAAAAGCACTATTATCCTATTACAAACCTTACAAATGGCTCTTTATTGCAGATATGGTTTGTGCATTTGTAGCTTCAGGAATCAGTTTAGCCTTTCCTCTTATTGTAAGATACCTTGCTGAAAATCTATTAAATACTAGTACATCTCCAGCCGTAGGAATTATTATAAAAATAGCATCCTTTATGCTTTTTTTAACTTTGCTAGAATACCTATGTAATTATTTTATTACAGCTTATGGACATATTATGGGTGCTCGTATGGAGCATGATATGCGAAACGATATATTTGAGCATCTGCAAAAACTATCCTTTAGCTATTATGATAATCAAAAAACAGGGCAAATTATGTCTAGAATCACTAATGATTTGTTCGATATAACAGAGCTTTGCCATCATGGTCCTGAAGATATTTTGATTTCTCTAACCAAATTAATAGGTTCTTTTATTATTTTAGTAAGGATTAACATTAAACTAACCTTAATTGTATTTTCTTTTATTCCTATTATGTTTGTTTTCGCTTACTACTATAATATAAAAATGAATAAGGCCTTTAAAAGAAATAGGGAAAAAATTGCAATGATTAATGCTGGAATAGAAGATAGTATCTCAGGAATTAGGGTAGTTAAGTCTTTTGCAAATGAGGATGTTGAATTAGAAAAGTTTAAGGAAAACAATGCTCAATTTGTCCAAAGCAGAAGCAACAGTTATCGTTACATATCTAAATATTACAGCGGTATCAGTGCGTTTAGTTCATTCATTTATGTTGCCTTAATCATAGGTGCCTCTTTATTAATGGCTAAAAATCAACTTGATACAGTTGATTTAATTACTTTTTTACTTTATATTGGTGCTTTTTTAGAACCAGTAAGGAAACTAGTAAACTTTGCTGAGCAATTTCAAAATGGAATTACTGGCTTTGAAAGATTCTATGAAATATTGTCTATACATCCTGACATTAAAGATAAAAAAGATGCTATTGAAATTAAAAATGTTAAAGGCGATATTTCTTTTGAACAAGTATCTTTCCATTATCATGGAACAAATGATGCCGTTTTTTCAAATATTAATTTAAATGTAAAGGCAGGAAATTATATTGCCTTGGTAGGTCCTTCAGGAGTAGGAAAAACAACTTTATGCAGCCTTATTCCAAGATTTTATGAAGTTACTAGTGGAACCATAAAAATTGATAATATCGATATCAAAGATATTAAATTAAAATCCTTAAGACAAAATATCGGAATTGTTCAACAAGATGTGTATTTGTTTGCAGGCACTGTTATGGATAATATCCGCTACGGAAAACCAGATGCTACAAAGCAAGAAATTATTGCTGCAGCCAAAAATGCTAATGCCCATGACTTTATAATGGAATTGCCCAATGGATACGATACAGATATTGGGCAACGAGGTGTAAAACTTTCTGGTGGGCAAAAGCAAAGACTAAGTATTGCCAGGGTATTTTTAAAGAACCCTCCTATTTTAATATTTGATGAAGCAACTTCAGCCTTAGATAACGAAAGTGAAAAAGTTGTGCAAGAATCCTTAGAAAAATTATCGAAAAACAGAACAACTTTTGTAATTGCTCACAGACTGTCAACCATTAAAAATGCACAAAAGATTTTAGTTCTTACAGAAGACGGTATTACCGAAGAAGGAAACCATGAAGAATTATTAGCCTTAAATGGATTGTATGCTCAGCTATATAATATGCAGTTTAAATAACTTTATGACATAACAAAGGGCTTATAAACTAATTTTGTTTATAAGCCCTTATTATATTATTATCTTTCCATAGCTAATCTAAAGCGGTCGTGAATAGCATTCATAGCTTCTTCTGTATGTTTTTCATCAATAAGTACAGATATTTTAACTTCTGATGTAGATATCATACTGATATTAATGCCCGCATTATACATTGCTTCAAACATCATAGCTGCTATTCCAGGATTGGTTGCCATGCCTGCCCCAACTATAGATACCTTTGCCACATCTTCTTTATATACAACATCTTTTGCTCCTAGTCTATCTAAGTTTTCTTTTATTACATTTATTGCATCATTTAAATCAGTTCTAGCTAAAGTAAAGGAAATATCCTTTGTTCCGTCACGCCCTATAGATTGTAATATGATATCTACACTAATCTTATTTTTTGCCAGTAATGAAAATAAATCAAATGCTTTTCCGGGAGTATCAGGTATACCCATAACTGAAATCCTTGCTACATTCTTATCCCCAGCAACACCACTTACCAACATTTTCTCCACATTACATACCTCCCTAACAATTGTACCTTCCGAATTATTTAAACTGGATCTTACAACCAACTCAACGTTATATTTTTTTGCAATTTCAACCGAGCGATGGTGCAGAACCTTTGCTCCAAGTGCTGCTAATTCTAACATTTCATCATATGTAATTTCATTTAGCTTTCTGGCATCCTTAACTATTCTAGGATCTGCAGTATAAACACCATCAACATCTGTATATATTTCACACTTATCCGCTCTTAAGGCTGCAGCAATTGCTACTGCAGTAGTATCAGAACCACTTCTGCCTAGTGTTGTAATGTCGTCAAATTTATTTATTCCTTGGAAACCAGTTACTAATACAATATTTTTTCTATCAAGTTCTGATTCAATTCTTTCAGTATCTATTCTCTTAAGTCTAGCATTGCTATAGGTACGATTTGTGTGCATGCCTACTTGAAAAGCATTAAGAGAAACTGCAGGATATCCTAATTTGTTAATTGCCATAGCCATTAGAGCCACAGATTGCTGTTCTCCTGTAGAAATAAGCATATCCATTTCCCTTTTTGAAGGATTTGGATCAATTTCATGGGCTTTTGCTATAAGTTCATCTGTAGTCTTCCCTTGAGCAGATAAGACTACTACTACTTTATTTCCTTGTTTATAAGTATCAATAATTCGTTTTGCAACATTAAAAACTCTTTCCGGATTGGCTACCGAACTTCCGCCATATTTTTGTACTATTAACAAGTTATTCGTCCTCCTTACATTTTAGAAAGTAATTCATTAATTCATGACCTTTTTTAAAACA
This sequence comes from Candidatus Epulonipiscium sp., assembly GCA_012518815.1. Lineage (GTDB taxonomy): Bacteria > Bacillota > Clostridia > Lachnospirales > Defluviitaleaceae > JAAYML01. The sequence goes on along the minus strand of JAAYRK010000033.1, from coordinate 15,682 downwards.
ATTATTAGTTCCTGATACATATATTTCATCATATTGTTGCTTGGGATTAAATATTTCTTTAGTATTTTGATAAATTAAATATGGTACAGGATCAGCAGTATGAGTTCTAAGCCTGATTGGTGTAGGGTGATCTGGTAAAACCATTAGTTTATATTCTTCTCCTAATAAATCTAATTCTTCTTTAATAACTTTAATAACCTTTTCATCTAATAACTCAATAGATTTTACCTTGTTATCTAATTCATTTCTATGACCACTTTCATCAGGAGCTTCCAGATGAACATATACAAAGTCTTTACCATTTTTTATTTCATTAACTGCCGCCATTGCTTTGCCAATGAAGTTTGTATGAATATTTCCTGTAGCACCTTCTACATCAATAGAATCAAGTCCTGCACATATTCCAATTCCTTTTATCAAATCTACTGCAGATATTACAGAACCCTTTAAGCCGTATTTTTCTTCAAAAGAAGGTAATAGGGGCTTTCTTCCTTCTCCCCAAATCCAAATTGAATTGGCAGGCTTTAAGCCTTTTTCAATTCTATTTATATTTATGGGGTGGTTCCTTAAAAAATTATAACTTTCTCTCATCATTTTGTAAATAATATCTTTTTGCTCGCCTTTGGGAAGATAATCAGTAATTTTCTTCCCTAAAATATCGTGAGGAGGTGTCAAGTCAAATTCGACAGAACCCTTGTGCCACAACATTAAATGTCTATAGCTTACTCCAGGAAAGAATTCTATTTCCTTTGTTTTAAAATGCTCGTTAACAGCTTTAATTAATTCTCTTGCTTCTTTTGTAGAAATTTCGTCAGAACTATGGTCTAAAATAATTTTTTCATCATAATCTCCTTCATCTGAAAGAGTAACTAAATTACAACGAAAAGTTACATCTGTATCTAAAAGTTTAACTCCCATACTAACTGCTTCTAAGGGTGATCTTCCACTATAATATATTTCAGGATTATATCCCATTACAGATAGGTTAGCCGTATCACTGCCTGGAGTCATACCTTCTGGTATAGTATATACAATTCCTACTTCTCCATGTTTCGCCATATAATCTATCATTGGCTTATTAGCATATTGAAGAGGAGTCTTATTGCCAAGCTCCTTTATTGGTTCATCTGCCATTCCATCTCCAAGAATTACTACGTATTTCATATTATTCTCCTCTACTATTAAGTTAGTTTTCGATTCTAATAACATTTGCTATTTTATTTATAGCTTTTTGTTTCTTTAATGTGTCAAGCTTTTCTTGAAGTATTCCTTCTGTCTCCTCTTTAGAGATAAATGCAAATTCATTATCTAAATTATCTAAAGAAATTATTTCATTAACTCCAAAAACTTCTTGTAGTTCTTTTTTTGCATTTTCAAAATCTTTATAGCTAACTCTTATAAAATAACGAACTGGAACATCTTTTAATTCCATTAAATCCATCTTTTCTGTACTCCATGAAAAGACAATATTGCGATTTAAGTGTTTTACAGCGTCCACTACATCCACTACCACAGCACTAGCTGTAGGAAGCTTCCCAGCACCTTTCCCATAAAGCATTACATCTCCAACAACATTTCCTTTTACTAGTACAGCATTAAAAACTCCCTTTACGGTAGCAAGAGGATGTTCATCACTTATCATAACAGGAGATACTCTTGCAAAAATTTTATGATCTATCTTTTTACTTGTTGCTAACAATTTAATAGAATGCTTCATTTTTTGAGCATAAAGGATATCATTCTTTGTTATTTTTGTAATACCTTCTGTATATATATCTTCAAAATCTACTTCCATGCCAAATGCTAAAGAAGATAAAATAGCAATTTTTCTACATGCGTCATGTCCTTCTACATCTGCCCTTGGATCTCTTTCAGCATAACCTTTTTCTTGAGCTACTTTTAAAACTTCATCAAAAGATCTGCCTTCATCTGTCATCTTTGTAAGAATATAATTTGTAGTTCCATTTAAAATTCCTGTAATCTCATAAATTTCATCAGCTGTTAAGGATTGATTTAAAGTACGTATAAGCGGTATTCCCCCACCTACACTTGCTTCAAATAAAAAGTTAATATCCTTTTCACGGGCAATCTTTAAAAGTTCCGAACCGTGCTTTGCCACCAATTCCTTATTTGATGTCACAACACTCTTACCACTAAGTAATGCTCTCTTTACATATGAATAAGCAGGTTCAATACCACCCATTACTTCAACAACAATTTTTACTTCCTCATCGTTTAAAATATCTTCTATGTCATTAGTTAAAATCTTTTCTACAGGGTCACCTGGAAAAGTTCTTAAGTCTAATACATATTTTATATTAATTTCCTTCCCTGCATTTTTGTTAATGCTTTCTCTATTCTTGTTAATTACTTCTACAACTCCAGAACCTACTGTTCCATAACCTAATATAGCTATATTAATCATTTCCTTCACTCCCTGGCTAATATTTTTAAATGTAAAACTCCATCTATGGATTCAACTTTATCAATTATTTCCTTAATATCATCTTTTGTCGGATTAGTTTCCATAGTGATAGTCACATTGGCAATTCTATTAACTGGTATGGTTTGATTGATGGTTAATATGTTTGCCCCAACCGACGCTATTACGTTTAGAACGTGGGATAAAAGCCCAGTTCTATCTTCTAATTGAATGGAAATAGTAATTGTTCTACCTCTTGAATTCTCGAAAAAAGGATATACTGAATCTTTATATTTATAAAATGAACTTCTACTAATTCCCACCATGTCAGAGGCCTCTTGAACCGTTTGGACTTTTCCGGATTCTAGTAGTCTTTTAGCTTCTACTACTTTAATAAATACCTCTGGAAGTACATTCTTATCAACTATAAAAAATACGGTCTCGCTCTTCATGCCCAACCTCCTTTTCAATATGGGACAGGCAAAAAACTTTTTGTATTTGTGTAAGAGACATTTGTATTTGATACAAGGAATATATCATATTTATTTATATAATGCAAGATATTATAAGAAAAAAAAACAATAAAAAAACGCGAATATAATCGCGTTTTTTGTTAAATATGCTTATTCAACTTGATTTACTATTTGTGATACTGTATCTTTTTCCTCTTCTTCCAAAATCAAGTCTACATCTAATAGAATTATCATTCTATCGTCTACTTCTCCAACTCCTATAATATAACGCCTGTCTATTCCAGAGATTAGTTTGGGGGCAGGTTTAATAAAGTTTTCATCTATGTGTCTTATTTCAACAACTGAATCAACAACAAATCCAACCATCATGCCGTCAGAGTTAACAATAATCATCTTGGTTTCATCATCTACAGCTTTTTCAGGCATATTAAATTTCTTTCTTAAATTGTAGATTGGATATACCTCTCCTCTTAAATTAATAATGCCTTCAATATACTCTGGCGTATTAGGTACCTTTGTTACCTTTTGATACCTTTCAATGCCATAGACTTTCATAATCTCCAAGCCATATTCTTCTCCACCTAGTTTAAATATTACTTCTTGTTTTGTTGCCATACCTTTTCCTCCCCTCAAAATTTAAAAGTTTAGATCAATGAATCCAATTAAGATAGGCATTGATAAACTTATCAATATCCCCATCCATTACAGCAGAAACATTTCCTGTTTCTTCATTGGTACGATGATCTTTGACCATATTATAGGGGTGAAAAACATAAGATCTTATTTGGTTCCCCCAGCCAATTTCTTTGACTTCACCCCGGATGTCCTGAAGTTTTTCCATTTGTTCTTCCATCTTTTTTTCATATAATTTTGCTCTTAACATTTTCATTGCAGACTCTCTGTTTTTATGTTGAGATCTTTCATTTTGACACTGAACAACTATATTTGTAGGTATATGAGTGATGCGTACAGCAGAATCAGTAGTATTAACATGCTGACCTCCTGCTCCACTAGCTCTATAGGTATCAATTCGAATATCCTCTGGATTAATTCCTATATCTAAATCATCATCATCTATTTCAGGAAGAACATCACATGAGGCAAATGAGGTATGTCTTCTCCCAGAGGCATCAAAAGGAGATATTCTAACTAAGCGGTGGATACCTTTTTCAGATTTTAAATAACCATAAGCATTCTCACCACTTATTTGAATGGTTACAGACTTTATACCTGCTTCATCACCTGGAAGATAATCTAATGTATCGACCTTAAATCCTTTATCCTCAGCCCAACGGGTATACATCCTAAAAAGCATGGATACCCAATCACAAGCTTCAGTTCCTCCTGCTCCCGCATGAAGAGTAACTATAGCATTATTTCTATCATATTCTCCATCCAATAATGTCGAAATTCTCATTTGTTCGTAGTGTTTGGTAAACAAACTTGCTTCTTGTTTTGCTTCAGGGATTAAACTTTCTTCCCTTTCTTCTAAGCCTATTTCTATAAGAGTTGTTATATCCTCATACTCCCTATATAATTCTTCGAAACTTTCTAATTTAGACTTTAGCATCTTTATTTCTTGAAGAATTTTTTGTGCTTCGTCCATATCATCCCAAAAGTCGGACTGAGAAGATTTTTCTTCTAATTCTTTTAGCTTAACTTTAACACCTGATATGTCAAAGTGAAGCCCCCATTTCTTCTAATTTATTGCGATAGGGTTGAAGCTCTTGTTTTAACTGTTCTAACTCTAACAATCTATCAACTCCTTTATATTTAATGTCTAATAAAATTATGCATTTTTGCCACAACAGAACTTATACTTTTTACCGCTTCCACATGGACAAGGATCATTTCGTCCTACTTTTTGTTCTTTCCTTTTAATAGGAACCCTTATTGACTCTTCACCTCTATTGGTAGAAATCGGCTCAGCTACTCTTTCTCTTTCAGGCTTATATGCAACTTTAACATTGTAAAGAGCCCGAACTGTATCTTCTTGGATATTATCGCTCATTTCTTCAAACATATCATAGCCTATAAACTGATATTCTACTAAAGGATCTCTTTGACCGTAAGCACGAAGTCCAATACCTTGACGCATTTGATCCATATTGTCTATATGATCCATCCATTTTTGGTCGATAACTCTAAGAAGAATTACCCGCTCTATTTCACGCATTTGTTCTTCGCCAATTTCTGCTTCCTTGCTATTATAAAGCTCTATTGCTTCTTCTTCTATTTTCTCTTTAAGAATCTCTTTAGTCAATTCTTCTTTTTCTTCTTTTGAAATATTTATCTCTTTTATTGGGATTATTTTTCTTAAATAATCATTTAATGATACTATGTCCCATTCATCAGGATGAACGCTTTCGCCTGTATACATCTCAACAGCATCGTTAATAATACTTTTAATCATGCTTAATATATTATCCTTTAAATTACTTCCTTCTAATACTTTTTTGCGTTCACCGTATATAATTTCTCTTTGTTCATTCATCACCCTATCATATTCAAGCAAATGCTTACGAATGGAGAAGTTATTTCCTTCCACCTTCTTTTGAGCATTTTCTATTGCTTTAGAAAGCATATTATGCTCAATAGGTTGATCTTCAGGAAGTCCCATAGCATCAAACATCTTTAATATTCTTTCAGAGCCGAAAAGCCTCATCAATTCATCCTCAAGAGAAATATAAAATCTAGATTCACCAGGGTCTCCTTGACGACCAGAACGACCTCTTAACTGATTATCAATACGTCTTGATTCATGTCTTTCAGTACCAATAATCTTTAAGCCACCCAATTCCTTAACACCTTCGCCAAGCTTAATGTCCGTACCACGACCAGCCATATTTGTAGCTATAGTAACTGCTCCCTTTTGTCCTGCAAGAGCTACAATCTCAGCTTCTCTATCATGATACTTTGCATTTAATACTTGGTGTTTGATACCTCTTTTTTTAAGCATTTGACTAAGCATTTCAGAAGTTTCTATAGTTATTGTACCTACTAAAACTGGTTGACCATTATTATAAGACTCTTCTATCTCATTAACTACAGCATTAAACTTTGCCTTTTCAGTTTTATATACTACATCAGGGTGGTCTACACGAACAACTGGCTTATTAGTTGGAATAACTATTACGTCCATACCATAAATTTGTCTAAATTCTTCTTCTTCAGTTAAAGCAGTACCAGTCATACCTGATTTTTTATTATATTTATTAAAATAATTTTGAAAAGTAATTGTTGCAAGAGTTTTACTCTCTCTATTTACTTCCACATTTTCTTTTGCTTCAATAGCTTGGTGAAGACCGTCTGAGTACCTTCTTCCTGGCATAAGACGACCAGTAAATTCATCTACAATTACTATTTCTCCATCTTTAACCACATAATCCTTATCTAAGTGCATTATATTATGTGCTTTAAGAGCAAGATTTATATGGTGCTGTATTTCCATGTTTTCAGGATCTGCCAAGTTTTCAATGCTAAAAAATTGTTCAGCTTTTTTAACACCTTCTGCAGTAAGGGTAACAGTTTTTGCCTTTTCATCAACAACAAAGTCCCCTTCTTCTTCTATTTCTTGCTGCAATAAATTATTTAGGGCAGATTCTTCAGTAAGAATTCTACCTTTTTTCAATCTACGTACAAAAATATCTGCCGCCTTATATAAATGAGTAGATTTTGAACTGCTTCCAGATATGATAAGAGGCGTTCTTGCTTCATCTATTAACACCGAGTCTACTTCGTCGATAATTGCATAATGAAGATCTCTTTGAACCATCTCTTCTTTATAAATTACCATATTATCTCTTAGATAATCAAAACCAAACTCATTATTTGTACCATAAGTAATATCACAATTGTATGCTTTTCTTCTGTCTTCAGATTCCATGTCGTTTAAAATAACACCAACGGATAGACCTAAAAATTCATAAATCTTACCCATCCACTCAGCGTCACGATTAGCCAAATAGTCGTTTACAGTAACTATATGGACACCCTTGCCTTCTAAAGCATTAAGATAAGCTGGAAGGGTAGCAACTAAAGTCTTACCTTCCCCTGTTTTCATTTCTGCAATTCTTCCTTGATGAAGAATAATACCTCCAATAAGTTGAACCCTAAAATGTCTCATTCCAAGAACTCTAGTAGAAGCTTCCCTAACAACAGCATATGCTTCTGGTAAGATATCATCAAGAGTTTCTCCTTGAGCCAATCTATTTTTGAATTCATCTGTCTTTTCCCTTAATTCTTCATCTGAAAGTTGTTCCATCTTAGAAGCTAAATCTTCAATATCATTAACAATTCCTTCTATTTTTTTTATTTCTCTTTCACTATGTGTTCCAAATATTTTTTCTATTAAACCTTTCACAGATTCACCTTCTTCTCAATTAAAATGATAATTTATTCAAAAAAAGAAAACCAGCACTAAATGCATTAAGACAAGGAGCATAGGCCGGTACTCCAATAATTAGTATAACAAACATTATAATTATTTACAATACTACAGTAGATTAATGGATATAATTGGTCAGAAACAAAAACCCTCAACAAGTGAGGGTTTTTATAATTAAAACTCAGGTTCAATTAATCCAAAAGTACCGTTTTTACGTTTATATACTACATTAACTTCGTCAGTTTCTGCATTCCTAAAAACAAAGAAGTTATGACCTAACAAATCCATTTGCATTGCTGCTTCTTCTGCATCCATAGGTTTAATTGCAAAACGCTTAGTTTTTTCAATAATTATTGTTGCATCATCATTCTCATTATCTTCAATATGCTTAATAAATTCCTTCTTAAAAGGACTATTGTTTCTATGTTTGTCTTTAAGCCTGCTTTTATGTTTTAATAATTGTCTTTCTAGTACATCTACAACTTCGTCAATTGCAGCATACATATCCTTTTCATCTACTTCTGCTCTTAAAATTGTACCTTGAAACGGGATTGTAACCTCTATTATATGTCTTAACTTCTCAACACTAAGGGTAACTTGTGCTTCAGTTTCTGCCACGAAAAACTTTTCTAATTTACTAAGCTTATCCATTACCTTTTGTTGGAGAGCATTGGTTATTTCTATATTCGTTCCACTAATAATATAACGCATGACGGTCAACTCCTTCTTATTAGTACTTTCAAAAAACTTGATATTTTATATTATATTATATTCTACAAATTATATCAAAATCCTTTTTTGATTTTTAATTTTTAAAGTTTAGAATTTATTTATTTTTTAAACGTAATAAAATATCAAATTTATAATACTTTACTTAAAAAAATACGTGTTCTTTCTTCTTTAGGATTTGCAAATATCTCTTTTGGATTTCCACTTTCAATAATTTTTCCTTCATCCATAAACAACAATCTTGTACCTACCTCTTTTGCAAAACCCATTTCGTGAGTTACTATCATCATAGTCATCCCTTCATTAGCCAAGCCTCTGATAACCTCCAACACTTCCTTTACCATCTCGGGATCCAATGCTGAGGTAGGTTCATCAAAAAGCATGATTTCAGGATTCATTGCTAAAGCCCTTGCAATGGCAATTCTTTGCTTTTGACCTCCAGATAACTTATTAGGGTATTCCATAGCTTTTTCCCTAAGACCAACCTTATCTAATAATTCATAAGCAACTTCTTCCGCCTCTTTTTTAGTCAAGCCTTTTAATTTTATCGGTGCTAGAGTTATATTTTCCATAACATTCATATGAGGAAATAAATTAAACTGCTGAAAAACCATCCCTACTTTTTGTCGGACTTGATTTATATTTGTTTTTGCCGATGTTATATCTATTCCCTTTATTTTAATTGTTCCTTTTGTCGGCTGTTCCATTAAATTAATGCATCGTAAAAAGGTAGATTTTCCTGAACCACTAGGACCTATTACAACAACTACTTCTTCTTTCATTATGTGTTCATTAATGCCTTTTAATACTTCAAGTTCGCCAAAACTTTTATATAAATTATTAACCTCAATCACTAACCCTCATCCTCCTTTCTACAATGCGCATAATCTTAGTAAATACTCCAGTTAAAACTAAATAAATAATAGCAACTGCCATCAAAGGCTCAAAAGCCCTATATGTTTGACTTATTATTATATTGGCAGAGCGAAGCAAGTCCATCCCACCAATAAAGCCGACAATGGACGTTTCCTTCAATAATATAATAAATTCACTTACAAGAGCAGGTAAAATATTTTTTATAGCTTGAGGAATAATAATATAATACATGGCCATAGAATAGCTCATCCCAAGAGAACGTGCCGCTTCCATCTGTCCTTTATCAAGACCTTGTATTCCTGCCCTTACTATTTCAGCAACATAAGCACCGCTGTTAATTCCAAATGCCAAACCAGCAACTACTAGCTTGGGGATATTTTTGACACTTCCAAAAATAACCGTATGCATTATCATCAGTTGAACTACTGAAGGGGTTCCACGAATAATATCAACATAAATTGTTGCAATAAATGAAAAGGGATTAAAATCTGCCCATTTCCCAAAAAACTTCTTTCCTTTTAAAAATTTAAAAGGCTTAAAATCTGTTATTGATAAAAGTGCTACAACTACTCCTATAACAACTCCTATAACAGCTGCAAAAGCTGTAACTAATAAAGAAAACTTTAAGCCATCTAACATATACTTATATCTGTCATTACCAAAAAATATCTCCCATACTGACATAGCTTCACCCCTTCGTTAAACTTATAATCTTATAGAAAGGAGTTAACCAATTAAGGCTACTCCTTTGAAAAATACTCCTCTACTAATTTATCATATTCTCCGCTTTCTTTCATTTCTTCTAAAACAGTATTAATAGCGTCTACTAATTCTTGATTTCCTTTTCTTACAGCTATAGCATACTCTTCTTGAGTAAGCTCAACAGGAAGGATTTGAATCTTATCATTTTGAGAAGCAAAATTTCTAGCTGGCTCATAATCTAATACAACTGCATCTAATTTATCATTTTGTAAATCCATAATAGCTGCATAACCAGCATTAAACTGAATGATTTCTGCTCCCTGGATTTTTTGAGCTTCTTCATCTCCTGTTGTTCCTAGTTGAACTCCAATAGTTTTATTTTCTAAATCTTCAGGACCATTAATTTCAGTATTATCTTTTAAAGTAATAATTACTTGGCTTGCTTTATAATAGCCATTTGAAAAATCAACATTTTTCTTTCTCTCTTCAGTAATACTCATGCCAGCTGCAATAAAGTCAATTTTACCAGCTTCTAAAGCAGGTATTAGACCACCAAAAGTCATATCTTCTATTTGTAATTCTGCACCTAACTTTTCTGCAATTTTTTTAGCTATTTCGACATCAAAACCAACTACCTTTTCTCCTTCCCTATATTCAAAAGGTGGAAATTCTGCATTTGTTCCCATTACTATAATCTTCTTACCATCTGCAGCTCCTTGATTATTGGATGAATTATTAGCAGCATCTTTACCACATCCTGCTAAAGCAAATAACATAGTTGCTGCTATTATAATACTAATGATTTTTTTCATTATTTTTCTCTCCTTTGCTTTTTGAATAATTATACATTCTAATGAATAAATAGTCAATAGTTTTTGTTTAGTTATTTAATTATCCTTTCTATAATAACAGGTATTTTAAAATAATAAAATAGTTTTTTATAAAAAAATTTTTCGATTCTCATTTTGTGGATAAGTTTAATAGTTTCCACAAAACATCTGTTTTGTGAACATAAAAGCTGTGGATAATGTTGATAACTTTGTGCATAAGTAAAATAAAGCTAATTTCCAAGTCTTATATTGTGGATAATCATGTGTATCATTATTTATTACTATTATTATGTAAAGTACTTTTTTAAATTTATTATAATTTATTTGTAAATCCTTTAACGAATGAATATGATTATTAATTAATATTATTATCAATTCTTAATTTTTTCCTGTATAATTATTAAATAACTAATTCCTTTTTACAAATTATATCTTCTCTTTAATTCTTCTATTCTTTTAATACAAAAATAATTAATTATGATAAAATATCATATATGCTATACAATTTACTTTTAGAGGTGAATAATATGAATAACCGCATTGTAATTCCTGAATATATGAAAATAGCTGTAGATATGGCAGGAAGAATTTATAAAGGTGAATTTGACGAACAAGAAAAATTAAGAGGACGTTCTACTTTAGCTGGTGAATATAATGTATCTCCTGAAACAATAAGAAGAGCCATGAGGCTCCTTGAAGATATGGAAGTAGTAACTGTAAGCCAAGGAAGTGGAATATATGTTAAGTCTAAAGAAAAAGCATATAAATTTATGGAACGCTTTAAACAAAAAGAAAGTATAGATGAGTTAAAAGTAAGTATAAAAAGATTAACGGCTGAAAAGAAAAAAATTGAAGAAGAAATTGAAGCTAAAATTAATACTATAATTGATTATGCGGATAGATTAAAGCATAGCAATCTTATTACTCCTATTGAAATTGCTATACCTAAAAATTCTCATATCATAGGCAAAAACATCATTGATACAAACTTCTGGCAAAATACTGGTGCTACCATAGTAGGTATAAAAAGAAAAGATGAACTTATAGTATCTCCAGGACCATATACAGAATTTAAAGAAGGAGATATCCTAATTATTGTTGGTGATCCTTTTATCAAAACTAGAACAGATGAATTTTTATCCGAATAATCAAGTTTCCTATTCAAAAATTTTATTATATTCACTTACTGCATTATCATAATAATTAAAGAATAAATCATCTGCAGCAGTCTCATTATTTAATACATACATTTCATAATCATTCATTATACTAGGAATAATTACTATTGTTTCATCAATATTTTGAAAGCAGTCCATTAATTGAGGGGAGGCAACAAAAACAAAGTTTCTCTCATTTTTTTGAGACTCTGAATCTTCTATATATCTATTATAATTCCTAAAAGCTAGTTTAAATTCCATGCATAGTCTAAAATATTCTGCATTATCAAATTCCATAATATAAGAATCATATTGAGCACTAAAACCTTTATTTATCATATATCTTCTTATTTCATCAGCACTGCTTAAACATTTATAAGCGTAATAATTTGATAAATAACCTTCATCTTTATAATCTTCTAAGCATTTTTCTACATTTGTCCAATACTCTTTATCGTAAGCAAGATTAAATTTTTCATGCTCTTCTGAAAGGCTATTAATTTGAAGGATTAATTTCTTATGAAGTTCCTTTGCCTTATTAAAATCATCATCAACTTCATATCGATTCTTAGCATAATAGTCATGTAATTCATTAATAACATCATATGTGTCAATAACTTCATAAATAAGCCTTTGCATATATAAATCAGACTCTTTGTACGTAGGATTCTTCTTTACAAATTTCCTTATTTTTTTTACCAGATAATAATTCTTATTTTTCAATGGTTTTATTTCAAAGGGAACTGTATCATGCTGATAAATATAATTATTTAATGATTCTATATCTAATTCTTCTTCATAACCAGCATATTCTAAATATGAAGCAATATTATAATGAATATCCGTTAATATATATTTACTAATGCTCTCGTAAGCCTCATCTTTGTATTTGTAAATTTTCATTTTTTCTATCCAAAAAGGATTAGAAAAAATTAATGAAATTACTATAATTGTTGTAATAGAAAGAAATCCTATTAAAAACCCTGTTTTCTCTGACATATTACCCCTCTTCTTTTTCTTTGAAATGTTATGATTTAATATCTTTAATACTTATCTATCTTAAATTAGTCATAAATTACAATTAAAATAATTAATTATTTTTTAATGTTTTTATTTTAAGGTAAGTAAAATATTTAAAACACTTTATTAAGTATAATATATTTTCATTAATTTGTAAATAAATCCTTATATTAATACTATGTAAGAGGATTGTGTAATTATTTTACTTTTTTACGAAATATTTTTATAGCTATAACATTTTAATCATTATTAATGATTAAATTAAAAACTGGTCTTAATAAATTAGACTTTTATATCTAATTATAAAGACCAGTTTTACATTCTTTTTATATATTGTTGATATTAATTAAAAATCAGCATTTCTAACCGTCCTTGGGAAAGGTATAACATCTCTAATGTTTGACATACCTGTTATATACATAATTGCTCTTTCAAAACCAAGTCCATAACCTGCATGTTTAGTACCACCAAATCTTCTTGTGTCTAGGTACCAACCATACTCTTCTTCTTTCATTCCTAATTCATTAATTCTTTTTTGTAAAAGTTCAAATCTTTCTTCTCTTTGGCTGCCCCCAATGATTTCTCCTACTCCTGGAACTAATAAATCCATAGCTGCAACAGTTTTTCCATCGTCATTTTGTCTCATATAAAAAGCTTTAATTTCCTTTGGATAATCTGTTACAAATACTGGTTTATTAAATATTTTTTCGGTAATGTACCTTTCATGTTCAGTTTGTAGGTCACAGCCCCATTCTACAGGATAATCAAATTTTACATCTGCTTTTTTCAATAGGTCTATTGCTTCCGTATAGGTAATTTGAGCAAAATCTGAGTTAACAATATTAACTAATTTATTGAATAAATCTTTTTCTACAAAATTATTAAAGAACTCCATTTCTTCTGGAGCATGTTCCATAACAAATTGAATAATATACTTTAGCATATCCTCAGATAAGTCCATAACATCTTTTAATTCTGCAAAAGCAATTTCAGGTTCTACCATCCAAAACTCCGCGGCATGCCTTGCGGTATTAGAATTTTCTGCCCTAAATGTCGGACCAAAAGTATATACTTTTCTAAAAGCCATAGCATATGCCTCTGCTGAAAGTTGACCACTAACTGTAAGATGTACTTCTTTATTAAAAAAGTCTTTGCTAAAATCTACTTTTCCTTCTTCGTTCTTAGGTACATTATTTAAATCCAGTGTTGAAACCCTAAACATTTCTCCTGCACCTTCAGCATCACTGGAAGTAATAATGGGAGTATGTACATATACAAATCCTCTCTCTTGGAAAAACTGATGAATAGCATAAGCTACTAAAGACCTTACCCTAAAAACTGCAGAAAAAGTATTTGTTCTTGGACGAAGATGGGCAATACTTCTAAGATATTCAAAAGAATGTCTCTTTTTTTGAAGAGGATATTCCGGTGTTGATTTACCTTCAATAGTAATACTAGTTGCCTTTACCTCAAAAGGTTGTTTTGCTTCAGGAGTTTTTACTAATACTCCTTCTACAATAATTGAAGAACCTACATTTAGTTTTGAAATATCCATATAATTATCTAAATTGTCCTCAAAAACAATTTGAATACTTTTGAAAAAAGTACCGTCATTTAATTCAATAAAACCAAAAGTCTTTGATGTACGAACAGTTCTTACCCATCCCCCTAAGGTTACCGTGCTATCTGCATATTCATCTATATTAGTATAAATTTCTTTAGCCGTTGTAAACTTCATATGTTTTTCTCCTCCTTTATAGCTTTTTATTAAAAGTATATATTTTTAATCGGCGATTTAATGTGCTTTCTTTATAAAAGAAAGATATTTGCTTCATTACATGTCTTAATCATATCATCAGACCATACTGAAGTTTGTACTTCTCCAATATGGGCTTTTCTAAGAAAGAACATACATAATCTTGATTGGCCAATTCCTCCACCAACTGTATAAGGAAGTTCCCCATTAAGAAGTTGTTGGTGGAATTCTAATTCCTTTCGTTCCTCACAACCAGAAATTTGCAATTGTCTAAGAAGAGCATCTTCATCTACCCTAATACCCATTGAAGACAATTCCATAGCCCTTCCTAATACAGGATACCAAAAAAGAATATCTCCATTTAATGTCCAGTCATCATAATCTGGTGAACGACTGTCATGTTTTTCTCCAGAATTTAATTTGTCACCAATTCCTATTACAAATATTGCACCATGCTCTTTAGCAGCAGCATCTTCCCGTTCTTTAGGAGATAGAGTAGGATATTTATCTTCTAACTCTTGGGATGTCATAAAAGTGATTTCTTCAGGTAAAATTGGCTTAATACTTGGATATAAGTCTGAGACAAATTTTTCTGCCTTTTTGAATACTCCATAAATTTTTATTACTATTTCTTTTAAAGTATCTATATTTCTATCTTCTTTTCTTATTATTTTTTCCCAATCCCATTGGTCTACATATATAGAATGAAGATTATCTAGATCTTCATCTTTTCTAATGGCATTCATATCTGTATAAAGGCCTTCACCAACAGAAAAGTTATATTTTTTTAGAGCCATTCTTTTCCATTTAGCTAAAGAATGAACTATCTCTACTATTTCTCCACCTATTCCTTTTACTTCAAAAGAAACTGCCTTTTCTATCCCACTAAGATCATCATTTAATCCACTTTTACGTCTTACAAATAGGGGTGCAGATACTCTTAACAAATTTAAATCTTCTGCTAAAGTATCTTCAAAGAAATCTTTTAATTCTTTTATTGCTTTTACTGTTTCTATTACTGATAAATAAGAAGTATATTTTTCTGGTATTATTAAATCACTCATATATTTCCCCCTAGTTTTCTATTCATTCTTCAATTTTATCATTATATCATATTGTTGTAAGGTTAGTAAAATAAATATCATTTAAAATTATAATTTAGCCTTTTTAATGCTTTTATTGCAGGTCCATCAATAACCTCTCCTGTATAAGTAAACCTTGAACCATGACAAGGGCAATCCCAGGATTTCTCTGCATTATTCCATTTTAATTCACATCCCAAATGAGAGCAAGTCGTATCAACTAAATATATTTCTCCTTTACTGTCTTT
>JAAYRK010000032.1 GCA_012518815.1 Candidatus Epulonipiscium sp. | reverse complement strand
TAATATTAATATAAAAGGGGGTGTAATAATCATGAATATAGGTGAAGTATTTATTGCACATTACAGAGAAGAAGATAATGTGATTCAAACAGTAAAAGAACATTTGCTCGAGACATCACGTTTAACAGGAGAATATGCAGATAAAATTGGAATGAAGTCATGGGGAAAGTTAATAGGAATACTTCATGATTTGGGAAAACAAACAAAACTATTTAATTTATACATAAAATCTCAAATTGGGTTATTGAATAAAGATGATGAGGATTACATGGATCCAAGAGTGTGGAAAGGTAAAGTAGACCATTCAACAATAGGAGCACAATATATATACCAACTAGAAAACTTAGATGAGACAATTAAATCAATTATTGCATTAATTATTAAATCTCATCATGGAGGATTGATTGACTGTTTAACGCCTGATGGAAACAATTTATTGCATGAAAAAATGCAGAAGATTGAAACAGCTAACAGATTAAAAGAAGCAGTAAATAATTTGGACGAAGAATTGAAAGTTCTTATTAATAGCCTAACAAATGAAGATTTACTTACACCGCTAAAGAATAATCTTGATTGTATAAAGAAGTTTAAAGACAATAAAACAATTTTTTATATGTATGGTTTGCTTATAAGATACCTGTTTAGTTGTTTAATAGATGCGGATAGACAAGATACGGCAGATTTTCAAATACCAATAGGAAAAACAATGCGTTTGAAAAATGAATATATAGAATGGACAAGCCTAATAGAAAGGTTAGAGAATCATATTTCTAAATTCCAGATCCATAATAAGATAGATAGATTAAGAACAGAGATATCAAGTAACTGTAAAAATGTAGCGAAAACTAATAATGATATTTTTCAACTTACTGTCCCGACAGGTGGAGGCAAGACTTTATCTAGTCTTAGATTTGCACTTCATCATGCGAAAGTGAACAAGATGGATAGAATAATCTATGTTGTGCCCTTCAATACTATTATTGATCAAAATGCACAAGAAGTTAGGGATATATTAGAAATTGATGAGGAGTTTGGAACCATTGTTTTAGAACATCATTCAAATCTAACTGAGGATGAAGAAACACCTACAACAAAACTATTATCAGAGAATTGGGACGCCCCTATTATTTTCACTTCCATGGTGCAATTTCTAGATACATTATTTGCAGGAGGAACGCGAAGTGTCAGAAGAATGCATCAACTAGCTAATTCCATAATTATTTTTGATGAAATACAAACATTAGGAGTAAAGTTTATCTATTTATTTAATATTGCAATACAGTTTCTCAAGGAAATATGTCATTCATCTATTGTATTGTGTACAGCAACTCAACCACTTTTAGATAGAGTTGATCCTAAGTCATATGCACTTAATATTCATAGCAAAAATATAATCATTAAAGATACAAACAACTTATATAAAGAGTTTTCGAGAACTAGCGTAGAAGATCTTACAAAGTATGGTGGATGGGATGATGATGAAATATCAGAGTTTGCATTAAAGAAAGTGAAAGGGGGGCAAAGCGTTTTAATAATTGTTAATACAAAGGATTCTGCAATAAAAATTACAAAAAGATTAATTGAATACTTTAAGAATGTATATCATTTAAGTACAAGTATGTGTCCTGTTCACCGTATGGAACGTTTGAACGAAATGATTGATAAGCTTAATCTAGCAAGAGCAGGGGAAGAAGAACCAATTATTTGTGTTAGTACACAATTAATTGAAGCGGGAATAAATATAGATTTTGATGTAGTTATTCGATATTTAGCAGGGTTAGATTCTATAGTCCAAGCTGCTGGACGTTGTAATAGAAACGGTTTAATGAAAGGTAAAGGTAAAGTTTACATAATCAACCCCAAAAACGAGAACTTGTCCCGATTAAAAGATATTCTAATAGGGAAAGAAGTAACCGAGCGAATTCTAGAAGAATATAAAGTTTTACCTGAACGATTTGATGATGATTTGCTTAGTCCAAAGGCTTTGGAAAAATATTATGAATACTACTTTTTTAAGAGAAAAGATGAAATGTCTTATTTAGTGAAGTTAGATGGGGGAATTCAAGATAATATATTTAATTTATTGTCAATAAATAATAAGTCTATGGAGGCAGCTAGGTTTAGAAAACAACCTACTCAAATAGTTCTTACTCATGCCTTTGATACTGCAGCTCAAAAATATCGGGCTATCGATACATATACACAGGGCGTTATTGTTCCATATAACAATGAGAGCGAAGAAATAATATCAGGCTTATGTGCAGCACATTCATTAAAGCAGAGCTATGCATATCTCAAATTAGCTCAAAGACATTCAGTTAATTTATTTCAATATCAAATTGAAGCCCTATGTAAAAAGAAAGCTATATATGAAACTAAAAAGGAATCAGGAATATATTACTTATCAGAAGCCTATTATGATGATATTTATGGTTTGTTGATGGAATCAAAAGCTATGGAAGCCAAAATTTTATAGGAGGAGAACATGAGAAATCAAGTTGAGTTTAAAGTTTATGGAAAGTATGCACTATTTACTGATCCAATAACTCGGGTAGGAGGAGAAAAGTTCACATATCAAATTCCAACGTATCAAGCATTAAAGGGAATATGTGAAAGCATATATTGGAAACCGACATTTCACTGGATTATCGATGAAATAAGGGTTATAAATCCTATCAGAACTCAGAATAAAGGAATTAGGCCTATAAATTACAATGGTGGTAATACCCTTTCATATTATACATATTTATGTGATGTTGAGTATGAAGTACGTGCTCATTTTGAATGGAACCTTAACAGACCAGATTTAGAAGTTGACAGAAACGAAAACAAACATTTCTTTGTAGCAAAGAGAATGATTGAAAAAGGAGGGAGGAGAGACGTTTTTCTTGGAACACGGGAATGTCAGGCATATGTTGAACCTGTAGTATATGGCGTTAAAAAAGGGTTTTATGATAATTATGGGGAGCTACAGTTTGATAGAATGTTTTATAAATTTGACTATCCAAGTGAAACTGGAGAAAACAATTTAAAAGCGTATTTTTGGAAGCCAATAATGAAAGATGGTATTATTAAATTTTCAATTGATTTAGTAGACGCAACTCCAAAGATAATAAAAGAAATGGATTTTGAGAGGATTAGAACATTAGGAATTAGTGAGCCTAAGCTACTAGATGGTTATAAGGAGGTGGGCTATGAGTTGGATACAAAGACTTTATGAAACGTATGAAAATAATATTTCACAGGTAGGTATTGTAGAAAGTGAAGAAATGGTTCCACTATTACCGATGTTTCACACTACTGCAAAGGCACAGATAGAGGTAGTTATTGATGAAAAGGGTAATTTTTTAAGAGCTCATATTTTAGATAAAGATGAGCCTAACATAATTATACCTTGTACTGAGGAGTCTAGTGGTAGATCAGGCAAGTATCCCTCTCCACATCCACTATGTGATAAAGTACAATATTTAGCTGGCGATTATAAAAAATATGGTGGGGGAAAGTGGCATGGATATGAAGAATATTGCGAAAATTTATACCAATGGATGATATCAAATAATACTCATGATAAAATAAAAGCTATTTATGAGTATGTAATAAAAGGAACTCTTATGGAAGACTTAATAAACACAAAAGTGATAATTATGGATGATAACGGGAGTCTAAAAAACAATGATGGTTTTGTAAGATGGTGCGTTGAACAAATGGATATAAAAGAAAGTCGTGTATGGAGAGATATTACACTTTTTAAGAGTTGGGAAGAGTACTATAGTTCTTCATTTAAAACAAAAGGTTATTGTCAAGTGTTAGGAAAGAATGTTCCTATTGCAATAAATCATCCAAAAAATTTATATAATATGTGTGCTAATGCGAAAATAATAAGTTCAAATGATTCAGAGGGTTTTACTTATAAAGGAAGATTTCTAGAACCTGATCAATGTTATGGGGTTAGTTATGAAGTTTCTCAAAAGGCTCATAATGCTCTAAAATGGCTGATATCAAGACAAGGATATAATAACGACAAGAAAACAATTATTTGTTGGAGAACATCGAACTTAGAAACTGCCAATATTTTTCATGATACTTTTGATTTACTAGGTGGAGAAAGTCAAGAAAGTGATGTTGCTTATACTGGAGAAGAAGTTGCAAATAAAATTAATATGAAATTAAGAGGATATAATTTCAAATTAGATTCGATCGATCATGTTGTATTAATGAGTCTTGAATCAGTTACTGATGGAAGGCTGTCTATTACATATTATCAAGAAATGAATCCAGAAGACTTTATAAATAGGTTGGAGAGGTGGCATACATCCTGTAGTTGGATTCATTATTATAAAAAGCCTCATGTATTCGTTGGGGCACCGGCTCCAATAGATATTGCAAATACGATTCTTGGTGAGAAAGAGCAAAGCAATAAAAAAGTTAAAATGCAAATTATAGATAGGATTTTAACTTGTATTGTAGATGGACAAAAAATTCCTTTAGACTTAGTTCAAAATTCTATTAGAAAAACTGTTAATAGAGTTGCATTTGAAGAACATCGGAATTTTGATAAATCTCTTAGTATTACTTGTGCATTGTATAGAAAATATTGCTATGATTATAGGAAGGAGGAAATTGGTATGGCACTTGATAAGGAAAGAAGAACAAGAGATTATCTATACGGTAGGTTACTTGCAATAGCACAAAATGTTGAAAGATGGGCATTGGATACGAATGATGAAAACAGGTTAACAAATGCTGACAGGTTAATGCAGAGATTTGCCCAGCATCCTTTTACAACATGGAAAATAATTGAATTAGCATTAAGACCATCTTTTGAAAGACTAAAAGAAAAAGGAAAAAGCAGAGAAAAATTGATTGATGAAGTAATGAATTTATTTGAACCAGGGGATTTCATAAAAGACACAGAATTATCTGGTGAGTTTTTATTAGCTTATCACTGCCAACGTGCAGCATTAAGCAAAAAGGAGGAAATAAAATGTTAAATAATAAGTATGATTTTTTAGTTATTCTTAGTGTTAAAAATGCAAATCCTAATGGAGATCCTTTAAATGGGAATAGGCCACGTATTAATTATGACGGTATAGGAGAAATTTCTGATGTATGTATTAAACGAAAAATTAGAAACAGATTAATGCAAAATGGTAAGAAGATATTTGTTCAATCTGATGATAATAAGATTGATGAATATAAGAGTCTAAAAGATCGGGTTGAAAAAACATTAGCTAAAGATGTTTTGAAAGATAAAGATAAATTATATGAGGCAGCATGTAAAGAATGGATAGATGTTAGAGCTTTTGGGCAAGTATTTGCATTTAAAGGTGGAGAAACAAAAGGAGTATCAGTAGGAGTAAGAGGACCTGTATCTATTCAGAGTGCATTTAGCGTATCGCCTATTAATATTACAAGTATTCAAATTACAAAAAGTGTTAATAGTGAGGGAGATGGGAAAAGTAAGTCTTCAGATACTATGGGTATGAAACATCGCGTGGATTTTGGACTATACACTTTTGCAGGTAGTATTAATCCACAACTAGCATCTAAGACAGGTTTAGATGAAAATGATGTAGAAGATATAAAAAGGGCACTAATTGAACTTTTTGAAAATGATGCATCATCAGCAAGACCTGAAGGAAGTATGGAAATAGTAAAAGTATTTTGGTGGAAACATGATAGTCCTAATGGGCAGTATTCCTCAGCAAGAGTACACAAAAGTGTTAAAATTACTCTAAAAGAAGGACTCGTTGAGCCAAAAGATGTTAATGATTATATTATTACAGTTGAGCCTTTAGAAGGACTAGAAATGGAAGAAATTGATGGAAGATAGAGGTGGTTGTTTTATTGTATACTGATGATGAATTGCTAATGATTTCAGCTATACAACATTTCTATTATTGTAAAAGGCAATGGGCATTAATACATATGGAGCAACAGTGGGTAGAAAATGTACATACAGTAAAAGGTCAGATATTACATGAAAAAGTTGATGATCCTTTTATTTTCGAATCAAGAAAAGATTATTTTATTAGTAGAAGTATGCCTCTTATCTCGTATCACTTAGGATTTTATGGTGTTGCAGATGCAGTAGAATTTAGATTAAGTAAATCGGGTTGTTATATTCCTTCTAAAGATAACTTTTATGAGATTATTCCTGTAGAATATAAAGTTGGAAAGCCAAAAGAAGATAATAGAGATGCTATTCAACTTTGTGTTCAAGCTATGTGTTTAGAAGAGATGTTTCAGACAACTATAGAGATTGGTTATCTATATTATGGGAAGACAAGACATAGGCATTTAGTGCAATTAAACAAATTATTAAGACAAGAAGTTTATGAATTATCCAAAGAAATGCATGAAACATTAGAGAATGACAAAACTATTTTAGCACAGTATTCAACTAAGTGTTCCAATTGTTCTTTATATAATATTTGCTTACCTAAAATTAAAAAGTCTTATAAATCGGTTAAGCGCTATATTAATATTAAGTTAACTGAAAAGGAATAAGATATGAGAAAATTATTAAACACTATTTATATTACCAGTTCAGGAATGGGAATGTCTAAAGAAGGAGAAACTATTGTTTTTAAAAAAGGAAGTCAAAAGGTAGCTCAGTTTCCATCTCATAATATCGAAAGTATAGTAATTTTTGCACCTGTAACTATTACTCCTGAATTAATGAACATGTGTTCATCTAAGGATATAAAAATTTCTTTTATTTCATATTCAGGAAAATATTTAGTTAGCATCCAAAATCCAATTAAAGGCAATGTAAGATTAAGGAGAAAACATTATAGAATATCTGATGATAAGAATGTCTGTTTGGATATATCTAAAAGCTTTATTATTGGTAAAATTTTTAATTGTAGGTGTGTTCTTCAAAGATTGATAAGAGATCATAAAGAGACTATTAATAGCGAAAAAGTGAACAAAGTAGTAAATAGTTTGGCAATTTCCATCAAGAATATTGATAAAGTGAAAGATTTGGATTCATTGCGTGGGGTTGAAGGTGAGGCAGCAAAAAATTATTATAGCGTTTTTTCAGAACTAATTTTTAGGTCAGAGTTCAAAGAAAGATTTAATGGACGCAGTAGAAGACCTCCTAGAGATGAAATAAATGCTCTCTTGTCATTCTTTTATACATTATTAACTCACGATTGTGAAGCAGCTTTAGAGACGGTTGGATTAGATCCTCAAGTTGGCTTTTTTCATCAAGAACGTCCTGGACGTTCTTCTCTGGCATTAGACATGATGGAAGAATTAAGACCTTATATAGTAGATCGTTTTGTAGTAACATTGATTAATACTAGACAAATTCAATTAAGTGATTTTCTAGTAAAAGAAAATGGAGCTGTTTTTATAGAGACAGAAGCAAAAAAGAGAATTCTACAAGTTTGGCAAAAAAGAAAGCAGGATGTTATTACTCATCCTTTTCTTAAAGAAAAAATTGAAATAGGAATAATACCCTACAGTCAGGCATTATTAATGGCTAGATATCTTAGAGAAGATTTGGATGGATATCCTCCATTTTTAATGAGGTGATTAGAATGAAGGTTGTTGTATCTTATGATGTTGCCACATCTGAGGAAGGAGGAATCAGAAGGTTAAGATTGGTTGCTAAAGAATGTGTAAATTATGGACAAAGGGTACAAAATTCTGTATTTGAATGTATCGTAGATCCATCTCAGTTTGAGGAATTAAAACATCGTCTTCTAAAAATAGCGAATTTAGAAGTTGATAGTATTTGTTTTTATTTTTTAGGGAATAATTGGAAAAACAGAGTTGAATATCATGGAGCAAAGAGAAATATTGATGTTAATGATCCATTAATATTATAATGCGATACTAAAGTACACATTTAATAACTGAATTGCTCGTGATGATGAAAAACCTTATTTATTAAAGGAATTTATTATTAATAGTAAGAGTTAATATCTTTATTAATTTGATTCGCGTAATTCTTTAATTAGTGTCTTTAAAATAAACGCGTCAAAGGAGTGCTGTCGCCCCTCGTGTAGGGGCGTGGATTGAAAT
>JAAYRK010000031.1 GCA_012518815.1 Candidatus Epulonipiscium sp. | reverse complement strand
CTTCATTAATACAAAAAAGCTATGCACTAACGGTTATTCAACCGTTAATGCATAGCCTTATTTTTTTAAGGTTACTATTGTTTTAAATAAATCCCCGTCTAACTCTATATCAAGCTTTCCCCCATGATTATCTACTATAGACTGTGCTATAGCAAGGCCAAGCCCAGAACCTTCAGTATTTCTAGATTTATCTCCTCTTTTAAATCTTTCGAGAAGTTCTACTATATTTTCTTCTAGTTCATATTTTGAAATATTTTTAAAACTAATAATTATATTATTATCTGTTTCTTTTGTTGAAATATATACTCTGGTGTTTTCCAAGGAATATTTTAAAATATTACTTATTATATTATCAAATACCCTCCACATCTTTCGTCCATCTACCATGGCATAAATATGTGGGCTAGATGACGATACCTTAAAGGCTAAAGAAGACTCCTTAATCTTCTCATCATATTCTCCTAAGGCTTGATTCATCAGTTGTACTATATCTACTCTTTCTATTACTAATTCAATATTTCCACTAGCCATTTTTGATACCTCAAAAAGGTCATCAATAAGTACTTTTAATCTTTTAGATTTTTGTTCAACAATATCTATATATTTTTTTCTTTCTTCTTCAGATATGTCTTCTTTTTTTAATAACTCAGAATAAGTCATGATAGATGTAAGAGGTGTTCTAAGGTCATGGCTTACATTGGTTATCAATTCAGTTTTTAGTCTTTCACTTTTTAATTGTGCCTTATGAGAATAATCCATTCCCTGTCTCATACGATTCATATTAGATGCCAATCTTGATAGGGGAGCCTTATTCTTTACTATAATATCGCTATTTGCTCTTCCTTCAATAATATCTTCTGAATACTGTAATATTCGATTAAAATATGATAACTTATTAAAAATATAAGCTAATATGACTATTGTAGGTATTAAGCCTAAAGGAAATAATACTATCAAGTCAACTGCTTCTATAACTGGTAAAACTAATCCAACAATTATGCCTAGAATTGATACTGTTCCTAAAATAAGAAATATTTTTAGTATAGAGCTTTTAAAAATAAAACTATCTGAAAGAGAATTCTTAGTATTTATAATAAAACTTTTACTCCATTCTGTTTTTATTTGCTGCATTGATTTAAATGTCTGTAAAAGAAATATGACTTGAATAATTAATAATACTAAGAAAACAGTATAAGCAAAAAGATCCAAAGAGCCCCCATAATAAAATCTATAATTACTCTGATATATTACAACAGGGTCAATAGCCCAAAGAATAAGTATATTTATTAATAAAATAACTAGTTTTATATCAATAGGAAAAGTATAAAACTTTTTAAGAGGCTCAATCATTTTAATAGGTTCTTTTCCATATTTTTTTATATACATTAAGCCTAATAAGACACTAATAATTAATATAGCTGCACTAATACCCAAAAATAAAAAGTACCGAATTCTTGAATCTTCATAGTCATACATATTTTCTACTATTAAACTATGAAATTCTTCATCTTTAGGTACGGCAATATATCCAGTTAAGCCCCTATCAATAAAATTGCGGTTAAGATCAATAAATACATCGTTCCCCTTTGTATGATAAGGAAATTTTCTAATAAAATAACTTGACTCTTTTAGTGTTTCATAACTTTCGTTTTCATTTAAATTACTATATGTTTTACCCGACAGTGTCTTAATATAGTATTTGTAGTTTCTTTCCAAACGTTCAAAAACAGCTTTTTCTTCCTCCATCTCAACATATGATTGAGTTGGATTTCCATACATATCTTCAATATGTGCTTCTTTGAATTCGTCATATTCTAACTGAGTAAGCACAAACAAATCAAAAAAACCTTCTATTTCCCTTCTAAATCTTTCTGTATCAAAATAGCTATTTTTAAAGCGCTCTGGAAAATCATCGAATAATCGCAAAGTGTTGGTAAAACTAAAAGAAAATAATAATAAAATAACAAAGGCATATAGACTTAACTTTATTTCACTTTTCAATTTTATATCCAATTCCCCACACCACCTTTAAATATCTTGGTTCACTAGGATTTATTTCAATTTTTTCTCTTATTTTTCTTATATGTACTGCCACTGTATTCTCCGCATTATAACTAGGTTCATTCCAAACCCTTTCGTAAATTTCATCGATTGAAAATACCCTGGGAGCATTTAACATAAGAAGTTCTAATATTTTATACTCTGTAGAAGTCAGTCTTACTTGTTCCCCGTTTACAATAACTTCTTTTGTATCTTGATTCAAAATAAGACCGTTTATATCGATTACTTTTTTTAATCCTTCATAAACACCTAATTTCATATATCTTCTAAGCTGAGCCTTAACTCTGGCAATCAATTCAATAGGATTAAAAGGTTTTGTAACATAATCATCTGCACCAACTTGTAAGCCTAAAATCTTATCAGTATCTTCACTCTTAGCTGATAACATGATAATTGGGATGTTTTTTTCTTCTCGGATCTTGAAGGTCGTACTAATTCCGTCTTGCCTAGGCATCATAATATCCATAATAATTAAATGTACTTCTTCTTTTACTAGTAAATCCATTGCTTCTATGCCGTCTCTAGCGTGATATACAATTATTCCCTCATTTTTTAAATATATTTCTATGGCATCTCTTATTTCTTTTTCATCATCTACAACTAAAACTTTATAACCTTCCATAATCGATACAACCTTTCGTATTAATGATTGTTAATATTATAGCACACCTCCTTTTATTTATTAATTCTCATGAGACTATATTCAAATTATAACTGTAATTTCTAAAGATTTTTTTAGCTTAATTCTTAATTATTTATTAAGTTTTTACGGCAATTTCTTAAGTATAAAATTTAGATATCATAACGTCCAAAAGTTTGTTTAATAATTACAGTAAAGATATTACGGAATATTTAAAATTTATTGTAAACTATTTCTGTTTTACATATAATTCTAATTATGCGAAATGTTATAGTAAACCCGAAATCTTTCTTCTTTTTTTCATAAAACATATATAAAAGAAGATTTAAATTATTATATAGAACTAAGTAAACAAGTAAACGAAAATAATAAAGATTATGATAAAAATTATATTTATTTCGAAGTTAATAACGTAAAAACTACTGAAATAGCTCTTAATAAACAAGGAGAAGTCGATGGATTTGTTGTTGAAGCAGATATTGAAAAATATGTTGACTTTGAAAAAGACAGTACAAGTCATAAAAAGTATTATTTTAGATATGATGAAGAAGAAAATGCATTCTTATATGTAGGAGAAATTAAATAAATCATTATCTAAATAAAAGGGGCAGATATCTGCCCCTTTTATTTTAATCCCATAGCTTTTCTTTTAGATATGATATGGGCTTCTATATTGTTAGCTACTTCTATTGGATCATCTCCTAAGGCTATTTTCCCTCCTGTTATAGATTCTACATCTTCTGTTAATAATTTTACTAAGGCAGGAGCACCTGTTACAAAAGGCGTAGGAGATAGATGGGTATAGGCTCCATAAGCCACTGCAAATACTCCATCAATAGTTGCTTTTTGTTCCATCCACTCTGGAGCCGTAACGGCAATAGGTAAATCAGATACATCAACATCAAGATGATCCGCTAAAGCCGTAACAAGCATTGAAATTCTGCCTGTATCAGTACATGTCCCAAAACTAAGTACTGGTGGTATTTTTAGAGCAGAACATACTTCTTTTAAACCTTCTCCTGCAATATTTAAAGCATCTAAATTACACAGGCCCGCTAATTCTAAAGCATGATTACCACAACCACCACTAACAACTAATATATCTTTTTTTATCAGTTGTTTTGTCAAGTTTACAGTGTTCCAGTCTTGAGGACCATTCCTTAATGATGAACAATTTGCAAGGGCTACTACTCCCTTAATTTTTTCTTGAGCTATAACATCTACTAAAGGATCTAGTTTGTTTCCTAAGGCTTCAAGGACTGCTTCTGTCGAAAAACCCGCAATAGCCTTTTGTGTAATTTTTGGAACCTTGGCTACTATCTTACCTTTTCTTTTCTTAAAGTTTTCTATTCCTAATTCTATTAATTTGTCTGCCATTTCCTCTACTTTATCAGGATGATAGGGTATTGCATGTTGAAGACCAGGAATACCAATAATAGTACTTACACTTACTAAAGTAGCTTGATACTTTTCTGCATACATATCAATTGCAGGAGGCGAGCAGTTTTCTTCCATTGCCATTACATCCACAGTTCCCGTTGCCAATAAGGGTTCTATTGCTAACCAATTGCCCATAAGTCCCACAAAAACGTCATCAACTTCAAATCTTTGAAGAAGTTCTTGTCCTGTTTCTATAGAACCTACTACTCTTAAGCCTTTAGCACCAGCTTCTCTAGCTTTTTCTTGAATTTTAGAATCTCTAGCTTTTTCTAGGACGGCTACTCCTGCCCAAGGCTGATGTCCATTAAATACGATATTTACATAATCCGGATCCATTATTCCTAAATCTACTGTAACTTCATGGGGTTTTGGTGTTCCAAATAAAATGTCTTGTACCATTTCTAGTCCAATTTGTGCATTATATATGGTAGCTAAACCTAAACGTAAAGCTTTTTTAGCTAAAGAAGCATAATCCCCGTCTACATTGGTAAGACAGCTAGCTACACAAATTTCTTCTTCATGATTAACTCCTGCTGGATAAAGATGAGTTTTTTTCCATAGCTCTTTTCGTTTTTTAGGAGCAAAAACTTCTACCATTTTGTTAGGTTCACAACTGCCTATTCTCATTTGATGCTCTAGAAAATTTGCCAAATCAATAGCCATTTTATTAATATCTTGGTTGCTGTCTATCCCTAATTTTTCACACATCCACTTTAATTTATCTACATCAGTAATTTTAAAAGGAGTCTTCCCTTCTCCCGTAGCCCTAAGAGTCCTAAAGGCCTCATAGGCATGATGACTATATGTCCCTGCCCCCATTATATTTTGAAGGAGTAGATTTCGCATGGCCATTGCATCTGCTCCAATGCCACATACCCCTTTATCCTGTCCTCCTTTTTCGCTTATTCTACAAGGACCTTGAGAACAAAGTTGACAGCTTAATCCTTGAAGACAAAATTTACATCTGATTTTTTCTTGTAATTCCCACCTATCAAATACATTAGACATACCATCTTCACGGATTCGCTTTAGCATTTCTTCAACAGAATCATGATAACTAACTCTGCCTTCAGTCTTTTCTAATATAGTTTCACTCATAACTTTATTCTCCTTTCTTTTGTATATTGATGATTTTTTCCTAAAAATCATTTAATATACATAAAAAACAGCGATTAAATTAAGAGCAGGAATTTTTTAAAACCATTGTAAACAATATGAATTTTATATATAATGTAAAATAGTTTAATCGTTTAAATTTAATAACTTTTTAACGAGGTGAGAATATTGAGTTTTATTTTTATTTCAAGTTCATCGAATGATAAAGCAATAGCGAATGCCGCATATGAAAATTTAGAACAAAAGGGAATTAAATGTTGGAGTTCTGATAAAAACATTCAGTCTCACCAAAATTACAATGCAGCCATACTCAAGGCAATCCATAATTGCCGTGCCATGGTTTTTATTTATTCATCCAGTGCTGAATCTTCACAGGATGTTCTGAGGGAAGTCAGAGAAGCTGCGGAAAATAATAAAATTATTATTCCGTTTATCGTTGAAAACAAAATACCTTCTCAAAATATGGAAGTCTATCTGCAAGGCAACTATAAAATCGATGCAACAACAAGTTCTATATATGAAAGCATATATAAACTTGAAAATTTATTAAAAAATCTGTTGGGCGAACAAATGAATGCTGCTCCTCAGGCTGCAGGGCCACAAACAACTGTAACAAGGCCTCAGGCAGCTGCTGCCAGTTACAGCCCCAGACCTGATATCCCTGGTCCCAATCGTCCTGTAGCGCCTAAAAAAAGCAAAGCACCTTTAATCATTGGAATATCGGCTGTAGCGGTTGTTTGTCTGATTCTTTTAGCAGGTGGCATCTTTGGCATGTCCGTTCTTTTGGCTCCCACGGATGAACCTCATGTGGAAGGAATAACAACAACCACCAGCAATGGGGCTTATGATATTGGTCTTAAAGTTGAACAAGCTGATACTTTGTATGGAAGCAATTTTACGGAAGAAGAAATCATAGAATTTGCAAAAGAAGCCATCCGGGAACTTGACCGTACAGACAGCGGCTCAGAATTTTATCAAAATTACAGATATCAAGGACCAGAATACAATGATTTATTTAATCTTCAGGAAGATGTTCTGTTTGCCATGATGGGCTTAGAAGTTGTCCGATTTGATGATGTAAAAGTAATGGGAAAAAATAACAAAGATTTTGGTACGGAGTATCTTCTCAGTATGGATTTTACCGTTTATGCTAACTATGACAGAGAAACAGAAACTGGAGAAATCGAACATATAGAAGGTGAAGCCTCTTTATATAATAATGTCGTTATTATTGAAACAAATGACGGTGAATTAAAATACCTTTACATGGAATCCATCAAACAAGAAGATCTGGAAAACCGATATGAAAAAATTGATTCTTTCTATGAAGAAATGAAAGAAAAAGAAGTGGTTGATGCAGAAGATACCGTTCAGTCTTATGTCCCTTCAGATTCAAGCATTGACGATAATTCACTAAAGTCTGTAAAAGAAATTGTTGAAGAAAACGATCATAAGGTTGTTGCTGTTTTTGTTGATACAGCTGGAGGCGAAGTGCAGGGAAGTGGCTTTTTCATTGAAGACGGTATTATAGTAACCAATTTCCACGTCATCGAAGGTGGAAGAAGGGCTTATGTCCGCCTTACAGACGAAAGATTAATTGAGGTTGAAGGAATTGTATGTACTAATCCTGCCCTTGATTTGGCTATTATAAAACTAACTGAGCAAATAGGCATTGAACCCGTTAGCTTAGGCGGAATGGTAGATGTTCAAAAAGGTGAAATGGCTGTGGCTATAGGCTCACCACTGGGACTTTTTAATACGGTTTCAACCGGAATTGTATCAAATACCTGGGAACAGGATGGTGTTTATTTAATTCAGATTTCTATTCCAATTACTCATGGAAATTCTGGTGGAGCTTTATTTGATGATTCAGGCAAAGTAATTGGTGTAACCACTTCAGGCATTGGTGAAGCTAATTTGAACTTTGCTGTTTCAACGGAACATTTACTGGAAGTATATGAAATAATAAAAGAAATTGGTTATGACAATATAGAAGTTGTCCCTTTTAAATAAAAATTGTTTATTTAATGGACCCAGCAAAAATCTTTACAGACACTAAAGTAAATATAAAGTAAATTTTTTAATATGATAAGCAGGTGATTTAATGCCAAAATACGATGCATTTATTAGTTATCGTCATACTGAACCTGATAAAAGCATAGCAGAAAAGCTCCATAAAATGCTTGAGACCTATAGGGTTCCCTCAAAAATAGCTAAGAAAATTGGTAAGAAAAAAATTAATCGTGTTTTTAGAGACAGAGAGGAACTCCCAACTTCCAGTAATCTAGCTAGTAGTATAGAAGAAGCCTTAATAAATTCTGAATATCTTATTGTAATTTGTTCACCACGTACTCCCCAATCAAAATGGGTATTAAAAGAAATTGAAACTTTTTCAAAACTTCATGGTCACGATAAAATATTAGCTCTTTTGGTGGAAGGAGAACCTATTGAATCTTTCCCCGAGCAACTACGTTTTGTTAGTAAAGAAATTGTTGATGAAAACGGAAATATTATTGAAGAAAAAGAAGAAATTGAACCCTTAGCTGCTGATATTAGGGGGCAAGACACAAAAGAATTAGTTAAGAATTTAAAGAAAGAATTATTAAGATTATTAGCTCCTATCTTAGGATGTGGCTTTGATGATCTTAGACAAAGACATAGGGAAAGACTTATTAAAAGAGTTATTACTATTTCTGTTTGCTTTTCCTTATTCTTTCTTTCCTTTGGTTCCTTTAGCACATGGCAAGCCATAAGAATAAAACAACAAGTTAATAAAACTCTTGAAGGGCAATCCTTATATCTATCAAGTTTATCTGAACAATTGTTAAATGAAGGGGATAGAAGAACTGCCATGCTTCTAGCTTTAGAAGCTCTTCCAAAAAACCTTGAAAATCCCGAACGCCCTTATGTAGAAGAAGCCGAATATGCACTTAGTCAAGGACTTAAAATATATAAAATAGATAATACTTTTTTTAGTGATATTACTCTTGATCATCGTAAAAGAGTAACAAGTATTCAGCTAAGCCCTGATAATTCAAAAGTTTTTACTGTTTGTAGCGATGGAAACATTTATTTATGGGATACTAATAACGGTAATTTGCTTTTTACTTTCCCTCATAACTGGCCACACCTTTTTAATGAAAAAGCATTTTTTTCTTGCAATGGGGAAATAATTGTATCAACTACTTCTAAGGGAGTAACCGCCTGGAACACTACGAATGGAACAAAAATATGGGAAATTGAAGCTTATGCTCCTGACATTGAATTAAGTCCAGATGATAAAACATTGCTAGTAATTAATCAAAACATAAAAAACAAAGATATAAAACTTGTTGATGCTAAAACGGGAAATGAATTGTTGTCTTTACCAATAACTATTGAAAATGAAGGCGATGAATTTATTCGATGTTCAGCTTTTAATAAATTAGGAACAAAATTAGCATTAGGAACTAATTCTGGCCGTATCTGGCTTTATGATATTCAAAATAAAAAGGAACTATTTGAACTTAAATCTTTTAACGATGATGTCAAAAATATTTTCTTTAGCTACGACGATGAAAAAATTGCTGTCTTTTCTGGTATGTTTGATTTAACTTCTAATAATATTTTTGATAAAGGCACAGGGAATTTAGAAATATGGAATATAGAAAATACCAAAGAAATAATAAATATTAAATTAAATTCCTCTGTTATGGCTAAAGGATCTTTTAATCCCGCAGACTCAAATATTGTAATTTTTACAGAAAACGAATTTGCTAATATCATTGATATTAATTCAGGAGAAACAATTTATTCTTTCGCTCATGGTGATAAAGTAACAAACTTTAAGATATCTGAGGATGGAACGGTTTTAATAGTTGCTTCTTTTGATGGTGATATATTATTCTATGATCTTAAAACAGGAATTACTGCTGATAATTGGAATATCTATCATAATGATTTAATTTATTCGATGGATATGATTGATAATGTAATCGCTATTTCTGGATACAGTTCTAATAAGGCTTATATTTTAAAAGCTATGAAAAATCCTTACATAACTAGAATGCCTGGACACAGCTCATATATAAGGTATGGCAAATTTTCTCCTGATGGATCAAAAGCTCTTACAATTAATGATTCTGATATTTATATTTGGGATGTGGAAAATGAATCTTTATTTTCAAAACTTACAGATATTAAAGGCACTATTGAAGAGGCATATTTTACTCCTGATGGAAACAAAATATCAGTATTAATTAAAGAAGGGTATATTAAAATATACGATATCTTGTCTGGTTCAGAAAGCTCAAGTATTAATACTGGTTCGTTTACAAGATACACATATAGTCCTTCTGCTTCTATAGTTGGATTACAAATAGACGATGCTGTTAAATTATTTGACCCCTTTGAATGTAAAGAGCTACTATCAATAAACAATAATAGTTATTCAAATCAATTAATTTTTTCTAACAAGGAAGATTTAGCCTTAATAATAAATTGGAGTGACCAGGCTAATTTATATGATGTAAAGACAGGTAACATAATTTATACTTTTAATAATGACAATAATGTCAAAATAAAAGGCGGGGCTTTTAATGAAGATGATTCTATTCTTGTTCTTTGTCAAGACAATACTCTTCTTGTCTTCGATACTAAGTCCTATGAAAGGATTTCTTATATTGAAAACATATTGTTTGAACCCTCATCAATTCACTTTAGTTATGATAACAGGGAACTAATTGTTGGATTAGATGATAAAAGTATTCAAATATATGATTTAGAAACAGGAAAATACAAAACAGAACTTACTGGTCATATCCAAAACCTAAAAGAATGCAGATATAACCATGACGGCAGTCTTCTATTAACTATAGGTGAATTTGGCGATACAATATTGTGGAATCCTGAAAATTATAAAAAACTAGCTCGCATAGATAAGGTTTTTGATGTAGATAAAGACTTTAAAACATTTTTAAGCCATGATGGTAAAGATGCTATTTTAATGCCCTACTATCACTTAAAGAGTCTTGTAGACATAGCAAAAGCTGAGTTAGGAAACCGAGAATTAACAGAAGAAGAAAAACTAAAGTATTATATCATTGAATAACAAAAGTTTTATATCCACAAAACAAAAAAACTTCCAAGTTAGATAGTATATTGTAAGTATTTAAAATATGCTATCTACTTGGAAGTATTTTTTATTATATTAACTAAATCAAAATAAATTTGTCTATATTTCTTATTATTAATAATAATCTTCTCTAATTATCGTTATGATTATCATCATGAATAACTTGGTCAATTATAATTACAAGTGCTAAAATCAATAAATCGTTTTCATTATCTGCAATATCTACTCCATAGGAATCTCTTATTGCAAAGAATTTTTTGCTTACATAAGCAACTACGTTCCCATTTTTCATGATTTTAAAATCATATCCTAAGAAATTCCCTTCAACACTATATTGGCCAAAATTGCTGTCTATCTTAAACTTTGGTCTAAGAAGAGAAAATTCCTTTTTAATTTTGGCTGTATATTCTCCATCTAAGTAGATTAAATACTCTGGCAGCAACTTAAATAATTTTTGTTCAATATAAACCCTTTCAATATCATTGTTATCATAAATTCTAAGCTTATCACCTAAAGCAAAAATCTTACCTTTTACATAATACTGATCTTTACCAAATTCATCTTTAATTGTATACTTGTCTCCTATACTAAATATTTTTTGATTAATTAAATATTTCATGATTAGCTCCTTTATTCATATTTTTGATAAGTCATATGAAATATTGACTTTTCTATAATATATACATCATTATAGTCATCTTTTCTTACTGCTATATAATCTTCAGCTTTCCCTGACATATACTTGCTAGGGTCCCAGCTAGTAAAAACCTTTGTGTTCTTTGTCAGTGGCTTTGCATAAATCAAGACCTCGCCCGTTGACATACATGTCATTGCATGATTTCTAAAATCATAATATTCTCCTGTTACTGTATTCTTAATTGAAGGATAATATTCCACTCCCTCTAAAATAAATGCTTTGTCCAGTACTTTATAGCTAGTTAAAAATTTTTCTTTCTTAATTGGATATACTTCTCCTTTTATCCCTATCATAATATATATATCTTCTGAAGCAACTATATCAAAATCTCCTTCAATCGTCCTAATAAGCAGAGAGCTTCCTTCTTTACAAAGCTCAGTAGAAGGTACAAAACCTAAAATTAAATTCTTTTTTCTATAAATTTGCATTGTATTAATGTCAAGACTATGATTATTACTATAAATAATATCAAAGCTTTCAAAGTATTCTTTGATTCTATGATGGAGATAGCCGTCTATATTCATTCCCAGACTTAATTCTTTAAATTTGCTTTCACTGATAAAGCCTCCTGCCTTATCAATATGCCCACCACCAGAACCTAATCCTTCAGCCATAAAGGCTGCCATCTCTGATGCCATAACTTCTCTTATGCAACTTCTTACTGAAAACTTAATCCCTGCATTAGTTTCATTATAAACAATACATGTGTCAATCTTATCTACTTGTAAGGCTAAATCACTAATAAAACCTAATATATTAGGATCACAAGGATGCACCTTAAATATTGCACAACGGTAAGCATCAATATAAGAATGTCTTATTAAGGCTATCCCTGCTATTTCCATATCTTCTAAAGTAAAATTACAATTTTTTAATATCCTGATAAGATTAGCATCATAATCAATATTGTCCCTCATATCTTTATCTAGGGGATGCTGGATTTCAATAAAGCTATTTGTGTCGGTAAGAAGGCCATAATAAAGGGCTGTTGCAACATCCTTATTATCATTAACATTAAAACCTTCATCCAGTAACATCTTCCATACCAGAGTCGAACAGCTTCCAAGATAAGATCTTATTTCACTTAACTCTACATTATTTATTTCTTGCTGATGGTGATCTATGATTGATATATTTTTTGCATCAAATTTTTTAACATTTCCTGCCCCGTATTGGCAATCTACAGTAACTAATAATTCGTCTTTTAAAGTTAATTCTTCTACATATTCAATTGGTATATTTAAATCATCAATCATTCTTATAAGATTGGGTTTTGTAATCTTAAAGCGGCCACCATAAATTAGTTTTACACTTTTACCCTTGACCTTAAAAAACTCATAGAGAGCATATCCTGAAGCAATTGCATCAGCATCAGGATTATCATGGCATTGGATATAAATACAGTTATACTTTAATAAATCTGAAAGTTTCAAGCTGATCCCCCTAATTATCATTTTTCATTATTGTATAATATTTTTACAAAATTTACATTACATTAATTATAATAAAGCACTATCTATATGTCTATGTTTTGGAAATAATTAAATTGTAATAAAAAATACTTCCAACTAGATAATCTTGTTTTTAATCATTTAGATTATCTAGCTTGGAAGTATCATGTCACAATTAATAATTTTATTAGTTTTTATAAATAAAAATCATGATTATTAATCCTGCGGTAAAAAGTCCTGTTTTTAATTATCCAATTGCTTGTAGACTTTTTAGGATTTAAAAAATACATACATTCTCCAATATTATTATTTCCTTCTAAAGCCATACGGGCTGCCTTTATACTATCTTCTGAAGGGTTGTTATAGATTCTGCCATTGGCAACAGGGGTATATTGTACTCCCCAATTCCTATCAAATATGACTCCCTTTATTGTGTTGGGAAAGTCTTTACTTTTCTTTCTGTTTATAACACAATTAGCCACAGCTAATTTACCTTCAAAAGGCTCTGCCTCCGCTTCCGCATGTACTAATCTTGACAGCCAATATAAATCTTCTTCTGAATATGTAGAAGATGTAACTGGAGATAATAGCACATCTGGCCTATTAACTTCAATATAATCTTTAGTATACAGTTTTACTGAAGAAGTTGTTTGGTCCCATTTAACATCAACTTCAAAAACTTCTGAAACAAATCTTATAGGTACAAAGGTCCTTCCATTGTATACATTTATGGCAGCATCTAATTCATAGGATTCATCATTAATGAAAGCAATATTGTTTCTTAAGGGTAATCGGAGTATAACTTCATCTTTAATTAAAACTGCCTCTTCCCTTGCTTCGTCCCAATTAATTTCATCAATTCCTATGGCTTCTGCTATAAACCTTATAGGTACAAAGGTACGTCCGCCTTCCATATATGGGGATTGATCACAAGCAATTACTCGTTCATTTAAATAAACCTGAATGGTTCTTTCCCCTCCTATAGGACGAATTCTTATTAAATTTCCAACATATAAATCTGCTCCATAATTTAACTTGCTTAATTGATTATTGCTTACTTTATAATCCTTTGCAATAGTATCTAATGTTTCTCCTTCTTTTACTGTATGCATTATATATGATGATGCATAAGCAGTTGACGGTAATATAGTTATAAAGAGAAGAAATACTATGCTTGTTATTACTTTTTTCATTCTTATCACCTTTAAATTTGTTAAGTTTTTTATCAAAATTATTAATTAATCCTTTATTATTGTAACATTTTCTTAACATTTTTCAAGAGGTAGTTATTGGCATAAAAAAAGTCTTCAGCTATTTAGGCTGAAGACTCTTTAATAAAATCTCCCACATTGAAATATCCTTTTCCTTAATTAAATTAAGATATGCTTTTTTGTCACCGTTAAAATCCAAAGCTTCATCAAATAAAGCTAATTCCAGATTATTTCTTATTGCATCAGCAATATTTCTTTTATGCTCGTCTTTATAATTATCTAAAAGATATTGTATCGTACACACTAAGCTATCTAAAAGTTTCATAGTATCAAAATCTTTCTCCTTTGAAGACTCATCCAAAGGATGATGTTCTTCTAAAGATACTGCTTCTTCTTCCATTCCTTCTTGAATAATTTCCTTTGTGTAACCAATAACACAAGCTTCTCCTAAACACTTACCACATTGACATTCCCCAAGGCATATTTCATCTATATTTTCCTTCATTTGTTTCATATACTCTTGTAAACTAGAAGCAGTTTTTAGATATAAAGATTTTTCTCCTCTTTTCCTTTTTTCTAGGATAGCTTTTAATAACAGTCCTGTAAACACTCCTATTACAAGGAAAAAGACACTAACAGAATAAAAATTAATATAATGTTTAGGAAGAGCTCCTTTAAGTTTAACGATTCCACATGTCAAAAATACCCCATAAGAAATAAGCTTTAAAGCAAGCTCAGGTATTTTGTCTCCTATTTTACTTCCAACAAAAATTCCTATACTGCTAGTTAAAAGCATGCCACTAACCGTCCCCAATAATACTAATATTGGAAAGTCAGCATCTGCAGATAAAGTAATAGCTGTTAACTGAGTTTTATCCCCTAATTCTCCTATAAAAAAAGCTGCCGCTACTGTAAAGACGGGTCCTAGCTTTTTAGCTCCTTGCTCATCTTCTTCATCATCATCTTCTTTTAATCCCCAAAGAGCAAAGAAAATAAATGCACAACCAGCAATTATTTGCAAAGTGCTACCAGGAATAAGTCCTCCTATAAGAAAACCAAATAAAACAGCTATTCCATGATTTAAAAACGATCCTATTAAAACCCCTAAAAGTACTTTTGACATCTTATATTTTGTAGCAAACATCATAGCTAATATTTGTGTTTTATCTCCCATTTCAGCTACAAAAATAAAAAATAGGGCATTTAAATATTCACTTAACATTTATTTCATCTCCTTAATCTAAACAAAAAAACAATATCACAAATTTAACTTATTTGCAATGTCGATGTGAATAATTTCATTCCCTATTTTTCCAGTTATCCACATTCTATCCACAAAATGTGGATAGAATGTATTAATATGGTAATTTATTTTTCCTATTCTTCTAATGTAATAATATTAATGGCTATAGGAAGGCTAGAGCCTCCTGCATTAGTTATCTCAAATTCAATTAATTCTTCTTTACCATCCTCAAGAACATATTCAATAATCTTTGTTATTTCCTTTGAACTCATTTCAGGAACAGTAAAAAAACCTTCATTAGTCTTAACAGCTGCCCCACAACGTCCACCTCTAGGGTTTAGGCGAATATGTATTGTTTTAGAAGAACCCGTATAATTTGCTATAGGGATTTTTATCTTATTAATTACGCCATAATGTCCAATGTTTCCAATAGTTCCATATTCCCTTCCAAAGCTAGTTTCTGCAGAAAATATATTATCTGTAAGTCCATTTGATATAGAATAAGCAGTCTGGTATGTTCCAGCCTCGTATCTAGGAAGCTCCGTAACTAACCTTGCAAAAGGCCAGGTTCCTCTAGGATGCCTTCTATAAGGATCTAACGGTAAAGGGTCATCTTTAATTGAATCTAAGCTAATTTCATCATTTTTACTTACTACAGTACGGATAATATAATTTAATTTGCCGCTTCCCGATTTTTTCTTAACTTTTAATTGATGTTGAAAACTAACTAAGTTATCAGTATTTACATAAAAATAGTCTATAACTTGACTTTCGCCAGGTTTTATTACCAAATCTTTCATTGGAATAAGAGGAAGTAAATCACTAATACTTAATTCAGCAAGCCTTAAGCCCACATCATAAATCCCCCAATCCCTACTTGTATATCTAGCAACTCCCCTAGGATTTACTAGCTCTATATCATTTTCCTTAGATAAATTTTCAATAGTTATCCCAACAAGAACGGGAGAATCAAATTGATTCTTGTGGTAACCAAATACAATATGCTCTATAATATCTTCTTCTTCATTTACCTTGTCTTGCCATAAAGTAGCAATTTCATTGGGAATAGAATATTCATTTAAATTTTCTGGATTATCACTAATCATCAATCTTGTATTGCCTTCTGGAACTGATGTTGGTGCATTTTGAGGTATAACTGCGTCTGCTATTGTTTCTTTAGTTAACACTGGTAATACAAAAGGAAGTTCTTTGTTAAAAATGGCCACTTTATTACTAGAAGCATTCCAAGAAGTTCTAACTTTAAAAGCTTCTTCAAGCAAGCTAAGAGGAACGTATAGCATATCCTTATAATCCAAAATACTGCTTATAGGATAAATCAAATGATTGTTAATCACAGCAATTTTACTTCCTGTGTTAATTCTTAATTCCTCACCGTACTTTATACATACTATTTCATTAGTTTCTTCATCTATATATTTTTTTGCCCCCATTGCTTTTAAAACTGGCTCTAATGGAATCATTTTAATTCCGTTATATGTTACTGGCTTATAGTCATTTTTCATTAATATATTGTCTATATAAATGTTCATCGTTGTAAACTCGCGAATTATTGGCATAGACATAATTTCAGTAATTACAGTTGCTGTTTTACTAAGCTCATCCCAAATGACTTCTCCTCCAAAAGCTTCTCCTATAAACCTTAAAGGCACATATGTACTATCTTTATAAATAATTGCAGCTTGATCCAGTTCAAATATTTCTTCATTTCTTAAAGCAAAGTTTGAATCTATGATCACTTTTACAGAATTAGTATCTTTCCATGCATAGACTGCTCTTTCAGCTTCATCCCACCTAACTTCAATTCCCATTGCCTCAAATATAGACCTTAAAGGAACTAATATCCTGCCGTTTTTTATAATAGGGCTTTTATTATATCCTAGCAAGTCTTTATTAATCATTATATTTACATTTGTTTCTATTATATTTTCTTTTGCATATAGATTTTGTGAAAAAGCAAAAAAAAGGATAAATATTATAGCAAAAAGTTCTAGTAAATATCTTGTCTTTTTCATGGCATACCTCTCTTGTGATAATATGTCTTAGTTGTTAACTAGTTATGTCAACATACTATCATAAAAATTGCAGCTTGCCAATTAATCTAGATTACTTTGGAATCTATAAAATAATTAGAACTTTCTACTAGATTTTATTTATCCAAAAAAATTAAAGTTCCTATCTTTTATTTTCTAATATCTTTTATTTTATTTAATGTTTCTAAGTACTCAAATCTTTTTATACTATTTCCTTTAATATTTGGACTTATTCCAAAACTTTCATAGTAAAATCTCTTTATATCTTCACCTCTTGCAAGATAATTATACTTATCCATCAAATCTAATCTATCATAATGTAAAAAAGCTAAATAATATGGTTGTCTTAAGTATAAAAACTTATCCTTCTTTGATGAATAAATCTTCTTTAGTTGATTCTTATAATCATCCTTTGTTAGAGTCATCATAAGCATTTCACCTATAGTTAATTCCTTATCTGGCTTAAATTCATTGCTTTTATAACCAATAATATATCCTCTTTTATCTAACTCTCTAGCTATTTCAAAGTTTTTTGACTTGTCATTAAAATCCTCAAAACAATATTTTTCTTTTAATTCTCTAACAGGTATAACCTTGTAGCCATATTCCTTTAATATCTCTAGCTGCTCCTTTAAGGCAGTAGCAATTGGGGTCATTAAAGACATATTATAGCCATCTTTTTGAAATATAATTTGGCCATTTAAAGCATTTTTATCTTCCTTAAGTAGTTTTTTTAGTGGTTCGACCATCCTTTTAACATCTTCTTTATAATCGCCAACTGTAGGCAACCAGCCTCCTCCATCAAAGCTTGCAGCTAAATAATCATATTTTACCAGGGCATATGCATCATAAGAACTAAATCCATCAGGCATTTTATCAATATAATGAGGTGGTCGTGACATTACTATCTCATAATTAAATTCTTTTTTAATCATCTCATGTAATTGCAATAAATCTGATACTACTTCATTGATATTCGAAAAATATTCCCGCTTACTATATATAATGCTGTTTTTGCCAAACAAAACATGCTTATATCCATGATTAGACACTTCATGACCATTTTTTAATAATAAGTAAATTAATTCTTTTTGATTTTTTGCCCCCGCATATTTATCTTTTCCAAACTGAGGATAATGGTCGTGCTTAATGCCGCTCCAATTGGGCTTATGGATCCTGCCAGGCTTATCAGGATAGTTATATTCTGTAGTTCCTATAATATTAAAGGTTCCCCTAGCATTATAATCTTTCATAATATCAATTAAAACACTAGTAAGACCCCAGTTTTTATATTTAGGATCAATAACAGGATTAATAGGCATATTCATTGGTCCATCATCAAAAGTCATGGATACCAACTTTTCATCTTCATTTACTGAAAATCTTTCAATTCTTCTAACAGGAGATAAAAATCTTCCTGCTCTTTCTTTTTGTTTTTCCTTAAACTTTTTGTTGACTTTCCTCGCCAATGTATATAGTCTCATATTCTTTACAC
Organism: Candidatus Epulonipiscium sp.; assembly: GCA_012518815.1. Taxonomy (GTDB): domain Bacteria; phylum Bacillota; class Clostridia; order Lachnospirales; family Defluviitaleaceae; genus JAAYML01. The sequence goes on along the minus strand of JAAYRK010000031.1, from coordinate 3,849 downwards.
CCTGCAGTCTTATTATAAATGTTTTCAAGAATACCAACTATTATCCGAATGCTATTTATCAGTAAAAATTTTGTTCTTAACTTCTTTAGATTATTAAATTTTGTTTTTGCAATATTAAAATTTACATTATTCTTATAACATATAATACTCTTTTGAGATAAAGCTTTTTTAAAAGAATCTGCTGTTAATAAAAAGTCTTCTGTAAGCATAAAACAATGCTTCATCTCTTCTAAGGAATGGGCATCACACCCTGCAAGATAAATAAAATCTTCCTTATTTAATAAAGGTCTTATAAATCTTTCAGATTTTTGCTTCCAATAAAAACTATCTAAACGGGAATTATATCTTTCAATCCCATCAAGGTATTTTAATATTTCTAAGTTATCTTTTAGCTTGCTATTAAAAGGATGTGCTAATATAAGAAGACCATTGATTTTTCTAACATTTTTTACTAATTCATAAAAGTCGTAACGATAATTACTAATCTTTAGGGTATCTTTTTCAATAGAATCATCTATAAAATATGCTAGTACGTGACCATATTGTGTTGAAAATTCAGCTCCTATGATAACTTTGATATTATTATCCCCATATTTTTTTGCTTCTATACTGCCCCTTACAGTATTGTGATCAGTTATAGCTATTGCATCATAGCCTAATTCTTTTGCATATTCTATTATCTTTGCTACAGATAGCTTACTGTCATGAGAATAATTAGAATGTATATGCAAACAAATTTTCATTTAAACCTTCCTATCATAGATTATTTCCTTTTTAATAAGGACTTTAGATAATTTACAAAAGGAATAGGATTTTTAATACGAAATATTCCTTCTTTTGCAGTTATTATATTAGCTAAGGTCTTTAAGGCTTGAACTATTTTGCCTTTCTTAATATAAGAAACTAATGCTAAATATCCTTGAGGAAAATAATAAATTTTCCTGTTTAATTTATATGGAATATCATTAATATCGATATTATTATGTTTATTATCTAAAATTTTAATATAATTCTTAAAAAAAGCAGATTCTGCTATAAATAATAAGGGCATGCTTCCCCAATAACGGGGATTTATCTCCATAAGATAATCCCCTTTAAACTCAACCATGGCATAACCAGTCCATCTTAATTCTCTTAATAATTTATAAGCATGCAATACTAGTTCTTTTTTATATCGTGAAATACAAATTGCACTAGGTCCTCCCGATATAGGATATTCTACAAGCCTTTCATGCATAATATAATCAACAAGCTTAGAATTATGATCCAGGAGCATAGAAACTCCAAAGGCATCTCCTTCTACATATTCTTGTATTATTAAATTATCTTTATATTCATCAAAAAAAGCTAAAGCCTTATTATATTCCTCTTTATTTGTGGCTATTTTATATCTTTGGTGGGCTTTTAAATTAACATTTTCCGAAACATTTAGTTTAACAATAAGAGGATATTTACTAGTAGTATTTTGAGGCACATTAATGTCTAAGTTTAAAGCAAGATCCATTAATTGCTTTTTATTTGTAGCTTTTAATACTGTCTCTTGCTTTGGTATTATGTATTTAATCTTAGGTTTTATTTCATCTACTGCTTTAATAATCAAGGGGTTACCTACAAGTAAATAATCATCCATAGTAAAATTATTAAATAGCTTTAATAGATCTTCTTTTAAATTCTCTTTCGATATCTCAAAAATAGAATATAAGCGGTTGCTAATTACAATAGAGCCCTCAAAAACAATACCATATACTTGATAGCCTATATTTATTAAATACTCTACTAAAGGTGCCGTCATTCTTTTATCTACACTGTCTATTATTATTTTTCCCATAATGCCTCCAGTTAATAATTAATGCTTACTTTAAATTATTTGTTAAAAGATAAAAAAAATACATTAGGCTATAGGAAAAATAATTATAAGTTTTATTAATTAATATCTTAATAAATATTAAATAAAATACAATAATGCAATTTTATAATAGAGCTTTTCAAAAAAATCTAAACTTTACATTTATATATCAAATACTTATAATAATGTTATTGATAATTATAATTAAGAAATTAAAATATTAATTAATAAATTTTTAAATAGCTTAATAAGTAAAAACTATGCTAGGAGAAGCTATTATGTTGGATAGAGGAAAAGTTGGAGAAAAAATATTTGTACTACGTAAAAAATCAGGAATTACCCAATACCATCTTTCAAAATTACTTAATGTAGAGCCTTTAGAAATATCTAAATGGGAAAATGGCGTTAGCCTGCCTAATACAGACCTTTTACCTGTATTAGCTGAATTATTTGATACAAATTTTAATGAAATCCTATGTATCGATAAAATCAATAATAAAAAAGAAAAAAATAAAAGCCGGGTTTTATTGCATGGTATTAAATATTTTAACTGTGACTTTTCTTTAATCAGTTGTATAAAATCATCTTTAAGTTTTTTAGGTGTTCATGTTTCAACAGGATGGATATCAGCTCCATATGCATTTACGATGAAAATAAATAACGATGGAACCTTTAATAATCTAAATTACAATGACATTAGTGAATGTATTAATGAAGTTGTTAAAAATTGTGGTGGGATCCTTTCAGAGTTGTCATCTTATAGTTCAAAAATAAATGGCTATGATAATCATGAAGAGATGTTTGAAAAAATTAAATCTGCTATTGATATGGCATTTCCATGCTATATATTTAATAATGATAAACTACAATATTATTTAATTGTTGGATATGATGAAAGTGGCTATTATTATATAGAACCCAACACTTTAAGGGTAATAGGACCTAATCTATTTTCACCCTCTGATTATAATGGCCAAAATTCTTTAAAGGCATATACAATAACAAATGGAAAAATATCAAGTTGCATTAAAACAATTAAAGATGTCTTTGAATATGCAGTAAATATAACTAATTATCCCAACTCAAAATCTGATTTAGGATATACAATAGGCCCCAAAGCTTACAGAATCTTAATAAATGGAATTTATCAAGGAACAGTAGACTATAATAACTTAGCCTGCAATTCGTACCTTTGGACAAAATGCAAAAAATTTGCAGTACTATTTTTGAGAGAAAGTAAACTACGTATGGATAAATTCGAAAAACTATTTGATTCAACTATTTCATATTACGAAAATGCCGTTAATGCCTTGAACCAATTGTCTCAACTATTTCCTTTAGACTCTTACCATGATTACAATATACCAGAAAGTCGGAAAAATGTAGCAATAATGCTGCTTAAAACAGCACAAAGAAATGAAGAAAGAGGATTAGAAAAGATAAAATATATATTAAATGAAATATATAAAATATGGTAATAAAATAAAAGGACTGTTCTTTTGTTGCAAGCTAGCTTTTAGCTTGAAAGCAAAAGGACAGTCCCTATTTCATCTAACTCATCTAACGTGCGCAGAAGGATTTGAACCCTCGACCTTCTGATCCGTAGTCAGACGCTCTATCCAGCTGAGCTATGCGCACAAAAAAATTTTAAAATAAAAATATGCCGGAGACCGGAATCGAACCGGTACGGTCTTTAAGGGACCGCAGGATTTTAAGTCCTGTGCGTCTGCCAGTTCCGCCACTCCGGCAAAAAAATGGTGGGCGCAACAGGGCTCGAACCTGTGACCCCCTGCTTGTAAGGCAGGTGCTCTCCCAGCTGAGCTATGCGCCCGTATTACTATTCAAAATTTTAAAATATATACTGGTCTGGGTGACAGGACTTGAACCTGCGACCTCTAGAACCCCATTCTAGCGCTCTACCAAACTGAGCCACACCCAGACATTATGTCTGGAAATTTAAATAATGGCGACCCAGAAGGGACTCGAACCCTCGACCTCCGGCG